>SXIR01000050.1 GCA_005772765.1 Actinomycetota bacterium
CAGCCTGCAGACGAGCCGCCACCATCGTCGTCGTGAGATCGCCGCGCGTGCGCTCGAGCACGGCCCGCAACGCGTCGGTCGTTCGGCGCAATCCGCCGGTGACGGCGTCGGGGTAGTCGAACGTCACGAGGATCGAATAGACGTCGTCCATCGCGCCCATGAGCAACTCACCGCGCTCGAGCTCGCCGTGGCGCAGGTGATCGAGGATCTCTCGGCGCAACTCGCTCGCCGCCTCGGCCAACCCGTTCAGGTACGCGGCGACCTCGACACCAAGTTGATCCGACGTCGGCAGAGGCTCATTGCGCACCAACGCCAACGTCAGCCAGGCTTCGGCGAGTTCCTTCTTGGCGTCGTGGAGCGGTCCACTCGTCCGCACTTCCGGAAACAACCTCGTGGCTTCGTCGGCGGCGCGGAGGTGTTCGGCAGCCTCACGAGCCAGCGCTTCGGCCGATTCCCATTCGCCACGGTGCGTGGCGCGAATCGATGCAGCGCAGCACTGGATTGCCTTACGGGCCGCGCCAATCGTGACTTCGCGGGCCTGGTGCTTGTCGTCGAATCGACGCCGGGCCGCCTCGCCGATCGCGGCGATTTCGTCGGCGCGGTCGGCCATCGGCAGGCGCGGACTACGACGAACGTCGGTAGACGTACTCGGGTGCGACCGTCGGTCGCTGCGTCGGCGGCAGGTACCGGACCGGAGCAAGGCGTTCCAGCGGGATCCGGGCCCGAGCCGCCGGACGGTAGATCGCCACCAACGCCGAGTAACCGGCCAGCATCACGATGGCGAACCCGAACACGATCCACCCCTGGCTCATGCCGCTGATGGCGAGCATGAAGGCCACGAGCGCGAACAAGCCGAGCATCGAGAAGACTTGGCGGCGGCGGATCGCCGAGCGCTCCGAAGCGGCCGACGAGTAAGCCGCTGGCGCTCCGGGAACCGGTCGACCTGCGGGCCGCACCAGCTGCCCGGTCGCACCCATCGGCGGTCGGCCGGAGCGCAGCGCAGCCGGACGGTAGGGAGCATTGGCGCCGCCGAGGGCGCGGATCTTGAACGAGAAGTCGCGAATGGAATCACGCGAGACGTGCTCGGCTCGGGCGCGCACGATCGGCGGTACCAGAACCACGATCCAAAACGCTCCGATGATTACGAGTGCCACAACGCCTGCCAAGACCCCTCGACCGCCTTATTCGGGGACAGTAACGGAGGGCACCGGCTGGGTGGTGGACCCTCGACGAATCCCTGCCTGTCTAGGGAACTTCGCGCCCTGCTCGCAAACCCAGGCGCTCTGACCTGGGCTTTTGCAATCGCTAGGGGGCCGAAACGGGGTCGTGGGATTGCCGTCAGTCGACGAGGCGACTCAGCGGTCAAAGCCACCGGAATCGTCGTCGGTCGACTCGCGCCGCCACGTCCCCGAGCGCCCGCCGGTCTTCTCCCACAGCGCCAGGTCACCAATGATCATGCCGCGGTCGATCGACTTGCACATGTCGTAGATCGTGAGCGCGGCGACCGAACAAGCGGTCAGCGCCTCCATCTCGACCCCAGTGCGATCGACGGTGTCGACGTTCGTTTCGATCTCGACGTAGCGGTCTTCGATCCGGAAGTTCACATAGACCGAACCGACAAGCAGGGGGTGGCACAGCGGCAGCAGGTTCGCCGTCTGTTTGGCGGCTTGGATCCCCGCGACCCGCGCGACCGCAAGCACGTCGCCCTTCTGGATCGCGCCCGATGCGATGGCCGAAGCAGTGTCTTCGTTCATGTACACCCGGCACCGAGCGATGGCGCGCCGGTGGCTGGCGTCTTTCGCCGTGACATCGACCATGCGGGCCCGGCCGAGCGGGTCGAGGTGAGTGAAATGCGAGGGCGCCATCGCCCGAGTCTACGAGGGGGCCCCCAGGGCACCGCGGACATCGCCAGGGCACCGCGAACGCACCCTCAGCGGCCGTCGTGATCAGGGTGCGGTGGGTGGCGTGAACGACTCGGGGAGTTCGTCAGAAGTGATGAGGAACCGGTCGCCGTTCCAGAGCACTTCCCACGTGGTGACGAACATTTCGGGTTCGCCGACCGACACCGGAGCGTCGCAGCGTTCTCCGAACCGGAGTTGGCGCACGGTGCCGTTGACCGTCGCGAGCACGGCCGGGGCTTCTTGTCCGATGCGCAGCGCAACCGATACCACGATCGAGTCGATGTCGTACTCAGGCACAATGCGCGTACGCGCCCGGGCGTTCGCCTCCATCGTCGTCTCGAGGTCGTCAAGCCAGTCGAGGTCGGCGCTCGCCGCAGCGAGGGGAAGGTCGCGTGCGCACAATGCCTGCGTCTGCAATGCGAGGTCTTCCACAAGATCGCGAGCGATCTGCGCAGCGTCGGCGTCAGGGACTTGGCGCGACAAGCGATCGTCGGCGACCGACCAGCTCGGCACCGCGTCGTCGGCAATCAGCGGGAACTCGACGTCCGTCGCAATCGCGGGACGTGTGTGCGGTCGGGCGGGTGCACCCGCGAGCACGAGCGCGACGATCGCGACAACCGTGACGATCCCGCCGTGCATCACCCGCCGCGTCAGCGTCTGCGGCCGGCGCACCGCAAACGCTCGCTCGATCAGCGGCCGGAGCGCACACGCAATCGTCAACGACCCCAACAACGCGACCTTCGCACCGAACTCAGTTGACTGTGGCGCGATGAGCACGCCGGCGAGCACACCGATGCCGATTGCGAACACCACCTGCGCTCGTCGACCGGTCGGGACGGTGCGCGGATCGGTGATCATGAAACACGCGAAGATCAGCACTTCCGGTGAGGTCACCAACACTCGCCAGAACTCGAACCCGCAGAGCTCGCCGACGTGCCAGCGCGCGGTCAGGCAATGTCCCGCCAAGGCGACGACTGCGATCGAAGCCGCGAAGGTGACCGAGAACGTCAGCGCGATCGTGCCGAGCCGCAGGCGTCGCAAGATGACGACCGCACCGCCAAGGATCACGGCGATCGCGACAAGCACATCCGGATCGAGAGGACCCCACCAGAAGTCGAGCGGTTCGACCCGGCCCGACCCGAGCACGAGAAAGCACACCACGAGCGCGAGGTTGTTCGGATTGAACAACGGGCGATCGCCGACCCGCACGACGTACTTCGAAGCGACTCCGAACGCTGCGGTTGCCGCGAAGATCCAACCACCACGAAGCGACCACCAATCACCGTGCTCGGTGCCCGGTACGCGCAGGATCAGCGCGACGCCGTTGCCTGTGAGCAGTGCGCTCGCGGGCCACCCGATTGTCCGCGTCCGGACACCCGTGACGACCAACTCGACCGTGGCCGCGGAACCGAGCGCGAGCAACAGCTGGGCGATCGACAGCTGGAACTCGAGGACCACCTGGCCGAGCAGTTGAATCGTCAGCAGCACCGCGGCCGTGTGCGCTCGCGGGTCGCGCGCCGATGGCCCGACGAACCGCCAACGCTGACGTTCGGGTTCGGACGCGTCGATCGTCAACCGCCGATCTGGCTCATCGATCGATCGGGGCGGATGAAGTCGACCTGGCCAATACGGTGGCCGGCCCACTTGGTCCCGACCGCCCTTGCGATCTCAGCGGCAAGGAGATCGTCAACGGCGTCATCGCTCAACGGACGCTCGGCCGATTGGTCGCGCACGACCGAGCGCAGGTCGAACTCCTCGAGCGCGAACAGGCACGTGCGGAACTTGCCCTCGGCAGTGATCCGGACCCGATCGCAGTTGTCGCAGAAGGGTTCCGTCACGGAGGCGATCACACCGACGTCGCCTCCGCCATCGGCGTATTCGAATCGTTCGGCGGGTTGCTCATGGCCGCTCCCCGGCACTGCCTCGCGGCGCAACGGAAACACTGCGTCGATGCGTTCGAGGATCTCGCGCGAAGGAACAACCTTGTCGTGACTCCACTCCCCTTGCGCGTCGAGCGGCATGAACTCGATGAACCGCACACCGACACCCTTGTCACGGCCGAAGCGGGCAAGGTCGACGACCTCGTCGTCGTTGATACCGCGCATGACCACCGCGTTGATCTTCACCGGCGTCAGCCCCGCGTCGATCGCTGCGTCGACACCCGCAATCACCCGGTCGAGTTCGTCGCGTCGTGTCAGGGCGAGAAACGTCTCGCGGCGCAACGAGTCGAGCGAGATGTTCACGCGGGTCAGCCCGGCCCGGGCGAGGTCGTGGGCGACCTCGGGCAGTTTCACGCCGTTCGTGGTGAGCGCGATGTCGACGCCCAGGGGCGAGAGCAACTCGATGAGGCGGACCACATGGGCTCGCACCAACGGCTCGCCACCCGTGATGCGAATCGCCTCGAACCCGAACCGCTCGACGCACACGCGCGCGATGCGGGCGAGCTCTTCGTACGTGAGGAGTTCGGACCGGTCGAGCCACCGCATGCCTTCCTCGGGCATGCAGTACGCACAGCGGAAGTTGCAGCGATCGGTGATCGAGATGCGCAAGTCCTTCACACGCCGGTCGAACGGATCGATCAGCGGTATCGGTACCGGACGCATGACCATCTCCCCAGGCTACGAAGTCGCCCAAATCCGCGTCATCGCGGCCGGTCTCGAACCGCTGGAGCGTCCGTTCGAACGGACGGAACCGGGATGGATCTGCGAAGAACGTGGCAACCGGGGTCGGGTTCGCTCTCGCTCGCCGCCGGCGCAGCGACCAACTTCAGCCGGCGGGTCAATGCTTCCCCGGGTGCGCTCCACCGTCCCAGCCCGACAGCGGCGCACAGCCACGTTCTTGTGCCTCCCGGCCCGGATACCCACGTCGTTGGGGGTACCGGTCTGGGTCCGCCGCCCTGGCGGTTCTCTGTCGAGTTTGTACCATTCGTAGGGAATTGGGAACAGGGGCCGAACGACTCATCGCCTGCGGAGGCGACGCACGATGTGATCGGCGTAACACCCCACCTCAGAGGGCCGAGCGGCCCATTGCCGCACCCCAGTGCCTCGGCCAACAATCGAACCCGTCAGTGGGCGCTCAATGCCGAGCGAACCTGTAAGCGGGCGCCGGTTCCCCCTTCCGGCGCTCGCTGCTTTTTCTCGACGCTGCATCGTCGGGTGACGCACCGACGAATCGCGAATCAGAGCAACATCACTCGCACCGGGTCGCCGGGCGCGATGCCGTCGCCGTCGGGAACGATTGCGAGGCCCTCAGCATTCGCCATGCCCGAGAGCACGTTGCTGGCTTGGAATCCCGACCGGATCGCTCGGTAGTGCCCGTCCTCGTCGACCCGCACTCGCACCCGATCGAAATGCACCTTGCCGTCGGCGCGACGCGCGAAGCCGTGTTCGGCAACCGCTGCGACCACCACGCGCTGGGGTTCAGGGTCGCCGGCAAGCACCCGCAGCGCGGGTCGCGCGAACAACTCGAAGCTCACGCTCGACGACACGGGGTTTCCGGGGAGGCCGAAGATCGGCACGTTTCCGATGATCCCGAACGCCAACGGCTTCGCGGGCTTGATCGCGACCTGCGACCACGTGTATTCCCCGCCGCGCGCCGCCGCGAGCTTCTCGATCGCGACTTTGACGAAGTCGTAGTCGCCGACCGACACCGCCCCGCTGGTCAACAAGGCGTCGCACGTGTCGACTCCGTGCGCGATTCGTTCGGTGATCAAGGCCTCGTCGTCGCGCGCCCAGCCCAGATCGACCGCTTCACAACCCGCCTCGCGGACCAGCGCTTGCAGCATCGGACGATTCGAATCCCGAATCTTGCCGGGCGCCAAGGGACCGCGCTCGACGAGTTCGTCGCCAGTGCTCAACACCCCGACCCGTGGCCGGGCGAAAACGAGCACGTCATACAAGTCCAGGCTCGCAAGCACGCCCAGATGCGCGGGACGCAGTCGAGTCCCGGCGGCGAACACGGTTTGGCCCGCGTCGATATCGCCGCCCGCAGGCCGAATGTGATCGCCGAGGGTCGCCGCGACCTCGATGCGGACCCGATCGTCGCCCGAACCATCGTCGAGCCGCTCGGTCCGTTCGACCATGACAATCGCGTCGGCGCCGGGTGGGACCGGCGCGCCCGTGAAGATCCGGATCGCCTCGCCGGCCTCGACCGCGATATTCGGTGCCTTTCCGGCCGGAATCTCATCAACCACCCGCAACACAACCGGGGCGTTCGCAGTGTCGGCGGCACGAACCGCGTAACCATCCATGGCGGTGTTCGCAAACGGCGGAACCGCTTCGCCGGCGACCACGTCAGCTGCGAGCACCAACCCCAAGGCATCTCCAGCCGCAACGCGGCGCGGCGCCATCGCGGTGATCGCCCCCATGATGCGGGCTTGGGCGGATTCGAGATCGATCATGGCGCGAGTCTCGCGCCGCGGTGGCTACAGGCCGCGGTCGCGCACGATCTCGCGCAGCAAGTCGGCGACCGCTTCTCCGAGATCCTCGCGGTCGAGCGCCAGTTCGATGTTCGCGCGGAGAAATCCGAGCTTTGGGCCGATGTCGTGGCGACCCTTCTCGAAGGTCTGCCCGTAGACGCTCTGTTCGTCGAGCAACAACGAGATCGCGTCGGTCAG
>SXIR01000051.1 GCA_005772765.1 Actinomycetota bacterium
GAAGGCGACGAGCCGGCGTTCACGCAGCCCCGCATGTACGAACTCATCGGAGCGCGACGATCGGTCCGCAAGCTCTACACCGAGGTGCTCGCCAATCGCGGTGACCTGACGCTCGAAGAGTGCGAGGCGGCGCTCGACGATTACAAGCGCAAACTCGAAGACGCGTTCACCGACACGCAGGAACAGCGGGCCGCACAGGGACCGACCTGGGCCGAGAGCGAGCCGGACCTCGAACCTCGGCTGGTACACGCCTCCGCCGACACCACGGTCGATCGCGGCGTGCTCGACCAGGTGGTGACGGCGCTCACGACGTTCCCCGAGGGGTTCACGGTGCATCCGAAGCTCGCGCGCATCCTCGCGGCTCGTCGCACCGGCTTCGACAACAACCAGGTCGATTGGGCGACCGCCGAGCAGCTCGCGTTGGGCTCGTTGCTGCTCGAAGGAACGCCGGTACGCATGGCGGGCCAAGACATCCGCCGCGGCACGTTCAGCCAGCGCCATGCGGCGATCATCGACTTCAAGACCGAACACGATCACTTGCCATTGCAACACCTCGGAGCCGACCAAGCACCGTTCATGATCTTCGACTCGGTGCTGTCGGAGTACGCCGCGCTTGGATTCGAGTACGGCTACTCGATCGCCGACCGCGAGGCCCTCGTCGTGTGGGAAGCGCAGTTTGGTGACTTCGCCAACGTGGCGCAGGCAATCATCGACCAGTTCATTGTCGCCGCCGAGGACAAGTGGGGTCAGCGCTCAGGACTCGTCCTGCTGCTCCCCCACGGCTTCGAAGGCCAAGGGCCCGAACACAGTTCAGCGCGCATCGAGCGGTTCTTGACGCTGTGCGCATCGAACAACATGCGGGTCGCGTACCCGTCGACCGCGGCCAACTATTTCCACCTCTTGCGACGTCAGGTCCGCGAACCCGAACGCAAGCCCTTGGTCGTGTTCACGCCGAAGAAATACCTGCGGATGCCGACGGTCGCGTCGCCGGTGACCGCGTTCACCGACGGGGGATTCCAGCGCCTGCTCGTCGACGGCGGCACCGCCGAACCGACATCGATCAAACGACTCGTCGTCTGCACCGGCAAGATTGGCCACGAGCTGATCGCCCGCCGAGACGAACTCGGAGCACCGGCCGCGGTCGTGCGCGTCGAACAGCTGTATCCCGTTCCCGAAGCCGAGTTGTCGGCCACCTTGTTGCGCTACCCCGCGATCGAGTCGGTGGTGTGGGTGCAAGAAGAACCCGAGAACATGGGTGCCCGCATCTTCGCCATGCCATTCATGTATGCACTCGTCCGCAACAAGGCCGAGGTCACGTGCATCGCGCGCGACGCCAGCCCGAGTCCGGCGAGTGGCTCCTCGAAGGTCCACGACATCGAACAAGAACGCCTGCTCAACGCCGCCTTCGCCAACCTGTAAGCGCCGGTCGAGTCCCCGGCCGCAGGCGGCTACAACGCGAGGGCGACGGCGGCGAGGCAGCGTTCGATCGCCGCTTCGGTCGCGTTCGTCATGGGCGCGCGCACGTCGGGGGTGGCGATGCGACCTTGCTTGTGGAGCACGCCCTTCCACACCGCCGGGTTCGGCTCGGCGAAACCCGTGGTGGTGATGCGCAGCAGCTTCTCGTGGTGGCTGCGGGCGTCGTCGACCTTGCCGGTCAGCGCGCAGTCGATCATGCGCACGAACCGTTCGGTGCACACGTGCGCGCTCGCCGCGATCGCGCCGGAACCGCCGAACAACATCGTTGCGAGCAAGAACGCGTCTTCGCCGCCCAACACATGGAAATCCGCCGGCTTGTCGCGCAGGATTTCGAGCGTGTCGGTGTCGAGCCCGCCAACTGCCTGCTTGACGCCGACAACGTTGCGGATCGCCGCGACTTCGAGCATGGCGGACGCGCCGAGCCCGCGGCCCGTGCGATACGGGACGTTGTAGGCAACCACCGGCACCGGGCTTGCGTTCGCAACCGCCCGGTAATGCTCGACGATCCCCGACTCGCTCGGTCGGACGTAATAGGGCACGACGACGAGCGCGCTGTTGACCGCCGCAACGTCGGCCAGCGCCGCGGTTGCTGCGATCGTGGTCCGCGTACTGTTCGTCCCGGTACCAACCATCAGCTGCGCGTCGCGAGATGCACACGCCTTCGAGCACGTGGCGATGACGGCGACCTTCTCGTCGTGATCGAGGGCTGCGGACTCGCCTGTCGTCCCCAGCGCCACGATGCCGGCCGCGCCCGCATCGAGATACTCGTGACAGAGCCGTTCAATGGCCTTGACGTCGACCGATCCGTCGCCCGCGAACGGGGTGATCAGTGGCACCCAGACACCGTGGAGGTCGAGGTCATGCGTCATGGAATGATCGTACTCCTGCGTGCAGATTCGTTCCGAAGGCTTTTCTCGTCGGTCCGACGGAGATCCGCCGGGCGATGTCGACCGATAGCTTCGCACGTCGTGTCCTTGGTCGACGTTGCGCTCACCTTGCTGATCGGGGTCGCGACCGGCCTGCTGTCGAGCAGCGTCGGGGTGGGCGGCGCCGTCATCTCGACGCCGGGGATCCGGATGCTCGGTGCAACCCCGCTCGAAGGCGTCGGTTCGACGCTGCCATCGATTCTCCCGTCGGCCATCACCGGGACCCGCCGATACTGGCGCGAGGGCCTGGTGTACCGACCGGTCGTCGCCAAGGTTGCGCCGTGGGGCGCCTTGGCTGGCATCGCTGGCGCAATGGCATCGGTGCGGATCCCGGGCCGAGGACACGTGCAGATGATCCTGTCGGCGCTGCTGGTGCTGTTCACGGCTTGGCGAACGTCTCGCCCTGCATCGGCCGGCGCGCAAACCGCGACCGCCGAATCGCACTTCGAGTGGTGGCGATGCGCCGTCATTGGCATCGGCGCAGGAGGACTGTCGGGATTCCTCGGCGTCGGTGGCGGCATCTTGATGGTGCCCGCGTTTCGCAGCTGGCTGCGGCTCGATCTCAAGGTCACCGTGGCGACCTCCTTGGCGTGCGTCGGTCTGCTCGCCATCCCGAGCATGATCACCCACACGCTCGAAGGCACCGTCAACTGGGCCTTCGCTGTCCCGTTGAGCATCGGCGTGATTCCCGGCGCGCATCTCGGGTCGCGTTGGGCCGTCGGCGCCAGTGACCGTCACCTTCGTTTGTGGATCGGCGTCGGCCTCGGTGTCATCGGACTCGGGTATCTCGGCGCCGAACTGCTCACGCTGGCGACGTGAGGCGCGACCCAGGTCCGAAGCGCGTGGCTTCGGACCTCAGCGGGCCGGTCCGGAGGCGGCCACGACGAGCGCGCGCTGGAACACCGCGTCGAGCATCGGTTCGGTCAACCGGCCGGTGAACGTGTTCTGCTGGCTCGGGTGGAACGAACCGACGATCGTGTACCGGCCGGCAGCCTGTTCGACCAGATGGGCAAACTTCGCCCGGCGATGAGAAAGCGGTTCGCCCATCGAGCGCAGGGTCGTCCACGCCGCGTCGTAGGCGAAGCTGCCCAGCACCACAAGCACCCGGACGTCGCGCAACGCGTCGAGTTCGGTCACGAGAAAGGGTCGACACGTATCGCGTTCTTCCGGAGTTGGCTTGTTGGCTGGAGGCGCACAACGGACTGCAGCCAACACGTACGCGTCGTCGAGTTCGAGTCCGTCGTCACGATCGATGGACAGCGGCTGGTTGGCCAGTCCGCACCGATGCATCGACGCGAACAGAAAATCGCCGGATCGATCGCCGGTGAAGACCCGTCCGGTTCGGTTGGCGCCGTGCGCCGCCGGAGCCAGGCCGACGACCGCGATCCGTGCTGCTGGGTCACCGAACCCCGGAACCGGACGCCCCCAGTAGTCGTCATCACGAAATGCCGCGCGTTTCTCGAGCGCAACTTGCTCTCGCCACTCCACGAGGCGGGGGCATTGGCGACAGGCTGAGATCTCGGTCGCCAACGCGGCGAGCCGACGCGAAGTCGAAGTCGGACGCGGCACGGCTGCGGATCGTACGCTGCGTCGACTGGAATGAGGTGAGTCGTGCGGGTCCTGCTGTTGGTGAACGCAACCGCGTCGTCGGTGACGGCTCGCAAGCGCGTGCTCGTACACAAGACGCTCGCCGCTCAACACCAGACCGAGGTCGCCCAGACGACCCGTCGCGGGCACGCCACGAAGCTCGCCCGAGCCGCAGCCAACGACGGCTTCGATGCGGTGTTCGTGCTCGCCGGCGACGGGACGCTGAACGAAGCCGCAGACGGTCTCGTCGGCACCGGGTGCGCGTTGGGCGCGCTACCGGGCGGCTCGACCAACGTCTACGCGCAGACCCTGGGCACGCCGGCCGATGTCGTCGGTGCCGCCGACGCGCTCGCGCGCTCGCTGAGTACAGGCAATGTCGTCTCGGTGGGCGTCGGCAACGCCAGCGGCCGCCGGTTCCTGTTCCACTGCGGCATCGGATTCGACGCAGCCGTGATCCGACGCGTCGAGCGGCACGGTGAACTGAAACGGCTCGCGCCCCATCCGGTCTACGTCGCGTCGGCGTTTGCGACGTGGTTCCGGCACTTCGATCGCAGCGGCCCAGGTTTCGACATCGAACTCCCCGCACGTGCGGATTGTCCGGCCGAACGCATCGAGGGCGTCTACTTCGCCATCGTGTCGAAGACATCGCCGTACACCTACTTGGGTTCCCGCCCGATCCACGTTGCTCCCGAAGCCGGAATCGAACGATCGATCGCGTTGACCGCGTTCACTCGCATCGACGTCATCACGCTGTTGGGCGGTGCAGCATCAGCGATGGCGAGCGGGAGGTTCTTGCGGGCACGCCACGGCATCGTGCATCGCCACGGTCTCGAGGAACTTCGCGTGCGCAGTCGGAGCGAAGCCAGGTTCCCGTGGCAGGTCGACGGCGATGACCTCGGCGATACGGACGAACTCGACATCACCCACGAACCCGCCTGCCTCCGCCTCGTCCTCCCCTGACTGCTGGGGCGTCCTTTCGTTGCGAATACCGCAACAAAAAGACGCCCCAGCGGTGAGTGTCCGAGCCGGGCGACATCATGGGCCGATGAAGGACGAACTCGATCACGCGCTCGCGAACGTCGCGGCGCGGCAACTTGGAATCGTCACATCTCGACAGCTTCGCCGGATCGGTGTCGACCGCCACGCCGCGCGGCGGCTGATCGGATCCCGGCGTCTCGTGCAAGTACACCCACGCGTGTACGCGTGTGGAGTCGCCCCGCTGAGTTTCGAACAACGGCTCATGGCCGCGAGTGCCGCCGGCGGCGGTGACTTCGGTGTCGTTTCACACCGTGCGGCGTCCTACCTCGATCGGCTTCCGGCTGGCGCAGAAATCGTAGAAATCACCCATCGCCGCTGGCGACGCTCCAAGAACGACACGATCATCGTCCACGAGAGCAAGCACCTCACCGAACGTGACGTGATGGAACGCGGGCCGCTGCTCGTGACAAAGCCCGCACGGACGATTCTCGATCTCGGTCTCCTCGTCGCTGAGGGCGATCTCGAAGCGGCATCGCTCGAACGAACAATTGAAGACGCGATTCGTCGCAACTTGGTATCGCCCGAGTCGATTCTTCGAGCGTGTGAATCTCACGGAGCCCCGATCCGGCGCGGGGTTCGACACGTCGAAGACGCGCTGCGTCGCTACGAGCCCGCCACCCGCCGGTCCGAGAGCACCGCCGAACTCGAGTTGCTCGCGATCCTGCGCAACGCGGGTTTCGCCGAGGTCGTCGCCCAGCATCGCGTTGACCTCGAGCGCGGGCGGCACCTGCGACTCGACACCTACCTTCCGAAGCTACGAGTTGCGCCAGAGTTCGATTCGTACAAGTACCACGGCGGCAGGCATTCCTATATGGCCGGCGCCGAACGGACGCTGCGGCTTGCCGAAGTTGGGATCACCCGCTGGCCAGTCACCGACGACGAACTCGACGCCGGGTGCCCGAACCTCCTCTCCGCACTCCATTCCCTCCGGGCGTCCTTTTGTTGCGAATAGCGCAACAAAAAGACGCCTCAGGAAAGGGCGGCGAGGGCGGTCGTGACGTCGTTGGTGATGAGCGCGTCGACTCCCGCGTGGGCGAAGCGCCGCAACACCTCGGGATCGTCGATGGTCCAGGAATCGAGACGAACGCCGGCCTCGTGGGCTACAGCGATGCTTGCGTCCAGCTCGCGATCGAGGTTTCCCCAGTCGGGATGCAACCAGTTGTGTCCGCGATCGACGCAGATCGGCACCATGGTCGCGGGCGAATGACCATGGATCAAGAACGCAGTTTCGAGATTCGCATCCAACGAGCGCACGGCATCGATGTGCGCCAAATCGAACGACGAAACGATCACCTGACCGCCGTTCCCGAGCTCACGCACGAGTTCGACCACCGCGGCGGCGACTCGCCCGTCGGGGTCCGGGTCGGAGTCCCACGCGCAGCACTTGATCTCGACGTTCACGAGCATGGCTCCCGTCACCGCGAACACCTCGGCCAACGTGGGAATGTCGGGCCGAGCGAGGCGGATCTCGGCGAAGGCCCGATCCAGCAAGCGCCCGAGCCCGTCGGCCTCGGCATCGTGGTGCACCACGAGCTCGCCGTCGTGGGTGATGTGGACATCGAGTTCCACACCGTCGGCACCAAGTTCGGCCGCCCGCGCGAACGCCGCGATGGTGTTCTCTGGAGCAACCGCACTCGCTCCTCGATGGGCGACGACGAGCGGACGTTTGACCACGTAGCAAATCTAGGTGCGCGCGGCGCGCGGTCGAGTTCTCGAACCGCAGAGGCCATCCGGTTCGAATTACAAGAACGTGTTTCAGGAGTGCGCGCGAACGGCCTGGTCAGACCCCTTGCACATGGTGTGCAACCCCCGTATCGTGCCGCCCGGCGAGGTGCACGGCCGAAGGGGTCGGCACCATCACATCTGGCTCGCACGCAGCCAGCACAGCAGGGGGAGAACACACATGGCACTCACGTGGATCCGCACCCACGACTGGAACGACTCGGATTGGCGTGACCACGCCGTGTGTCGGGACATGACTCCCGAGTTGTTCTTCCCCATCGGGTCGACCGGACCCGCGCTCGACCAGATCGAGGTGGCGCGTTCGATCTGCGCTCAGTGCAACGTGACGCGCGAATGCCTCGAGTTCGCAATCGCGACGAATCAGGAGTCCGGGGTGTGGGGCGGCCTCACCGAGGAAGAGCGTCGGCCGATGCGCCGCGCGTTCCAGTCCGGCGAACTCACCGTCAGCGTCGCAGGCGCGTAACTCACACCTCGACGCGAGGCATCTCGACGGGCACCACCAGGCGGACACGGGTGCCGGTGGCATCGTTGTGCATCTCCATCGTGCCCATGAGTTCGCCCGTGACCAGTGCCTTCACGATCGACAGCCCCAAACCGGTGGCTTCTTCGAGCGAGAAACCGGGCGGGAGTCCGACCCCGTCGTCGGTGACCTCGAGGATCACGCGGTCGCCATCACGGCCCAAACGCACGTTCACGTGTCCCTCGCTGCGCCCCGTGAAGGCGTGGTCGACGGCGTTCTGCATCAGTTCGTTGAGCACGACCGCGAGCGGGGTCGCAACCTCGCCCGGCAGGTCACCGGCGTCGCCGTCGGTCGTGAACCGCAGCGAGAGATCGGGCGACGACACGCTCTCTTCGACCACGCGGACCAGCGGACGAACGATCTCGGCGAAGTGCACGACGTCGCCGGCATCACGTGACAGCGTCTCGTGCACGATGGCGATCGATCGAATCCGGCGCTCCGACTCGGCCAGCGCCTCTCGAGCTTCGTCACTCGACAACCGTCGCCGTTGCAGGCGCAGCAACGAAGCGATCGTCTGCAAATTGTTCTTCACGCGGTGATGGATCTCGCGAATCGTTGCGTCCTTCGACATCAGCATTCGATCTCGACGCCGCAGGTCGGTGACGTCACGCAACAGAACGATCCCACCGTCGGCGCGGCCGTCGAGCAGCAACGGGATCACGCGCACCATCACCGACACGTCGACTCGCTCGACCTCCTCGACGATCGGAATCCGGCCTCGTAGCGACTGGCGGACGGCCGAGTCGTCGAATCCGATCGCCGCCAACGCCATCCCCGACGGGAACACGTGGATCCCGAGTCGGTGGAGCACGCTGATCGCGTTCGGGCTGGCGAAACGCACGACGGTTTCGGCGTCGACGACGATCGCACCATCGCCGACCCGAGGCGCGATCTCGAGTTCGTCTTCCTCGCGATCGAACGGGAACTCACCTGCGGCAACCATGCGGGCGAGCCGTTCGAACACTTCGAGGTAGGTGCGCTCGAGTTCGCCGGGCCGGCGTTGGGCGACCGGCCAACTCTCGCGGGTGATCAGGCCGATCATCGCACCGTCCGAACGGACCGGTATCACCTGGGCGCGGATTCGTTCTTTCGTGCCGAGCGCGCTGACATCGCCCTCGGTCATCTCGCCGGTCCGCCACGCCCGCGTCAGTAGCGGACGTTCGACTTCGTCGACGATCGTGCCGAGCATGTCGGTGGGATACACCGTCTGACCGGTCGTCGGGCGAATGTGGCCGAGCACCACGAAGCGATGCCCGTCCTCGCCAGGCAACGGCGCCAAGAACAACAAGTCGGAGAAGGAGAGGTCCGCCAGCGGCCGCCACGTCGCCAGCAACCGCCGAACGTGAGCCAACGGCTTCCCGTCGAGCGTCGTGCGCGATCGGACCAAGTCGCCAAAGGTGGTCACGGCGTGATCCTCGCAGCTGATGCGCTCTCGGCTTCGATTCCCGTCGGCGCCGCCGCGTCGCACCCGGATCCGAACAGGTGGCCGGCAATCCATGCGAGTCCGCCGAGATCGGCGATGTCGTCGGCCCGACCCGGAACACCGACCGTGACGGACGCGCCGCTTGCGATCTCCTGGCGGAGTTCGGTCTCGCGGGCGGCCACGATGGCGAAGTTGCGAAAGCTCTCGCCGATCGTGCGGAGCACGCGCGCCGCAGCTGTCGGATCGGTGTCGACCGACGAACCGAGCGCTTCGACCAGAGCCGGAGCGTCATCAACGAATCGTTGCGCGGCGACGTCGCCATCACCACTCATGAACCAATCCGGAAGCGTCTTGTTCAGCACCATTGCCCCGACCGGCAAACCGCGGCCCGTCAACTCGACGCGGAACCGTTCGGCTTCGCGCAATGGCGCGTCCTCGAGCGTCGTGATCACGACAAACGTCGTTCGGCGATCTGCAAGCAGCGCTTCGACCGCCGTGGCCCGTTCGACGAATCCGTCGTACATCGACTGGAAATTCAAGAAGAACTCGGCGATCTCTTGGAGGAAGCGACTCCCGAGCAGACGATCGGCGACCTGGTAGAACGGCCGCGACGCAACGTCGAGAATGCGTGTGCCACGCTTCCCGCCGACGCGGTAGGGCAAGGTCAACCAACGGAGGAGTCGGCCGCCGAAGAACTCGGCCATCCGAGCGGGGGCGTCGAGAAAGTCGATGGCGTGACGAGTCGGCGGCGTGTCGACGACGATCAGGTCGTACTCGCCGGTTGCGTGGAGGTCGTACAACCGTTCCATGGCGATGTAGTCGTGGCTCTGCACGAACCGCGCCGTGAGGTTGTGGTACAGCCGATTGTCGAGGATTCGATACGCCGTCGCTTCGTCCGGCGCGTGACGTAGTACCAGTTCGTCCCAACTCTGCTTCGTGTCCAACATCGCCGCCCAGAGCTCGCCGCGGGCTTCGATGCCAGCCGCCTTCAGCGTCGCGTCGGGAACGCGACGCGCGAGGTTGCCGAGCTCGCCGACGCCCAGCGCAGTGGCCAAACGCCGAGCGGGATCGACCGTGAGCACGAGCACCCGTCCGCCGAGTCGCTCGGCAGCACCGAGTGCGATCGCTGCAGCGACCGACGTCTTGCCGACCCCGCCAGATCCACAGCACACCACGATCTCGCGGGCTGCGAGCAACGCATCGAAGTCGCCCAACGACGTCGCGGTTGTCATTGGCCGAGCTCGTCGTCGAGCGCATCCGCCAACAGGCGCGTGACGCGAAGGCCGTGCGCGCGCGTGAACAGATACGGCAGATAGACCAACGGCAGCTCGATCGAGCGTTGCAGTGCACCGAGATGCTCGGCACGCGACCTGCGCAACGCGACCGCGAGGCGCGCGCCGTCGATCACCGCCGTCGATCCCAATCCGGCCTCCCGCACGAGGATCGCGTGCGCGGCCGGCGCCGCGAGCGCCTCGAACACCGCCTCATCCGCGCGGTGAAACAACTCCGGCAACACCCGATTCACGATCACTGGCCCGAGCTCGATGTTCGTCTCGGCGCGCAGGCGTCCGACCAGTTCGATCGTCTCGGCGACGGGCATCTCTTCGGGTGTCGTCACGACGCTGACGGCGCTCACAGCCGGGTCGCCGAGCAGCTCGACCATCCAGTCCGTCTGGGCGCGGACCGGACCGACATCGACGAGCTCGCGAATCGAATCGGCCGCGGCCAGTTGCGCGACGACGTGCCCCGACGCCGCGGCATCGACGATCACGAGGTCGATGTCGTTGCTCCCAGCAATCGACTCGCGCACCTCCCAGAGCACCTTGCCGATCGTCAGGATCTCCTTCACGCCCGGAGCCGCGGTCGCGACGAACTCGAACGCTCGAGCGAGCGGCCCGATACGTCCGAGCACGGGGACCCT
The DNA here is from genome assembly GCA_005772765.1 of Actinomycetota bacterium. Taxonomy (GTDB): domain Bacteria; phylum Actinomycetota; class Acidimicrobiia; order IMCC26256; family PALSA-610; genus SXJQ01. The sequence goes on from SXIR01000051.1 coordinate 10,635, forward strand.
CAGGTTGAGTCGCAGGTACTCCTTGAGCGACTGTTCGGTGTCCATCGTCATCGCGAGCACGCCTGGATGCACCTCGACGGGTTCGTATCCAACCCGTCGGTGTTCGAACGCGTCGGCGAGGTTGCCTTTGGCGTCGACCTCGACGAGCAGCACCCGTTTCCCGTTGCGGGCGGCAAGAAGTGCCAGCGCCGCCGAGACCGTGCTCTTGCCCACGCCGCCCTTACCGGTCACGAGGAGCAGCCGCCGGTCGAACAAGTGGCGGTCACCCATCGGTGCTCCACACGATCAAGGCGCCGTCACGACGAACGGCCGCGACCTCGGGCCGGCCGTCGCCTTCGAGATCACCGAGCGCGACGGAGCCGACGAGCCAACCGCCGGTCGCTTTGGGCCAGCCCGCGGGAATCGACCCGTCGCTGCTGACCGCGCTGAGCACGTTGACGCCGTTTCCGGCGACGACCTCGTTGCGGTCGTCACCGTCGACGTCGGCGATGAGCGGTACGACGAAGAACGCGATATCGCTCGTTGTATGGGGAAATCCCGGGAGAAAATCGCCAGTTCGAGGGTCCCACGCGAGCAGATGATCATCGTTGGGCAGTTGCAGATCGGCGGCCTGCACGTCGAGCAAGCGCGTCAACCCTCCTCCCGGAGCCGCGATGTCGAGGGCGCCGTCGCCATCGAGGTCTCCGACCGTCGGGCCCCCGAAGCTCACGAACGTCGCGAGCGTGTCGGTCGTCGTGCGAGCGCTGCCGAATCGATCGAGACCCGCACCGTCCAGCCCTCCTGACCAGGCGAGGGGAACGTCGACCGAAGCCGGCCCCGACGGGCCGTCCACCCGTCCAAACACGCTCACGCCGTCACCGCCGAACACGTACGCCGGACCAGCGGCAGAGGCCGCAATCACCTCGTTGCCAGGTTTCGGATGCACATCGGCCACGACCGCGCTGGTCGCGACTCCCCCACCGATCGTGGGCAACACCTCGAGCGCAACCATGCCGAGCTTGACGGGCCACCCGTCGAGCAACTCCCCTGACCCGTCGATTGCGTAGAGCCGCGTGTTGCCGAGCGTGCTCGCGGCCGCAAGGAGTCCCAACACGTCGGTACCGGAACCGCCCTCGGGTACTCCGATGTTGACCGGTTCTTCGTACTGCTCCTGCGCACCGACAACGATGTCCATGTCGCCGTCGCCGTCGACATCGCCGAGCGCCGGTGCTGCAATGATCTCGCCGCCATCGCGGACACCGCTGTCGAGCGCGAAGGTCACCTTGCCGGTCGCCAAGTCGATCGCGGCGACCTTTGCGGGGTCGACGATTTGCACAGGAAACCCCGCCACGGGGGTGCCGTTCGCGTGCCATGCGTAGACGTGGCGATCACCGGCCGCGGCGACGACTTCCGGGCTGTCGTCGCCATCGAGATCACCGATGACCGGCTGCGCGTAGATGTGCGGTTTCGTGCGGTTGAATCGATCCTGCGTCGCGGGATCGTCACGCGACCACCGTGGATCGATTGCCACCGGGAAGCCAGCGACAGGTGTGCCGTCCGCGTGGAACGCCAGCAACGCTCCGTCGAAGTTCGACACGATGATTTCGACCCGACCGTCGCCGTCGAGATCGGCAACCTGCGGCGTGCCCACCATGAACGCCGACCCAACATCGATCTGGGCGCCGCCGGTCGACCGATGACGCCACCACGTCGGAGGTTGCGTCACGATCGGGAAACCGGGAAGTTCGTCGAAGTTCACGTCGTATGCATGCAACGTGCCGTCGTCGGTAGCGACGAGCAGTTCGTCGCCGGCGTCGCTGTCGAGTTGCGCGAATACCGGGCTGCTGGTGCCGACTCCGGCGATCCGCTCGAAACGCAGCCGCGTCGGATCGTCGTGAACGAAGACCTGGCGCTGATCGATCGCCAACGCACCGTCGTTCGCGCCACCTTCGGTCACGATCACGGTGCGGACGCGGTACGCATGTCGGTGTTCGTCGGGTCGACGCGCATCGGCGTCGTACGGCGGCTCCGAACTCGGTGCCATCGTCGACGCGTCGATCCTGGCGAAATACTCGGTCTCGGGGTAGCCAACCGTTTCCGCGACGACGTGCCACTCGTCGACCGCCGGCGGTTGCGGAGGCTGCAGGCCAACCGCCCACTCGGTACGAACCCCGAACGACTCGGCCCCCGCCGCGGCCTGCGCGAGACCGCGTACCTCGATCACGTCGTCGGGCCCGTAGATGTCGAACCACTTCGGGGTCGTCAGGTCGACGAAGCCAACCGACCGACCCGCGCGAGCGGCCTTCACCAACTCGTAGGCATTCACGCGGCCGGCGCCGTGGACCGCGTCCCAGCCTGGCGTCGTTGGATACCGCACCGTATCGACGAGACCGCCCTGACTCTCGCCAAGGTCGCCCGAGAAGTCGACGTCGTCGGCGGTCGTGCGCACGAGTTGCATCAACTCGCGTGCGGTGTAGTCGTATCCGCCGTCGCGTGCCGCCGATATCGTGAGTCCGACGATCCCGCTCATGATGCCGGTGGCTTCGCTGCTGCATGCGTTCGACGGCACGCTCACCGCAGTGATCCCGCCGTAGTTCGTGCAGCCGTTGAGCGCGAGATACCCCTCGACCTCACCGCCGAGCAGCGGCAGTTTTTCGGTGATCGAGTTCACTGCGAGCGTGTGCTCGAGCGCAGCCGGAAGGTTGGCATGCGCACTCGCCTCGTCGGCCATAGACGCCACGACCGGAATGTCGCGTTCCACCACCGCTTCATCGATCGCGGCTTGGGCGGCACTCGGGTTGGAGATCGCGCCCAGTGCCTCTTGCACCACGTCGGCACCGCTATCGGCGGCGAAGTGGACGCCGGCGGCGAAACGCAATCCGTCGGCGATGAAACTGTCGCTCACGCGGACGGGCAAGAATCGACACCGAGGGCACGTCCCGACATCGCCTTGTCCGTTCGCCGCAGCGACCGAGTCTTTGGCCTCGCCCGTCCCGTGACCGTAGGCAACGGTATCCAGCGGATTGTTGTCGCCGTAGAGAAAGTCCCAACCCGAGATGTCGTCGATGTAGCCGTTGTCGTCATCGTCGACACCGTCGCTCCACACGTCGGACAAGATGAGGTCTTCGGGGTCGGCGACACCGTTGTTGTTGAGGTCGGGCAGTCCCCCGGTCGAGGACACGAAGTCGCTGATGTCGAAACGACCGTCCGCGTTGCAGTCACCCGCCGACGCATCGGTGTCGGCCACATCCGCTGAACACTCGGGGCCAGCCTCGCCAAGGTTGATGTACGCCTGTATCGCAAGGTCGGTCATTGCTTCGGGGTCACGCCATTCGATACCGCTGTCGAGCACGGCGATGACGACGTCGTCGCGTCCTTGCGTCACCCCCCAGGCCAGATCGATCGCCGCACCCATCTGGCCGCACTGATCGGTGGGCGACGTGGCGAACCGAAGATCGCGTTGGACGGTGCGCCGGTAGTCGGACCGATCGAACTCTGCAGGCAGTGTGCCCAAAGCGGGCTCGTCATCGGGCCCGTAGCGCCAGTTTTCGCAATCGAGCGGATCGCTCGTGGACGCCCGTTCGATTCGAGTGGTCGTCGGGGCAGCCGGGGTCGTCGGTACAACGCTGGCTTCGGGTTGGTCGGGAGTCGACGAGCACGCCGCGCCGATGACGGCCAGGAACGCGATGCTGGCAACGGTCGATCGCAAGGTTCGCACCGAAACATTCTGCCCGTCGCCGCGCCCGTTGGCGGGACGCGGTCGTCTGGTCTCGCGTTTCGGTCAGGTGATCCGCAGCGCCGGGCGATAAATGCGCTTGGGGGCGAGGTCGACCGCGATCCGCTCGGCGATGGCCGCGAACGCGACGCTGGCTTCGTTCTGCGGATCAGCGACCACGATCGGGTTGCCGTCGTCGCCGCCTTCGCGCAGTGCCGGGACCAACGGCACCTGACCGAGCAGCGGCACTTCGAGCGCTTCGGCCAGTTCCTGACCGCCGCCCGCACCGAACAGTTCGTAGGCCTTGCCGTCGTCGGCTCGGAACCAACTCATGTTCTCGATGACGCCAACGACGGCGAGGTTCACCTTCTTGGCCATGAACGCGGCGCGCTGGGCGACTTTTTGGGCCGCGGGCTGCGGGGTCGTGACCACGACCACCTCGGCTCTGGGCAAGAACTGCGCGATCGACAGCGACACGTCGCCGGTGCCGGGGGGCATGTCGACGATGAGAAAGTCCGGCGTCCCCCATTCGACATCGGTGAGGAACTGCTCGAGCGCCTTGTGCAGCATCGGACCGCGCCAGACAACAGGCTGGTCTTCACGGGCGAAGAACCCCATCGAGATGAGCGACACGCCGTGCGCCGACGGCGGCACCATCAAGGGGCGCTCGCTGTCGGGATCGACGACCTGGGGACCTTCGTGGACGCCGAGCATGCGCGGCATCGAGAAACCCCAGACGTCGGCATCGACTGCCGCGACCTTGGCACCTCGTCGGGCCAGTGCGACGGCAAGGTTGGTCGTCACCGAGCTCTTGCCGACGCCGCCCTTGCCCGATGCGATGGCGAGAATCCGAGTGTTGTTGTCCGTGAACGGGTTGGGCACGCCGACTCCTCCAAGCAATTCGGTCACGAGTGGAGGCCCACCCGGACCCGCCGGGAGATTTCCACTACGCGCGTAGGTACAATACGACGATGGCCAGGAACGCCACGAACGCCACGAACGCCGAGAACGCTGCGACCACCGGCGACCTCGCGCCCGCTGAGTTCGCTGACCTCTCCGGCGACGAGTTCGGTGCCGCGGTCGCTGCGGTGACCTCGGCATTCGGCGACCCGACCCGGCGGGACATCTACCTCTACGTCCGCCGTCACGATGGGGTCCGCGCCGCGGAGGTCGCCGAGCACTTCTCCCTCCATGCCAACGTCGCTCGCCATCACCTCGAGAAGTTGGCCGCCGGGGGCTACGTCACCGTCGATCTCGCCCGCCACGAGTCCGCGGGGCGTCCATCGAAGATCTATCGCGGCGCGGCAGCAGACACGCGTCTGTCGTTTCCGCCCCGTCGCGACGACCTCCTCGGCTTGTTGCTCGCCCGCGCACTCGAACGACTACCCGTCGATGAGGCCAAGGCCCTCGCCGAGGACGTGGGTTACGAGTACGGGCGTTCGATCGCGAAGCGGATGGATCCCAGCGAGTCGCATCGGTCGTTCAAGGCCGCAGTCGCATCGGTCGCCGACGCGCTCACTGCCCACGGGTTCGCCGCGCACACCGAAGCGTCGAGCGGTGGACTCGCGCTCATCCACGAGCATTGCCCGTTCGGCGAAGCCGCCCAGCAATACCCGCACGTCTTGTGCGCGGTCGACACAGGCATGATTCGCGGCATGCTGGAAGGCCTGTACGGAGCGACGCAACCGATGATCATGGAGAGTCGCGCCAGCGGCGACGACCACTGCGTCACGCGAGTCTGAGTTCGTGGCCGCGGCGCGCGCGTATCTCGACCACGCCTCCACGGCGCCGTTGCGCCCGTCAGCCCTCGAAGCGATGCTCCCCTACTTCGGCGAGCAGTTCGCCGACCCTGGGCGGGTGCACACCGAAGCGCGCATGACGCGAGTCGCCATCGAACACGCCCGCGAGCAAGTCGCCAGATTCTGCGGTGCGCGCCCCCGTGAGGTCATCTTCACGAGCGGGGGAACGGAGTCGATCGCCCACGCACACCATTGGTTACGCGGTCACGTCGTCACCAGCGCAGTCGAGCACGCTGCCGTTCGCGAGACGCTGGCGGCGACCGACGCCGATGTCACCGTCATCGGCGTCGACCCGACCGGTCGCATCAACCCTGGCGAAGCGCACGATGCGATCCGCGCCGACACACAGATGGTCTCGATCCAGTTGGCCAACCACGAGGTTGGCTCATTGCAACCGCTCACGTTCACCCGACCAGCGGGTGTCTTACTGCATGTCGACGCATGTGCGGCCATCGGTCATGTGCCGTTCGCATTCACGGCGCTCGGCGCAGACCTCGTGTCGGTGACCGCCCACAAGCTCGGTGGCCCGAAGGGCGTGGGCGCGCTCCTCGTCCGGCGAGGCATCCGTATCCCGTCGCTGCTCCTCGGTGGAGCACAAGAACGCGCGCGGCGTGCGGGTGTCGAAAACGTTCCCGCAATCGTCGGATTCGGCGCAGTGCTCGAGCATCTCGACATCGAGGGCGAAGCGTCACAACAGCGCGCCCTGATCGATCGCGCGGCTCGGGCTGCGACCGCCGTGGACGGTGTCACCCGCTTCGGCAGCGGCGAACTCCCGAACGTGCTGTGCCTCGGAGTCGAGGGCGTGGAGGCGGAACCCGTGCTGTTGGCCCTCGATCAAGCGGGCGTTGCCGTGCACAGCGGTTCCGCGTGTTCGTCGGAGACGTTGGAGCCATCGCCGGTACTGGCCGCAATGGGGTTCGACGCACAGCACTCGCTGCGCGTGAGCGTGGGGTGGAGCAGCACCGACGCCGACATCGATCGGTTCATCAGCGCGTTCGCTGGGGTCGTCACCCGACTCCGCCGACTGCGTCCCTGAGCCGACGCCCGCTCGCGCGCTTGGCGCTTGTTGCTCCCGGACCTACGCTCCCACTCGATCGGCGCCACCTGCGTGCCGGGATGCGGCGCCCGACGGTGCCCTCTCGTCGCTCACACTCTGGAGGTCCGATCATGCCCTACGACGAACGCCTTCGCGCCAGTATCCTGGCCACGCTGACCGAACTACTCGGCCAAGAGGAAGCCGCTGCCATCATGGAGAGCATCCCGCCGTTCGACTGGTCCGAGGTCGCGACCAAGACCGACCTCGAGCAGTTCGCGACCAAATCCGACCTCGACGCGTTGCGACTCGCGACCAAATCCGACCTCGACGCGTTGCGACTCGCGACCAAGACCGACCTCGACGCGTTGCGACTCGCGACCAAGACCGACCTCGACGCGCTACGCAACGACGTCGATCGTCTCCCGACCCGCGAGGACTTCTTGCAGCTTCGGCTGGAGACACCGACGAAGGTCGAAATGGCCGACGCCATTGCGTCGTCGGAGCAGCGGATGACTTCGCACATGGAAAGCATGGAGTACAGGCTCCAGGCTTCGATGCACGATCTGCGATCCGAATTGCATGCGACGGTGCACGCAGCGTTCATGCGCGTCGTCACTCTGTTGGTACCGACCACGTTGACCGGAATCGGAATCGCGTTTGCCGCGGCGAAGGTTGCCTGACCGGCGCTCACCAGTAGCCGGCCATCAACTCCGTCGCCCAGATCGGTTGGCGGATGTCGCCTCTCGGCGCGAACTCGCGCAGGTACGGCTTGATGTCGAGGACCGGGCTCCCATCGATCGCATCGAGACCCCGCACGCGCAGTTCTCGTCCGTCGAGACCGACGACCTCGCAGGTCGTCAGACCGATGCGGTTCGGCCGGGCCTTGGCCCGTTGGGCAAAGATCCCCACGGCAGGCCACTCCAGGTTGTTCCTCGGGTGCCGGGCTCCGACGTTGACCTTGCGCTCATCGACTTGGTCGAACACGAAGATCACCTCGACGTGGCTGAAGGCATCGAGCCCCGCGAGCGCTTCGGCCGGAAATCGCTCATCGAGCACGATGGTCGACTCGACGGTCCCCCAGTCGTCGTCGATCGCATCAACTCTCCCGCCTCGCACCACTGCTACCGGCAACATTGCACGTCCTCCTGATATCGAGATCGGATTCGATCGACGACCGCCCGTGGACCGGCCACGACGACGTATTCGAGATTGCGCAGATGCGACACCGCGCCGACGCGTTTGCCGGATGGGTCGTGGATTCCGATCTGGGCTCCGACATAACGCTTCGAGTCGAACGCCAACGCGACCACGTCACCATGCACCGCCGCCATGTCGCGCAGGTCGTCGATGGCAACCCACGACTCGTTGTTGTACGACACGATCACAATCTCTGCATCGACGGCAGCGATCGTCTCGCGAAGCGCCGTCGCCATGCGACGTTTGTCGTTGAAAATGCTCTTCGTCTCCACGCTGCGGCTGTCGGCCCGCTTGCACGCAACGCCGTAGTGCTCGGGAGCGTCCCACGCGACCAAGGTCTCGAAGACGTGATAGTTCGTGAAGTAGCGGTGTTGGTTGTACGGAGGGTCGAGATAGGCAAGGTCGAACGAGCCCAGCGCCGACGCGATCTGGTGGGCGTCACCCCGCCGCACCACACCCGTACCGCCCAGGAGTTGCGGACGCCGCAGTTGAAGGTCGTTGTGCGCGCGCGGCGCCCATTGTTTGAGGTACGCCATCTGGACGCCCGTCGTCGAGTCGACACGGTCCGCGGCCAGTACCAGGCTGGTGAGCAAGATCGGATACAGCGGCGAATCTCGATGATCGAGTTCGATGGCGTTGCGAATCGCGTCGACGCGTTCACCGTTCTTCGGGTGGAAGAACCTCGACTCCACACAGAAGGTTTGGGTGAAGTAGCCGGGTTCTCCAGGGAGGCCTGCGAGTCGTTCCAACACGGCATCGAGGTCGTCGTGGTCGATCGCATCGGCATCGGTTTCGATCCAGCAGCGACCGAACACCTCGGCGTAACGGGCCGTGTCGACGGCCGTGACGCGCGCACCTCGGCGTTTGAACTCTTGGGCAACGCGGGTCGTGCCGGTGAACAGATCGAGCGCGGTACGCGCCCCCGTCGTCGCGAAGATCTCTCCCAACACCGGGAGTAGCCGTCGCTTCGAACCGAGGTACTTGATCACGGCTTGACTCGCACCACCGGAGCTCCCGTGACCGCGACGAGATCGGAGGGCGTCACCGGCCAGACCGAGTCCGGAGACCCGGCCGCGGCCCAGACCTGGGTGAAGTGCAGCAGATCCTCATCGATCACCATCGCAACGTCGGTGACGTGTCCGATGGGCGGCGTGCCTCCAATGGCAAATCCTGTCGCCGCCCGAACCTCATCGGCGTTGGCCTGCCGTACACGTTCGGCGCTGAAGTGCTCTGCGAGCTTGGCGGTGTCCGCTCGATTCGCACCCGAAACGAGCGCCATGACCGCCTGAGGTCCACGAGTCGTTGATTCGGCCACGAAGACCAGCGACTTCACGATCGCACCGAGTTCGCATCCGATCGCCGCAGCGGCATCCGCGGCGGTGCGGGTTCCCTCGGGAAACCGCGCGACCTCGACCGTCACACCAACGGCGGCCGCCGCCGCGAGGAATCGATCGATCGCCGGAGTCGTCACTGCCGCGTGGCCAACAGGTTGAGCGCCGAACCTGCACGGAACCAGTCGATGTGTTCATCGCTCATCGTGTGCTGACATTCGATGGTGTCGGTCGTGCCGTCCGAGTGTCGCACGACGAGCGTGACCTGCGATCCGGGCGCCAAATCCGTCAGTCCGGTGACGTCGATCGCATCGTCGAACCGGATCTTGTCGTAGTCGTTTGGGTTCGCAAACGTCAGCGGCAGCACGCCTTGCTTCTTGAGATTCGCTTCGTGAATGCGCGCGAACGATCGCACGAGGACCACCTTGCCACCCATGTACCGCGGCTCCATCGCCGCGTGTTCGCGTGAGGAACCTTCGCCCCAGTTCTCGTCTCCGACGGCGATCCAGTCGATGCCTGCGGCTTTGTACTCGCGGGCGAGCTCGGGAATCGGCTTGATCGATCCATCCCGGACGTCTTTGCCCTGCCCTGGCTCGGTGTTGCCGTCGGCGATCGCGAACGCATTGTTCGCGCCGAGAAACAGGTTGCCGGAGATGTTCGTGAGGTGACCTCGGTACGTCAACCACGGCCCCGCAGGTGAGATGTGGTCGGTCGTGCACTTGCCCTTCGCCTTGAGTAGCACCCGAAGGCCGGCATAGTCGTTGCCATCCCAGGCCGAAAAGGGCGTCAGCAGTTCGAGTCGATCGCTGTCGGGCGCGACCGCAACCGTGACCGCTCCCGGGTCGGCCGACGGCGCGACGAACCCGGACTCGCCGGGATCGAAGCCTCGACTCGGCAAGTCGTCGGCGAACGGCGCCTCGAGCTGGACCTTCGTGCCGTCGGGCGCAACGATCGGTTCCCGCGTGAAGTCGTGATCGATGCGACCAGCCAAGGCGAGCGCCACGACGGTATCGGGGGACCCGATGAAGCTCAGCGTGTCCTTGTTGCCGTCGTTGCGTGCGGGAAAGTTGCGGTTGAACGACGAAACGATCGTGTTCCGTTGACCTTTCTCGATGTCATCGCGCTGCCATTGGCCGATACAGGGACCACACGCGTTCGCCAGAACGGTCGCTCCGATCGCTTCGAGATCGGCCAGGAGTCCGTCGCGCTCGATCGTCGCGCGTACTTGCTCGCTGCCGGGCGTGATGAGCAACGGTGACTTCACTCGAATGCCCTTCGCGGCGGCTTGACGCGCAATGTGCGCGGCCCGGCCGATGTCTTCGTACGACGAGTTGGTGCACGATCCGACGAGCGCAGAACTGATCTCGACGGGGTAGCCCTCGCTCACCACGGCGGCCGCCATGTCGGCGATCGGGCGCGTGAGATCGGGCGTGTGCGGCCCGACGAGCCGTGGCCCGAGCGTCGACAGGTCGATCTCGATCACCTGGTCGTAATACGACGACGGGTCGGCGTCGACCTCGGGATCGTTCCGCAGGTACTCGGCATACCGATCGGCGAGGTCGGCGATCGCAGCCCGCCCGGTCGCTCGCAGGTATCGACCCGCATGCGCGTCGTAGGAGAACAGCGAACACGTCGCACCGATCTCGGCGCCCATGTTGCACACGGTGGCCTTGCCGGTCGCGCTGATGCTCTCCGCACCGGGACCGAAGTACTCCACGATCGCGCCAGTCCCACCCTTCACCGTGAGGATGCCGGCGACTTCGAGAATGATGTCTTTCGGCGACGCCCAACCACTCAGCGAACCCGTGAGCCGCACACCGATCAACTTCGGGATGCGGGTGTTGTAGGGCCAACCCGCCATGACGTCGACCGCGTCGGCACCGCCCACCCCGATCGCGACCATGCCCAGACCTCCAGCGTTCGGAGTGTGGCTGTCGGTGCCGATCATCATGCCGCCCGGAAACGCGTAGTTCTCCAGCACGACCTGGTGAATGATGCCGCTGCCGGGCTTCCAGAAACCGATCCCGAACTTCGAACTCACGGTGCGCAAGAAGTCGTAGACCTCGCGGTTCACGTCGAGGGCCACGCCCATGTCCTGCGCGGCACCGACCCGCGCTTGAATCAAGTGGTCGCAGTGCACGGTGCTCGGTACCGCAACTTCGGGCAATCCGGCCAGCATGAACTGGAGCAACGCCATCTGCGCGGTGGCGTCTTGCATCGCCACGCGATCGGGTCGATAGTCCGCGTAGTCCTTGCCGCGCGCGAGGCCAATCGCGCTCGGGTCATCAGCGTGAGCAAAGAGGATCTTCTCGCCGAACGTCACCGCACGACCGAGCCGCTCGCGGGCGATGGCGACTCTCGCCGGAAACTGCTCGTACAGCGCTTCGACGAGCGCGGCGGGAGTGTTGGCTTCAACCTTGGCCATGACGGATCCTCTCTGAGCCCGGATGGTGCTGGCGGGATGGTTCGAAGGCTAGTGATGGAAGTTCGATCTCGACCGACGTGCGGTCGCCTGGATATCGGTGCAGCGAGAACAGGACGGGTCGATGGTCGATGTCGAACGTGACCCGCCGAGCGGTCAAGACCGGAGCCCCTGGCGCGAGCCCGAGGTGGAGCGCATCGTCGGATCCGGCGCGATCGGCACCAATCTGCTGGACCGCGCGGCCGAGCGCGACGCCCCGCAGCGGTAACAGGTCGTAGAAGGTCGCCATCTCGACTTCGGCTCGACTGATTTCGGCACCATGCAGCGCGGGTAGCCACACGGTCACCAACGCGAAGGGCGTGCCGTCGGCGAGGTTCAATCGTTTCACGCGCAACACCTCGTCGCCGAGCGCGACGGCAAGCTCGCGCGCGACGTCGACCGACGCGGGTTCGAACGCGAACTCGAGGACGTGACGCGCGGGCACCGAACCGGCGGCCTCGAGTGCTGCTTCGACCGTGGTGACCCGTCCGAGCGCCTGCCGGATCGGATCAGCCGCGACGTACCAACCGCTGCCCCGCCGGCTGGTCACGAGCCCCTCACTGCGCAGCACCTCGAGCGCCCGGCGCACGGTCACGCGACTCACGCCGAACTCGGCGCCGAGTTCGGACTCGCTGGGGAGGGCACCGCCCGCGCCGACCGCGCCCGTCGCGAGCCTCGCTCGCAGCTGATCGGCGACGTCCAGATAGCGCATCCACTTGTATGGTACTTGTATGTGCGCATCCAGTCAAGTGGTCGTGGTTCGACGGCAGTAGCGCCGCACTGCGCTTCTAGTGTTCCCCCATCGACGCGACCGTACTGACATCCACGGCACATGACGTGGTCTCCAAGCCACGGCGGATCCTGCGGCGCGAACTCGGAGCGGCCTGCGAACTCGTCGCGGCGTTCGGCTACGCCGTGACCCAACCTGCCCTCGATCTCCTCGGCCGAAACCCAGGCGTGTTCCTCGAACGCGGCAGCGACCACCGCGACGCGGCCCTCATTGCGTTGATCACCGCGCTGCTACCAGCGACCTGCGTGTACGGCGTCGAAGTCATGATCGGCTTCGCATCGGCTCGAGCGCGGCGAGCATTCCATGTCGCTGTGATTGCCGCGCTGATCGGGCTCACCGCCATGATCGCGGTGAAGGCCGGCGTCGAGCTCGCGCCGCTTCTCTTCGTCGGGATCGCAGTCGCGTTCGCGATCGTTGGCGGGGTTGTCGTGACCCGCTTCGCGACAGCCCGTCTGTTCCTTCGCTACTCCGCGGTCGGCCCGCCGCTCATGGTGGCCGTATTCCTGTTCGCGTCGGCCGCGTCGACCGTGTTCACCGACCCCGACACCGGCCCGCCTGCTACCGCCATCGAACGTCCGAGCAGGGTCGTGATGCTGGTCTACGACGAACTACCGCTCGTCTCGCTGCTGGACGCAGAGGGCCAGATCGACGCCGAGCTCTTCCCCAACTTTGCGCGCCTCGCCGCAACCAGCACGTGGTACCGCAATCATTCGACCGTATCTCCATACACCGAGGTTGCGGTGCCGGCGATTCTGAGCGGCCGCTACCCGCGCGACACGCGGGCAATCCCGACCCTGGGCGAATACCCCGACAATCTGTTCACGGTCGTGCGTGACCACTACGAGCTCAATGTCAGCGAGGTCACAACCCGGCTGTGCCCGGGCGGGTGTTCGTCCAACAATCGCCCGGGCCTCGCGGCAGCCTTGGATACCACGATGAAGCTGTGGTGGGATCGCGTTCGACCTGATCGACTCGCGATCAGTTTCGGCGAAACGGCGGCAACCCGAGACGTTCGACGCACCACGCGACGATTCATTCGATCGTTGCAGGCCACTGCCACGACTCCACGTCTCGACTTCGCCCACATCATGCTGCCGCACGAACCGTTCCGTTTCACTGCAAACTTCCAGGACACCCAAGCGCCCGCCGGAATGCCGGGGGTCGCCTACTTGCGATGGACCGACGGACCTGGAGCCGAAGTTGCACGCCGCCGACACCTCCTCCAACTCCAGACGGCGGACATCACCCTGGGACACGTCCTCGATCGGCTCGTCGCTCTCGACGAGTTCAACGACACGATGATCGTGGTCACGGCCGACCACGGAATGTCCTTCACGTCTGGCGAGCCATTGCGCAGCGTCTCCGACCGCAACTTCGCAGAGATCATGTGGACGCCGTTCTTTGTCAAGCGACCCCAGCAGAACAGGGCCGTGGTCGATGACCGGATTTCGGAATCGATCGATGTGCTTCCGACCATGTTCGAAGCAATGGGAGTCCGCGCCTCCATCGACTTCGACGGCGTAGCTCATGGCCTACCCCGCCCCGAACGATCGGATGTGCGTCGCCTGTATCAATCCGGCCGCACTGCGTTCGAGCCTGCCGACGTACTGCGGCCGGAGCCCGGACTCGACTATCTGCAGTTCGACGGTGGCGATGGATTCGCCGAAGTCCTCGCCGCCGCACCGTTGGTTCCGGAAGGGGACGACCCAGCATTGCGTACCTATCGGATTGGACCCTTCGGCAGTCTGATCGGACAACCAGCGGCACCGTTGCTCGCGGATCGCACATCCGATCACGCCGCCTCGATACGGAACTGGAAATCGCGTTGGGCATCGGTCGATCCCGGTGCCCGAACCCTGCCGTGGGTGTACAACGAGGTGTTCCTGAACGGCTCACCCAAGTCGGAGACCGTTGCGCTCATCGACAACGGCGTCGTCGTAGCAGTCGGTCAGACCGCGGTCCTCGATGCTTCCGGTCACGCGTTCGTGATGCTGCTCGTCCCGCCCGCGCTCATGGTGCCTGGCGAACACCGACCGGTCGTCGCCATCGTGCGCGGGACCCCAGAACGCCCGGAGCTCGACCCCGTCGTCACCGGCTGACCAGATCGTGGGTCAGTTTGCGCAAACTGACCCACGATCGCTGACCACAGACCGATCCGACCTGCAAGAATCCCCCGCGTGCGAATCGGGATCAACGGCTCATCGTTCATCGCCCTCGGGCGGCCAACGGCCGAAATCGTCGACCATGCCGTCCAGGCGGAGACCGACGGGTTCTCGGCCTACTGGCTGGCCCAGCTGGCGGTTCCCGACGCGTTGACCGTGCTCGGCGTCGTCGGCCAGGCAACGAGCACGATCGAGCTCGGTACTGCCGTGATTCCGATCTGGACCCGTCATCCGACCATGCTCGGCGCGCAAGCACTGACGACGAGCGAGATCGCCGGTGGGCGGGTGATCCTCGGCATCGGTCTGGCGCACAAGCCCTCGGTCGAGGAGCACCTCGGCATCCCGTTCGTCCGCCCGGCCAAGACGATGGACGAGTATCTGTCCGTGCTGATGCCCGGACTGCACGATCGCAAGATCGACGTGCGCGGCGACATCTACTCCGCCCACGTCGACAGCGTGGGTGGGCCGGCGGGCGTGGCAACACCGTCGGTCATGTTGGCCGCGATGGGACCGCGCATGCTGGAACTCGCGGGCGCTCGGACCGACGGAACGATTCTGTGGTTGAGCGGCCCGCGCACCATCGACACGGTGATCCGACCCGCGATCGAAAAGGCGGCGGCTGGCGCCGGGCGAACCTCGCCGCGCATCGTTGCGAGTGTCCCCGTCTGCGTGACCAGCGACCCCGATGGTGTGCGCGGCGCGATTGGCGCGGTGCTCGCCGGGTACAACGACCTACCGTCATACCGCGGTGTCATGGACACCGAAGGAGCGGGCGGACCCGCCGACGTTTCGATCGTCGGCGACGAAGCCCACGTCCGGGCGGAGATCGCTCGATTCGCCGATGCGGGTACCACCGACTTCTCCGCACTCGAGTTCGCACTCGACCCGAACGACGCAACTCGAACGCGGGCACTCCTGCGCGACCTCACCAACTGACCGACTGCGGGCGCTGCGGCGCCGACCTCGTTGCGGCACCTGACAACATGGTCGGGTGACTGCTGTCGGGGACCGCCGATTGCGCAATGCCTGGCAGGGTGCCCTGGCCGGCGGAGGCGACCCCGCGAGTTCCCCGCTCTATGTCTTCGGTCCCTTCTTGGCGTTGTTAGTGGCCGAGGGCACAACACCAGACAGCTATGGCCCCGCGATCTGGCTCGCGGTCATCACGATCGCCGTCGTCTCGTTGTTGTACCGATTGGTCATGCGCTGGGTCACCGACGGCAGCGGCGGAACCGGACTCACCGAGGACGAACTTGGTCCATGGGCGGCCAAGGCGAGCGCAGCGATCACCTTCGTCGAATACACGCTTACCTTTCTCGTCTCGATCGCCGCGCTCGTCACCTTCATCGCCGACCGTGCGGGGCTCGACGACTCCTGGCTGGGCGTCGACCCCCGAGTCGTCCTATCGGTGACGACGGCCTTGGCGTGCGGATTTCTCGTCAATCGAGGACCTCGGGTCGTGTCGTTCGTGTTCGGACCCGCGACCGGCGCCGTGCTCGCACTCCTGTGGATCATGATGATCGCGACGATCGCTCGACGAGGCTTGCACATCGCGCCGTTCACGATCGATGGATTCCGCGGTCAGGCTCTCGCCACAACGCTCGGCGGCTTCGTTCGAATTCTCGCAGTCATGACGGGCGTCGAAGTCTTCGCCAATCTCGTTGCGTCGTATGTCGGTCCTCCCGAGCGGCGGAGCAAACTCGCCTTCGCCAGCCTCTCGATCATCATGGGCAGCACGGCCCTCACGATGCTGATCGTCGGCCCAGCGGTCGTCGCGTTGACTGATCCGAACGACGCCGACGTCTCGGTGTTCACGCAAGCGATGGACGCGTTGCTTCCTGCACCCCTCGCGTACGCGGGCACGGTTGTGAGCGTCCTCGTGCTGCTTTCCGCGGCCGCGGCCAGTGCGCTCGGTATCCAGAACCTCTTCCTCGGTCTGGCGCTTCGACGCTACGCACCGGCGGTGTTTGCTCGAAGAAACCGGGTCGGGATCGCCGTCAATCCGGTGCGAGCCGAGGTCGCCGTCGCAATCATCTGTTTCGCCACGATCGGCACCCGGGAATCGACGTACCTGGCGGTATACGCGGCCGGCGTCTTCGTGCTCTTGTCGATGACCAGTTGGGCGGCCACGCTTCGACTGGTTCGCCGTCGACACACTGGCACCGACGGCTCGATCGGGGCTTTTGCGGCGGTGATCGGAGCAGCCGTCTTCACCACGACTGCAACGGTTGTCCTCTTCGTCGAGCGGTTCACCAACGGGGTGTGGATCTACTTCGTGCTCGTTCCGATCTTGGCGACCGCGTTCGGAATCGTGCGTCGACTCCGCGGCGACCCCAGCGCCGCGGGCGAACGCATGGGTCGCCTGACTGCGCGCTGGCACACCGGCCAAACGCCACCGCTCTCGTTCGAGACTGACCCACCACGAGACAACGCACCGAAAGGTGACGCACGCGCGACGGCACGCGCGGAGCTGCACGCCGTACGGGATCTGCCGGACCGCGAACATTGGCGGATCAGCGTGCCGCTCGACGGCACCGCGTTCGCTGAACGCGCGCTCAGCCACGCACTCCAGTTCAGCGGCGAACGTCGAGTCGATTTGCTGCTCGTGCACGTTGCCGATGATGCAACCGAACCGCATGCTCGGGAGTACCTCACGCTCATCGCGGCCGAGGTCGAGCCACTCGTCGGCCCGGTCACCATCCATATCGTCAGCGGTGAGGTCGCGCCGACGATCGTCGCGCATGCCGAGGAACACGATGTCACGCTCGTCGTGATGGGCGCACACGGTCACACCGGATGGCGAGGCGCGATCATCGGCAGCGTCACCCAGGCGGTCATCGCGTCAGGCCGGGTCAACGTCGTCGCCGTGCACACCTGACGTCGGCGGGGGCACAGCGATCGGCGGGCACGCTCCGACGCGAGCAACCCCGACCTGATCAGTGCAAACACCAACTTGACGGCCTACGTCGCCGAAGCCTGCAGCTGGACGACCTCGTGTACGGGGAGCACGCAACCAACCCCGCAGACTGGCGCTCCGTCGTCGTTTCAGTCGTGGGTGTATCGCTGCTCGCGGAACGGGTCGCCGTAGTTGTGGTAACCGTTGCGCTCCCAGAAACCCGGCGCGTCGACGGCGGAGAACTCGATACCGCGGAGCCACTTCGCGCTCTTCCAGAAGTACAGCTTGGGCAACACGAAGCGCACAGGCCCGCCGTGCTCAGCTGTGAGCTCGGTCGGCGCGCCACCGGGCTCGGAGTATTCCCACGCCACGAGCACGTCGTCGCCCAGACAGTCAACGAGCGGCACGTTGGTCGTGTATCCGTATTCGGCGTGTTCGATCACGTGCTGCGCCGCCGGGTCGACACCGACGAGCGCGACGAGGTCGCGGAAGCGCACACCACGCCAGACCGTGTCGAACTTGCTCCACTTCGTCACGCAGTGGATGTCGGTCGTGATCTCGACGGTCGGCATCGATGTCAACTCGGCGAAATCGATCGTGCGAGGTTCGGCGACCAACCCGAACAACGTCAGGTTCCAATCGCTCCGCGAGATCGACGGCACATCACCGACGTGCAGGACCGGAAATCGATCGGTGAAGTACTGGCCGGGCGGGAGGCGGTCTGGCGAGAACCCTCGGCCGATCAGTTCATCTCGATTGCGTTGGAAGAATCCCATGATGTCCTTCGTCGGCCGAATCGGTCGAACGTTACGTCGGCCACGGCAATCGTGTCAGTGGGGTGCGTGCGCGTCAGGGCCCGTCGCAAGCTGTCGCACGGCGAGGGGGAGCTCCCCGCGCACGACGTGTTCGAGCGTCGTGGCTTCGAGGACCGCGCGCAGGCTCGCGCGCACCGCAATCCACACCTCGCCCATCGGAGCGGCCAAGCCTGCGAACTCGAGATCGTCGGGCCGAACGCCCTTGACGGCAGCGAGCGGTCCCTCGACTGCTCGAATCACATCCGCCAACGTGATGGTGCTGGCCGGTCGGGCCAGCATCGAACCGCCGTCGCTCCCTCGCTGGGTCCGAACCAGACCAGCGGTGCGGAGTTCGGTGAGGATGTTGTCGAGGAAGTTGCGCGGAATCTGCTGGGCCTCGGCGATACGCGCGGCTTTGATCATGCGCTCGCCTTCGGCCCCGGCAAGCTCGATCGCGGCCCGCAGGGCGTAGTCGGCCTTGGCCGAGACCCTCATGCACACTCCAACTTCGGTCGATGTGACGGATCAGACCATTCGATCACCGATCCGTCACCAGTCTGGCGCATCGGTTGACGGGGGTCGGCTCGAAACGCATATGTACCCTTTGTCGCCCATCTCCGTCGACATCGAGTCAGCATCGGCACGCGATCTTCGGCCATCCCGAGATCCGCATGGTCGGTCCCGCGCTGGTCCGGACGATTCCGGCCGTGTGGGTTGGCGCGCACGTCGCGTTGCGAGCCACCGACCATTGGATTCGCCCCGTGCTCGTCGGCGTGCTCGCGATTTCGGCATTGAGCTGCTCGGACCAACGAAGAGCAACTTCGACGAGTGCTTGCTCGCGCGCATCGCCGTGATGTTGCTCGCCGACTGCCTGTGCATCCGCACGAACGTTGCGCGACTACCGATCGAGTTCGTCGACAACGACCGACGACATGACGTCGCCGACCGAAACACCCAGCGCGACGTCCATCCCCTCGGTCACGAACCCGAACAGGTTGTAGCTCTTCGCGAGCTTGCGCGTGCAGTCGTCGATGCAGATGAAGAACTGACTTCCGTTGGTGTTGGGGCCGGCATTCGCCATGGCAACGGCACCCAGCGTGTACTCCGCGGTGACGGGCTCGTCGCGAAACTTGTAACCCGGGCCACCCGTTCCGGTGCCTTCAGGGCACCCGCCCTGGATGACGAAGTCGGGCACGACGCGGTGGAACGTGAGCCCGTTGTAGTAACCCTTGCGGGCCAGCACGACGAAGTTGTTGACCGTCGTCGGGGCGAGCATCGGATCGAGATCCATGACGATCGTGCCGGCATCCAACGTGATCGTGGTTCGGTAGAGCTTCGACGCGTCGATTTCGAAGTCGGGCTGGGCGGCCATCGGGTCATCCTTCGGTGGTCGTCGGAGCAGCCAGGGCGCTGCTCGTGGAGGCGGCAACCGTAGTCCGTGCCTCCTCGAGTGCGGCAGCCAGCATTGGCGGCGCTTGGTCACCCGCCAGTTCGACGGCACGCTCCAAATACGAAATCGCGCCAGCAGCATCGCCACTCCCCCGCAGCAACGCGATCCCGTAGAACGTGTTCGCGCTCGCATCGTCAGGGTCCAGTTCGACGGCGATCTGCAGATGCTCCAGCGAGATCTCGACCAACTCCTCGCGACCCTCGCCGTCAGGCGCCTGCTGTGAGAGCTGCCAGGTCGCCCACCCGTAGAAACTCTGGGCTTCGACGTCGTCCGGCCGCAGCTGCGAAGCAACGGCCAGCGCACGCGTTGCTTCGATGTAGTTGCGTTGCTGGAACCAGAACAGACCGAGATCCATCCGAGCGTCGAAGTCGTCCGGCGAGGCTTCGACCGCAGCGGCGAGCCGCTCGTACTCGGCATCCAGCTCGCCCGGCGACATCGACGTCGGCGTCGGCGTCGGCGTCGTACTCGAGTCGCTGGATCGTTCGCCGATGTCCTGGTTTCCCGTGAGCGAATCCCCGGGGTCGCGGGGCGCCGCGAACATCACGACACCGAGCGTCACCGTCAGCGCGATAATTCCGATCGCAAGTGCGGTCAACCCCCAACGCGGATCTCGACGTTCGCCGGCCGTTTCCGAAGCGTCGACCGATTCGGCGCGCTCGTGTCCGGTCAATCGTCTCGTGGCCAGCGCTGCCCGAGCCGTGTAGTCGGCGTGCAACACGGCATAGGTCTCCACGTCGATGCCGTCGTCGTCGCGTTCACGGTCGAGGTCGTCGAGCGACCGCAGCAGGAAGTCTCGTTCGGTCTCGAGTCGGCCGCGCTCGTCGTCGGACAATGTCATGGTTCACCCCTTCGCGACGCGCGCATGCGGCCCACGAGTTCTTCGTCGGCGACGGTCGCGGCCAGCCGTGGTGTGGTCGACCACTTCCGCAACGCGAACCAGATCGCTCCTGCGCCGATCAAGACACCCCCGGCAGGCACCATCCACAAGAGTCGTCCGATCCCGTCGTTCGGAGGAGCGAGTCGCAAGTCCCGCTCGGGATACGTGTCGAGAACTTCGGCCGTGATCTGTTCGTCGCTGCGCCCGTCGGCCACCCCGCCTTGGATGATCTCGCGAATTCGTCGCGACGTCGACGAGTTGCTGGCCGCAACCGATTCGCCAGCGCACTCCGGACAGGCGAACGATCGCGCGAGTCGCTGCGCTCGATCGTCATTCGATTCGACGTCACCACCGAAGACCGCGAGACCCAACGCGGCGCACGCGAGCACCGCGAGCACCACCCACGCCCACGCCCGGGTTCGCGGTGTCATCACGACGACACGCCCGCCGCCGCTGCAGCAGCCATCGATTCGAGGAGGACGAAGGTCGCCGGTCCGAGATGAACGTCACGAACGATGCCGTCCGGACCGACTGCGAACGTCTCCGGTTGCCCGGTCGTTCGAAATCCGACCTTGGCACTCCCGTCGGGGTCGAGGAGCACCGTCCACGCAACGCCCTCGCGCTCGACGTACTCACGAATGTCGTCGAGCGAGTTCTCGTCGCGCACGATGCCGATCAGACGAACGTTGGGATCGTCGGCATGGGATTCGTGAAACTCGACCAGCGACGGGTGTTCCTGTCGGCACGGGACACACCAGTCGTTCCAGAAGTTGAGGAGGTAGGTCGTCCCTTCGAGATCGACATTCGACAACCTGGCCCCACCGCCGTCGAGGACCGGCAGATCGAACGACGGGACCGGCTTGCCGACGAGTTCTCCGGCACCCCGATCCGTGCCGATCTGGGAAGCGAGCAAGACGCCGAGAGGAATCACGACGACCAACAACGCAGTGACGATCGTGCGGGTCGACGGCGCTTTCATACGGCCACCTCGGCCGGGACCACGGCCCGGGCGATGTGCGAACGTCGTTGCGGCACGAGACAGACCACCACACCGAACGCCATCAACGCACCCCCGATCCAGAGCCACAGAATCAACGGGTTGACGCGGACCTCGACACCGATCCGACCATCGTCGTTTTCGGTGTTCGTCAGCGACAGGTACACGTCTTCACGTAACCCCGTCCGAACCGACGGAGTACCAATCGCACCGCGAGCATTGGGAAATCCACTGATCGCCGGTTCGTACACTCCCAGATCGTCGTCGCCGCGTTCGATCCGCAATCGGGCCTTCGTGGTGATCTTCTGATCTGTCTCGGTCGTCTCGGAACCCTCGTAGGTGATCTGGTACGACCGAATCGCCAACGTCTCGCCATCGGCGAGTTGCGCAGCTCGAATGGTGCTGTAGTGCGCTGAGGCCGCAATCGCGACAGCGACCACCACAACACCGACGTGCACGACCATCCCGCCCCACAGCCGCGGGTTGCCGTGGACGACGGCGACCGCCGAACGCAGCCGACCGTGGCCCTGGCGCGTTCGGGCCCGAACGGCCACGGCGTAGTTCCGGACGATCCCCGCAACACAAAACGCGCCCAGCCCGAACGCGAGTACCTGGGCAACGCCCTCGCCTCCGAGCAGCACCACCGACAACATCGTCGCCACCCCGACCGCCGCCGGGCCCAGCAGCCGATCCCGGAGCATCTCAGCGCTCGTCGCACGCCAGGGCAGCACGGGAGCCACCGACATCAAGAACAACAGCCCGATGCCGATCGGCGTGGTCATGGCACGGAAATACGGCTCGCCGACGCTGAGTCGTCGGTCTTGCAGCGCCTCGACCAGCAGCGGGTACACCGTTGCGACGAGAACCACCAACGCGAACCCAGCGAACAACAAGTTGTTGTAGAGAAACGCAGCCTCTCGCGAGACCGGCGAGTCGATCCGACCCGGAGATCGCAACGCGTCGCCACGCCAACCGATCAGCAGCAACGACCCGACCACCACGACGAACAACAACCCCAACAACCACGAGCCGATGTCGGATTCGCTGAACGCATGCACCGACTCGATGACGCCCGATCGGGTCAGAAACGTTCCGAGAATGGTGAGCGCAAACGTTGCGATCACGAGCGACAGGTTCCAGACCCGCAACATCGCGCGTCGTTCCTGCACGAGCACCGAGTGCATGAACGCCGTCGCGGTCAGCCACGGCATCAGGCTGGCGTTTTCGACGGGATCCCACGCCCAGTAGCCACCCCAGCCGAGCACTTCATAACTCCACCAGGCACCCAACACGATGCCCGCCGTGAGAAACCCCCACGCGATGAGTGTCGAGCGACGAGTATCGCCGAGCCAACCCTCGCCGAACCGGCCGGTCGCGAGCGCTGCGATCGCGAACGAGAACGGGATCGTGAACCCGACATAGCCGGCGTAGAGCATCGGCGGATGAAACGCCATCAACGGGTGGTTCTGCAGCAGGGCGTTGGGACCTTGGCCGTCGGCGACGAGGACCGAAGCGCGGCTGAACGGATCGGCAGGACCGAGCATCAAGGCGAAGAAGAACAAGGCGACCGCGAACTGCACGATCGTGGCCCACACGACCAACGGATCGCTCGCCCGGTCTCGAAATCGCCGTGCCCCGACCGCCATGAACACAGCGAGCATGAAGCCCCAAAGCAGAATCGACCCTTCCAATGCGCCCCACAACGCCGTGATCGTGAACAGGCGCGGTGTGGCATCGGCGACGTTCTTCGCGACGTACTCGATCTCGTAGTCACGGACGTTCAACGCCCACTGCATGACGGCAACCGAGCCCGCTGCGCCGAGCAGCACGATCCACACACAGGATCGCCCGGATCGAATGAGCCTGGCATCGCCACGGCGCAACCCGACAAGCGATGCCGCCGCGCCGATCAACGACGCGACCGCGGCCAGCGTGACTGCAAACGTTCCGAGCGCTGCGCGCATCAGCAATCGATCACGGGTTCGGGTCGCTACTCGGCGACCGGCGCGACCTCGCAGGCGAGTTCGTCCTGCGCGTCTCCGTAGGGATGATCGGCATCGTCGTACTCGCTGCCGTGTTTCACGATGAGCTCACGACCGGCGAAGCGCTCGCCTTCCCAGCGCCCGCGCACGATCACCGGAATGCATCCATTCGGGTTCTGTGCGACCATCTCGTGCGGCGTCCCGTCGAGGTCGACCGCGACGGTTGCCTCGCCGTCGGTCAGATCGAAGGTCGTGAGCGAACCCGCCTGTTCGAGCGTGCCGGGTTTCACGACACCGCCGATACGAAACTCCTTCGTTCCTTGGTCGTCGCGGTTCGCGACAGCTTCGCTGACGGGCCGATAGAAGTCGAGGTTCGCGCCCAACTGCGTCAACATGAACACAATCGCCCCGACGCACACGACCGCCGCGAGGGCCCACCTCCCGCGCTTCACGGTCGCCCGTCCTGCGAAGCGCGCGTCTGCCGGGCACGCAGGACAAGACGCAGGCAATACCCGCCGAGCACGACGATCGTGCCGCCGTAGCCGAGCGCGACGTAGGCCCAGTCGGTCATGCGTTCACCGTCCCGACCCGCTCGCGGATGGCGGCATCGAGCGCGGTTTCTGCGGCGCTCGATTCGAGTTCGAGCGTGCGCATCCGCAGCAGGCAGCACCAGAGAAACAACAACGTGAAGGCGATCACGCCCGACCACAGCGCCCACTGCATCGTGGCGTCGTTGATCTCGACCTCGCCACGTTGGTTGAACACGCTCCCCTCCTGGTGGATGCTGCGCCACCAGGTCACCGAGAAGTGCACAATCGGAACCTGCACGACCGCGAGGAGTGCGGCGATCGCGTTCCGGCGTTCCGCTCCCGGTCCGCCCAGCCGTCGCAAGGCGAGGTAGCCGAGGTAGACGAAGAACAGCACCGCCGTGGTCGTGAGCCGGGCTTCCCACTGCCACCAGGTCCCCCACGATTCCTTCGCCCACACCGAACCGAGGAACAAGGTGAGTCCGGTGCTGAGAACGCCGAACTCGGCCGCAGCACCGGCGAGGTGGTCCCAACTCGGTCGACGCGTTCGCGGCCACAACCACATGGCGCTGGCAATCGCCGCGACGACGTAGGCGAGGTAGGCCGTCCAGGCCGTTGGAGCGTGCACGTAGAGGAGGCGGACCGCGTCGCCGTGGCGGCTGTCCTTCGGCGAGATGAGCAGCGCGAGGACCGCAAACGCACCGAGTGCCAACAACGTCGCCACCCCGAGGGCGCGTTGACGCGCGGGAGTCATGCTTCCTCCAAGAGACTCTCGAAACTCAGAACGCCGAGCGTGATGGTCACCGTGGTGATCATCGCGATCAACGAGGTCCATCGCCAAGCCGGGCCAAGATCGTCGGCGAGAGCGAACTCGAACGCGCGGGTCGCACCGAGCAACACCGGCATGGTGATCGGCAACACCAAGAGCGGCACCAGCGTCTCACGCACGCGCATTCCGGCGGCGAGCACGCCGTAGGTGACGCCGAGCGCGGCGATCGCAGTCGTCGCCAACACGCCGGCCACGACCAATACGGCGAGCCCGCGAGGGTCGACGTCGTAGAGAACGAACACACCGATCAGGAGCACGACCTCGAGCACCAGCAGTTGCACTGCGATGGCAGCGGCTTTGCCCAAGAAGATGGCCGCGCCGTCGAGCCCGGAGAGACGGAGCCCGTCCCGAGCACCGTGGTCGGCTTCGATCGCGAAGCTCCGACTCACCGCCAGGAGACTCGACAGCAAGACCGCAACCCAGAACAGACCGGGAGCAACGACCGGCAGCACGCCTCGGTCCGGATCGAGCGCGAACGCGAACAGCAACAACACGACGACACCGAACGGCAACACCTGTGTCATCACCACGCGGGCGTGCGCTTCGATTCGCAGGTCCTTGGCCGCGACCAAGACCGCTTCTTCGACCAGGGTCATCGCGACGCCTCCGTGACCCGCTCGGTCGGCGCGACGCGCTCGGCCCCGACGACGACACCGCCGACGATCCGAACCTCGCGAGCGCCGAGCAACGTCGCCCGATCGGACTCGTGCGACGAGAACACGACCGTTCCGCCGTTGGCGACGAACGCCCGCAACGTGTCGTCGAGCAACGCTCGCCCGTCGGCGTCGAGGCCCGCGTGGGGTTCGTCGAGCAAGAGGAGCTCGGCATCGCGGGCGAACGCAGTGGCCAACGCCAATCGGCGCCGTTGGCCGGCCGACAAACCCGCGTGACGCACCGCGGCGAGTGGATCCAAGCCAAACCGACGTCGCGCCTCGACGGCTCGATCTGGCGCGCTCCCCGCGGCACGCGCGGCGAAGTCGAGATTCTCGGCGACGCTGAGGTCGTCGTAGGCGAAAGTCTCGTGGCCTACGAAAGCCAGTCGACGACGATGTGACCGACGATCCCGTTCGAGATCGAAGTCGAACACGGTTGCGGTCCCACGGTGCAACGGCTGCAGTCCGGCGATCAATCGCAGCAGGGTGGTCTTCCCCGCGCCGTTCGGACCCGCGAGCCACACGATTTCGCCCGCGTCGACCTCAAGGTCGACGCCCGCCAACGCGGGGAAGCGGCCGAGCAGACATACGGCCTGGCGAATAGACACGACCGGCAACGGGCAGGGCCTCCGACTGGTCGCCCGCAGCGGTCGCGCGAGCATGCGGAGTCTACGAAGGCGCCATCATCGGATCGAACGCGCCCACTTCGTACGTCCCGGTACCCTGGCGGCGTGCGCGAAGGGCTGCGGCAGTTTCTGGGCGGTGCTGGCCGGCTGCTGATGACGACCGGCGTGCTGATTCTGCTCTTCGTCGCCTACGGCCTTTGGGGCACCGCGTTGTTCACGGCCCGGGCCCAAAGCGAGCTCGAAGATGACTTCGAAGCCGCACGACGCGACTACAGCCGCAATGCCGCAGCCTCCACGACCACCGCATCGGATCCGAACACAACGACGACGGCTCCAACGACAACGGTTCCCGGCGGCCCGGTCGACCTCCCGATCCCCGAAATCGCACTCGGCGAACCGGTGGGACGCATTCAGATCCCGTCGATCGGCGTGGATTGGACGTTCGTCCAGGGCACGAGCCGCGACGAGCTGAAGAAGGGCCCAGGGCACTATCCGTCGACCCCCTACCCCGGACAGACCGGCAACGCTTCGATCGCCGGGCACCGAACGACGAACGGGCAACCGTTCTTTCGGATCGACGAGGTCAACCCCGGCGACGACATCCTGATCGAGACGTTCTGGGGAACGTTCACCTACCGGGTGCAGTGCGAGATCATCGTGAAACCCGGCGACACCTGGGTGGCCGGTGCCCCGATCGACAACTGCCAACGCGATGCGTTCGTCGATGCGCGCACGCCCCAACTGACGTTGACGAGTTGCAATCCGAAATATTCCGCACGCGAGCGATACGTGATCAAAGCCGAACTGGTCGTCGACCAAAGCGATGCGCCCGCCGTCTTCGATCCGTCCCAACTGCCAGCCGACATCACCGAGGAAATCCCCGGCGAAGGCAATGACGGCCCCGCGCTCGGCGGCTCGTACGTTCCCGACACCGAGATCGACGGGTTCGCGGGCGACCCGGCGGCGCGTGCGCCGACGTTGCAATGGGGGCTCTTGGCCGCAGGTGCGGGCCTGGTGTGGTGGTGGGGCTATCGCCATTGGCGACACTGGCTCACGTGGTTCGTGGGCGCGGTGCCGTTCGGTGCTGCGTTGTTTGGCGCGTTCGTGTTTCTCGAACGCGCGCTGCCTGCCGGCTACTGAGGCAACGCGACAAGGCGCGAGCGATGCCGGTCACAGCCGCCCAGCTCCACGACGCCGCGCTGCGAATCGAACCGTTCGTCGTGCGAACCCCGGTGCTGCGAAGCGACGCCTTCGACGACTGGGTCGGCACACCGACCTGGTGCAAGAGCGAACACCTCCAGCACGCTGGCGCGTTCAAGTACCGCGGCGCGACCAACGCCGTCCGATCGCTGGCAGATGACGAAGCCGCGCGTGGCGTCGCGGCCCACTCGTCTGGCAATCACGCCGCCGCGTTGGCGCTCGCGGCACGAACACGCAACATCCCTTGTCATGTCGTCATGCCCACGAACGCGCCCACCTCCAAGCGAGACCGGGTCCGCTCGTACGGTGCAACGATCGTCGACTGCGCACCGACCGAGTCAGCGCGGGTCGCAGCGCTGCGAGAGGTCGTCGCGATCACGGGCGCCATCGAAATCCATCCCTACGACAACGATGCGGTGATCGCGGGCGCGGGCACGGCTGCGCTCGAGTTCATCAGCGAGGTCAAGCTCCTCAGGGTGATCGTCGTCCCGGTCGGTGGGGGCGGTTTGTTGGCGGGAACCTCGATCGCTGCCGCGGCGGCCGGCGTACGCACGATGGCTGGTGAACCATTCGGCGCCGACGACGCGTACCGGTCGTTCCACGCCGGAAAGCTGATCCCGCAGACCGACCCCGACACCGTCGCCGATGGACTGTTGACGTCGCTCGCCGACCGCACGTTCACCATCATCAAAGCGAACGTCGAACGCATCATCCGCGTCGATGAAGCGCAGATTCTGGAGGCGCAAGCGACCGTCCACATGATGCTCGACCAACGGATCGAACCGAGCAGCGCCGTCGCCGTCGCCGCGCTGCGCAACGCACGATCCGAAGGAATCGTCGCGCCCGAGACCCATTGCGGAGTCATCCTGAGTGGCGGCAACGTCGCAACGTCCTGACCGCCGCACGCGACCGCGCTTCGCCGAGGTTGGACGGACTGCGTCAGAGGTCAGCGCAGCGGTGCGGTGGCGAACTCGCGCATCCCGTCGGCAAATCCGATCGCCGCTCGAAAGCCGAGTTCGTCGCTTGCTCGTTGCGTCGAAGCGAAGACATGACGAACGTCGCCGAGGCGATAGCCACCCACGATGTGGGGCGGGGGCGCTCCGAAGGCTCGACACAACGCGGCCGCCATCTCGCCGACCGTGTGCGGCACACCACTGGCGACGTTGAACGCGCCGTGCGCGGTGGTGTGTTCGAGTGCAGCCACGTTCGCGGCGGCGACGTCGCGCACGTGGACGAAATCGCGGCGTTGTCCGCCGTCCTCGAACACCTTCGGCACCTCGCCGCGTTCGAGCGAGCTGCGAAAGATGCTGGCGACACCGGCATACGGCGTGTTCCGGGGCATGCGCGGTCCGTAGACGTTGTGGTAGCGCAACGCGACGACGCGGGCATCGGAGTGTTCTCGCGCGAAGGCAAAGGCCAAGTGTTCGGTGTGCAGTTTCGTCGCCGCGTACACATTGCGCGGGTCGACCGGCGCGTCTTCGGGAACCGTCTCGGGTTCGAGTGCTGCGCCACACACCGGACACGGCGGCTCGTAGTCGCCCCGCTCGAGCGCCGCGACCACACGGGGACCGGGCCGCACGATGCCGTGCTCGGCACATCGGTAGCGCCCCTCCCCGTAGACCACCATGCTCGACGCGACCACCAACGGGCCGGCGAACTCGCGACGGTGCAATGCGCCTAACAGCGCCGCCGTTGCCGTGGCGTTGTCGTACACATATCGCTCGACGTCGCCGAAGTCGACACCCAGCCCAACCATCGCCGACTGATGGCAGACCGCGTCGATTCCCGCGACTGCTCGTTCGATGGTCGCGGCGTCACCGACATCGCCACGGACGAAGTCGGTTCGGGCGTCGGCGACTGGCGGTTGGGCGTGCGCTCGCTCGTGGCCGTTGTCGAGGACGCGCACCGCGTGGCCCCGTTCCAGGAGCGCGTCGACGACGTGAGACCCGATGAATCCGGCACCGCCGGTGACCAGGACGCGCACGTCAGGCCCCGCCGACCGGCAGCGGGAGCTCGATGATGACTTCGGCGCCATCGTCGACATTGGCGATCGAGATGACGCCGTGGTGGGCATCGACGACGCCGCGAGCGATCGCCAACCCGAGCCCGCCGCCGGCGTAGCCAGGGGTTCGGGCGGCGTCGCCGCGAAAACCGGGTTCGAAGACTCGGTCGAGATGGCCGGGATCGATCCCGCCACCCTGGTCGCGCACAACGACCAACGCGTGGTGTTCGTTTCGAGTGGTTTCGACGACCACCCGGCCGTTCGTCGGGGTGTGGCGAATCGCGTTCTCCAGCACGTTTCGCAGGGCACGCAAGAGCTCCGGTGCCGCCGCGTCCAACTCGATCGAGGTCTCGGTGCGTGTGCCGATCAACCGCACGCCGCGTGATTCGGCAACCGGAGCCAATCCCGCGATTGCGTCGGACACCAGATCGTCGAGCGCGATCCGGTCCAGGCTCGCGGTCACCAACCGGTGATCGGCCTTGCCCAAGGCGAACAAGTCTTCGACGAGCGTCCCGAGTCGCTCGGCCTCGATACGCAGCTGACGGTGATAGCGCGCGACATCGTCGGGTTCGCGCACCACACCGTCGGCTAACGCCTCCGACATCGCACAGATCCCTGCGAGCGGCGTCCGGAGGTCGTGCGACACCCACGCCATGAGCTCGCGACGGCCGTCTTCGACCGCGCGTTCACGTTGGATCCGGTCGAGTTCGGCCTCTGCGGACGCAACCCGCCGGGCGAAGAGCGCCCCTCCGAGCACTCCGACGATTCCGGCAGCGACCAAGAGAACGGTGAGCGCGGTTTGGTCGTGATCGGAAAAGAACATCGCGCGGGCCCCCAACCAAGCCCCGAGCAACGCCGTCACCCCCGGGACCACCGCGACGACCGCGACCTGGAATGCCAGGCCACGCTGGCGGAGCAGTCGCAACGCGATCACGGTGATCCCGAGACCCGCCACGACCGTCCCAGCGCCCCAGCCCGTCAGTTCGGCCGCGTCAGCCGGTTTCATCGCCACCGTCCCATCGATAGCCGACACCCCACACGGTCGTGATGAGGGTGGGCACGCTCGGATCAGCCTCGATCTTCTCGCGCAAACGCCGAATGTGCACCGTTACGGTGGACGCATCGCCGAACTTGTAACCCCAGACGGCTTCCAGCAGCTCCTCCCGGCGAAACGCTTGACCCGGATGTCGCGCGAGGTGGACGAGAAGCTCGAACTCCCGAGCGGTCAGCCGCAGATCCCCGCCGTGCAGGCGCGCCGTGTGTGATCGCACGTCGAGCTCGATCGGTCCGGCTCGAAACGTCGACGGCAGAGACGACCCGGTCGTGCCGTGCGATCGACGTAGGACGGCACGCACCCGCGCCGCCAGCTCGCGAGGCGAGAACGGTTTGGTCAGGTAGTCGTCGGCGCCGAGGTCGAGTCCGATCAGTCGATCCGTCTCGTCCCCGCGAGCGGTCAGCATGATCACCGGGACATCGCGCAGAGCCCGGAGCCGTCGACACACTTCGTAGCCGTCGAGACGCGGCAACATCAGGTCGAGCACGACGAGGTCCGGACCGACCTCGAGCGCCGCCGCCAAGCCAGTTTCGCCGTCGTGGTAGCAGTCGACGACATGGCCGTCCTCGACGAGATAACGAGCGACGACCTCCGCAACGGTCGGATCATCGTCGATGACAATTACCCGAGCCACTCGCTCTCCTTCGGCGTCGAACCCAACGGCACGTCGATCACCAACTCTTCACCGCGAACTGCAACACGACCGCCGACACGACCTGCGTGCCGAGCCCAATGACAATGTGCGAGCGCCGCAGATAGATCGCCCCAACGGCAACCGTCCAGATCGCGAAGGACAGCCAGATCCGTTCGACCTCACCCTTCGACATCCCCGAAATCAACGCGATCGTCGCCATCGTGACGCCGATACCCGCCACGGCGAGGATCGGAGACCGACGTCGCACGGCGTACACCAATGCCGCCGCGGCCGCGGGTCCGACGATCGCCGAGAACGCGACGACGTTGAACAACGCAAACGACCAGAACGGCCGTTGGCTGGCGACCCCTGCCTCGTACTCATCGCGCACATACCGCAGCCCGTCGAGATACGAGAAGCCGAGCAGCCACGCCAAGGTGAGTACGGCGACCGATGTTGCCGTCGCGATCGCGGCGACGACGACCTTGCGCCGGATCAACGCGATCGCACCGCACACCACCGCGACGATGCCGGAGCCGTAGCTGAGCAGTAAGCCGATGCCGATCAGCGTCCCCGCAAGTCCGCCGAACCAGATCGGGTGCCGTCCTCTGCTCGTGGTGGCCGCGACGATCGACCAGATACTCCACGCCGCCACCCCGCTGAACGCAGCGTCCGCAGTCGACGCCACCATGGGAGCAAATGCGGCGACCCCAATAAACGGCGCCGCGCGCCGCGCCCACTGTTCGCCGACCAGCAACCGAGTCGTCAATACCACCGCTGCGGCTCCGCTCGCACCAACGAGCACGACCATCACCCCGGCCGCGGTCTCGCCGCCGAGACCGATGCGATCGAGCCCGACGAGCCACAACGGAAACAGCGGTGGGTGCCCACGCACGTGGATCGGATAGGTCGGTGCCGCATCCAAGAAACTGCGCCAGTACTCGCCGACGCCATCGATGCGGTCGACCATCGGCAAGTACCCGTGCCGGTGCGCCATGGGCCGACCGATCTCGGTCGGGTCGTGGAGCCACGCCAGACCGAGCGCCCAGAGCGCGTGCACGCCACCCGTCACCCCGGCGAGCAATCGCACACTGCACGATCGGGCTGCGCGGACGATGCCCGCAACCAGCACGGCACCGAAGCCGAGAGCAGCCCACCAACCGCCGTCGATCGGCTCCCATGGCCGTCCGTAGAACGGCGCCATCCGAAGTTGGATGACGAATCCGTCGCGTTCGAGCGACGCGCCATGTCGATGAGCGATCCAGATCGCGCCAACGATGACCGCGGCCGCGGCAACGACGCCGACGACCTCACGCCCCGGATCAGCCGGCCCGTCGTGACTCGCGACCCGTCCCGGTTCGCGCACGAGGTTCGAGCGGAGCGGCACAGGGCGACGCTACCGGTGCCACCCGCGTCAACGACTCGGCGGCATCGTGCGTTTCGAGATTCGTAATCAAGCGCCGGAGGTGGCCGCCCCCCGGGGCCTACGGTCGGCGTGTGCCTGACGTGATCTTGCCCGCACTCGACGAGGCTGCCGCGATCCCGTCAGTTCTTGCGGGACTCCCCGCGGGCTACCGACCCATCGTCGTCGACAACGGATCGACCGACGACACTGCTGCGGTGGCGGCGGTGTGTGGTGCCCTCGTGGTCCACGAACCACAACGCGGTTTTGGCGCAGCGTGTTGGGCCGGCCTCATGGCCTCCGACGCCGACATCGTGTGCTTCATGGACTGCGACGGATCGTTCCGTGGATCCGACCTCATCGCCGTCGTCAGTGCCGTCGCCGACGGCTCGGCCGACTTGGTCATGGGCGCCCGGCAGGCAACGGCGGGCGCGTGGCCGGTGCACGCACGGCTCGCCAACCGAGTCCTGGCTTCGCTGATCTCACGACGAACTGGCGTCCGCGTGCACGACCTCGGACCGATGCGGGCGGCGAGACGCGCGCATCTCATCGGGTTGGGGATGACCGACCGAGGGTTCGGGTGGCCGCTCGAAATGGTGCTGCGCGCTGGGCGGGCCGGGTGGCGAATCGAGGAGGTGCCCGTCGCGTATGCACCTCGGATCGGACGCTCGAAGGTCACCGGCACGGTGCGCGGTACCGGTCGAGCCATTCGCGACATGAGCCGCATCGCACGCCAACTGCGGTGACGCTGCGTCGGATCGAATCAGAAGCCGGGCAAGCCGGGTAGGAAGTGACCGGCGGTCCATCCAGCGTCGACCACGACGTCGGTGCCAGTGATCGTGGCCGCGGCGTCCGACAACAAGAACACGACCGCGGGGGCAACCGTTGCCGCGGTCACCCCTGCTCCGGCGAGCACCGGCGACGGGACGTGACGGAGATAACGATCGACGTCGATCGCATCGAAGAACGGTGCGCTCATCTCCGGGTTCCCCATCGACGGACACACCGTGTTGACCCGAACGCCCCACTGGCCGAGTTCGAGAGCCGCGCTGCGAGACAGACCCCGCACTCCCCACTTCGTTGCCGAATACAACGCGACCGAGTTCATGCCGAGCACACCGTCGATCGAAGCGATGTTGACGATCGACCCGCCTCCGCTGTCACGAATTCGCGGTGCAACGTGTTTGATGCCGAACGTCGGACCCGCGAGGTTCACCGCGAGCAACCGCGTCACGTCGTCGGCGCCAATCTCGACAATCGGCCCCATGTGCAACACGCCCGCGTTGTTGACAAGACCGTCGACACCACCGAATCGCGCGTCCGCCTCGGCGAGCGCGGCACGCCAATCGGGCTCGCGCGTCACGTCGAGCCGCACCCAACTCGCGGCTGCGCCCAACGAAGCCGCGACTTCCGCCGCCACGTCATCTTGCACATCGCCCAGCAGGACGCGCGCGCCCGCAGCCACGCATTGCGACGCGATCTCGGCGCCCAAACCCTGCGCGGCACCGGTGACGAGGATCCGCCGCCCGTCGAGCGCACTCATCCGCGCAACCGATCGACGTCGACAATGAGGTGATCGTGCACGTCGCCCATCGCTTCCATCACGATGTGGCGGCGATCGAATCGCCATTCGACGCCGTGCGGCGTCGCTTTGCGCACGAACCGATCGTGGTAACGCCCGGCAACGATAGGTTGCAGCGGCAGATCGTCGGTTGCCTGCACGACGAGAAAGTACGAACGACACGTCGCGGTACCCGAGATCTCATCTGCCGCAACCATGGCGTTGGTGGTCAGGTGACGCGTGCGCAGCGTTCCGTCCGGGTGCACCTTGTTGAAATCGCGGTAGATCGCGCCGATCGCCTCACCGCCGCGGATCTCACCCGGGAACCCCTCGTTGGTCATCACCGCGTTGGCGAACAGCAACTCGATTCCGTCGAAGTCGGCGAGATCGATGCACTCGGCATAGCGATAGAGCAGGGTCGTGATCGCGTGCCAAGACTCGAAGGTCGTCACGCGAGAGGGTTTAGCCCCTCTGCGAGCTCTCGGGCCACCTCGCGGGCGACGTTCGCCAGATCGTCGTCGAGTTGGTCGATCTGCCCGAGCTCGTCGCCGAACGCGGCGTGGTCGGTGTCGGTCACCACGCCGAGCGTCGGAGTCCACGCCGAGTGGAGCACGAACGGCACCGCGTGATTCGGTGAGGCCAACGTACAGAGGGGGCCGGCGCCGACGTTGTTGGCGTCGAAGATCTCGACTCGCATCCCGTGATCGCTGAGCACCGGAACGACCACGAACCCGTGTAGTCCGCCGGGACGCTCGCCGGCGTGGCGAGACCGACCGTCGCGACCTGCGCTGCGTGGCACGAAGATCGGCGAGGTTGCGACATCGGTGGTGTCGCGCCAGCGATACTCCGAGATCGTCTGCAACCCATCCCAACTGTGCGTCGCGAGCGTGCACGGCATCTCTTCGGTCGGCAGCATCGCACGGTCGACGCGATCGGCGTAGAGGTCGAGCATGCGTTGTTGCACAGCTTCAGGTCGGAAACCGTGATACACGGAGTGCACAGCTTCGGGGTGTTCCCACCCTTCCGCCGACCAGTCGAACGCGCTCAGTTGCCGCGTGTGGTATCGCTCGGGGTCGTAGATCTCTGCAACCTCGAGTCGCTCGCCCCGTTGAGGATCGAAGCAGTGCATCGTCGTGCGAGCCGGTGTCATGGAGAACCCGTAGAGACCGTAGAACGCGGGGTCGGTCGGACGTCCCCACGCGTCGATGTCGCCCTCCCGCGCGGCCATGGCGATATCGGCGTTCTGCGTGTGTTCGAACATGACGACGACGCCGTCGCGGTCGTCGTATTGCGCGTAATAGTGGTTCATCTCGGGCGCGAGTTCGTAGCGCAGACACCCAACTTCGGTGCCCGATTTGGCGGCGTCGAGATCGGCCTTGCGAATGAGATAGATGGGTTCGTCGGCGTTGGCCGGTTCGGTCCGATCGCCACCAGTCAGGACCGCCGCTTCGACTTTGAAGGCGCAGTCGCCCACGACGAGCCAGTCGCGGGTCTGGGTGATCGTGTGGACCGACTGGGGCACCACTGCGTTCGCGATCGGCCAACGCTGGATGGGGCCTTCGCCGTCCCAGCGCACGATGTGCAGCTGACCGAAGTACGTGTTCACGGTCCACAGACAGTCGCGATCCGGATCGATGATCGGGTGCGCCGTGCTCGTGATCATCGGCAAGACCGGGCCTGGCAGTAGGTCGAACACCTGCCACTCGTCGCGACGGCCGACCTCGCCGAGGTAGCGCAACGACACCGGATCGATCTCGACGGGACGTCCGACATCCCACGTCATGAACATCCGGTCGCCCCAGGGCAACGACGCCGTGTTGGCCGCGTTCACCAAACCGAACGGTGAGTGCGTGCCGAGCATCGACCGCACGAACGCATCGGGGCGCTTCTGTTGGAGTCGTGCACTCGGCGAATCGATCCAGGCCTGGCGCCACGCAAACGTTCCGGGTGCCGCGCCGCGCGTGCCCGGTTCGAGCGACAGGACGTAGGTCATCCCAGCGCCGAAGAACGCGTGCGGGGGGCCGAGGGTCGAGGTATGCGGCGCGGCGATGAAACACTCGCCCGTCAATCCCTCGGGGATCGCGCCCGCAACCACGGCGAGATCGCGATCTTCGGGAACGACGGGTTGCAGGATCGATCGGGGCAACGGCACGTGGTGCGCTCCTCGGTCAGTGGTCGGCGGCGAATCCGGCCAGCAGGTTGTCGATGACGACGTCGATCAGGCGTGAGGTGAACGCATCACCGAGGTTGATTCCGGCCAGCACCACCGACGCGACGCCGTGCGACGCCGACCACAACGCGAGGCTGATCATGAAAGGGTCTTCGTCGCGGAGTTGGCCGGCCGCGATCGCAGCTTCGATCGCGGCCGCGCCGGCGGCGAACGCCTGCGTCGCGGCCGGCAGTTCCTCGACCGTCGGCTGGTTCGCCCAGTCCGGTCGAGTGAGGAACATCACCTCGAACAACGCCGGGTCCGCCAGCGCTTGTTCGATGTACGCGCGTGCTTGCAGCCGAACGCGTTCGAGCGGGTCGGTTGCGTCGATTCGTTCGAACGCCCGCAACAGCCGCGCCATCTCGAGTTCGGCGAGGGCCCGCAACAGATCGGCTTTGTAGTGCACGTGCCCGTAGAGCGCCGGCGCGGTGACCCCGAGTTCCTTGGCGACCCGCCGCAAGCTCAGCGCGTCGAGACCCTCGTTCGCGACGATGTCGTGCGCCGCCGCGACGATCAGTTCACGGGAGAGTTGGCCTCGCACCACCATCGCTGAACACTGTAAAGACTGCAACCGGCAACGGTCCAGCTGTCGTTCGGCCGGACCTGTCCCGCGCCTGCGTCGCCAGGAAACGCCGGACGCATCAGGCCGGATCGTCGCGCGCATCGAGGTCGCGCTGACGGGCCTCGAGTTCGGCTTCGCGAGCGTCGAGTTCGGCCGCCCGACGATCGAGTTCGTCCGGCGGAGTCTGCGACTGCTCCCACGCGTCGAGACGGGCGTCGAGCTCGGCGGAACGCCGATCGGTGATCTCGGGTTCGACTCGCGAACGCGGCGCGGTCTCGGGTCCGTACGGACCCATACGCGTCGACCCAGATGATGGGCCGCCGCGCGCCCTCGCCCCACCGGGCGCAAAGCTTGCGTACGCCGGTCGCCCCATGATCAGCCACGCAATCGAACCGAGCGTCGGGATGAAGATCACCAGCACCAACCAGATCATCTTCGGCAGGTTCCGGACGAGTTCGGCGTCGCTCGAGATGACGTCGAACACCGCCCAGACCCACAACAACAACATTGCCAGTCCGAAGATCCCGAGCGGGAGAAAGCGAGCCACGCACGGAGCCTAGGGATTCGCGGTCACCTTGTCGACGGACGGTGTATCTACCGGCCTTCGAACTCCGGGGTGCGCTTCTCGGCGAAGGCGGCCATGCCTTCTTGCAGGTCGCGTGATGCAAACGCTGCGGTCTCGAGCGCTATCAGCTCCCGGATCGCGTCGGTCCCGAGTGCCGTGACCTGCAGGCAAAGGTTCAAACCACGTTTGTGGCCTTGCACCGTCAGCGGCGCGGAGGCAGCGATTTCGCCGGCCAGGGCGAGCGCAGCCCCGACCGCGTCGTCGGAGACGCGCGAGACGAGGCCGATGTGTTCGGCTTCCTCGGCCGTCACGGTTCGACCAGCCAGCAGGAAGTCGCGTGCCGCGCCGTGGCCGACGAGCGCGGCCAGGCGCCAGATGTTCTTGTTCGACAGCAAGATTCCGAGTTTTCCGCCCGGGATGGCCAGCCGTGCGCCCAACGCAGCCACGCGGAGGTCGCACGCGACCGCGAGCTGCATCCCGGCGCCCATCGCCGGTCCGTTGATCGCGGCGATGACCGGTGACGGGTGCGCCTCGATGGCATCGAGCGCAACTTCGAATCCGGGTCGGAAGGTATCGCCACCGCCGTGTTCGGGGTCGCCGTCGGCGAAGCGGGTCACGAGGTCAGCACCGGCACAAAAGGCGGAACCCGCGCCCGTCACGACGACGGCGCGCAACCCGTGGCTGGCGTCGAGCGCCTGGGCGAGTTGTGCGCACAGTTCGCCGTTCAACGCATTGCGTCGTTCGGGGCGATTGATCGTGATCAGTCCGACCCGGCCACGCTCTTCGAAGTGGATCATGGGCGCAGCCTACGAACCAGGCTGAGCGGACGTTGGACCGATCAATGCCCCGTCCAACGCGGCGGGCGTTTCTCGGCGAAGGCAGCGACACCCTCCGCCGCATCGGCGCTCATCGTGTGCACGCTCAACATCGCGTGCAAGTAGGCCAGCGCGTCGTCGCTGTCGGCGATGTCGAGCGTTCGGTAGAACGCCTCCCGCCCCAAGCGCAGGACCAACGGCGATTTCGCGACGAACTGCGAGCAGTACTCCGCGACGGCGGCGTCGAGCTCGGCGGCCGGAACGACCCGGTTCACGAATCCGAGTCGCACGCCTTCGTGCGCATCGATCCGTCGGCCGGTCATCATCAGCTCGAGCACGACCTTGGGCGCCGTGCAATCACGCAGCGGACCGACTGCTCCGTCTCGTTCACGCCAGAGATCGTAAGTCTCGCGGATGGCACGGCGGCCGTGGAGGGTCCGCGATCGAACGCGGCCCGGTCACTAGCGTCGAGACGTGTTGGAGGCAGTCGCGCAAGTGCCGTTCATGTTCTGGGTCGGGGTTGCCGTCCTCGCGATTCCCGGGTTGACGCGCGGCAGTTACCGTCGATTCCTGCTCAACTGGCAGTGGGGATCGTTCCTCATCGCCGGCTTCCTGCTCCAAGAACTCACGACCTGGTTCGACCCGCCGGCCAACGGAACCCACCGCATCGGATTCGGCATCCTGGTGGCGAGCTACGTGTTGACGCTTGCCTTCACGTTGCGTAACGCCGCGCGGACCGGCATGATCGTTGCCAGCATCGGCATCGCCGCCAACTTCCTCGTCATCGCCGTCAACGAAGGAATGCCGGTTCGTGTCCCCCCGGCATGGGAAGCCACCGGCGGCGCCACGACCACCGTGAAGCACCACCCCGAGACGGACGCCGACCGACTCACGGTTTTGGGCGACATCATCTTGCTCCCCGGACGCGAGTCCTTGATCAGCTTCGGGGACCTGATCTTCGCTGCAGGGTTGCTGTCGGCGTCGTTCCATGCAAGCCGAGCCCGTCGTCGCGGCACCGCCACTCGCAACGCGCGGCAACGCGTTCGTCGCGGCGCCCGCATCGATGCGACGCCGATCTCGGGGCCGATCTCGGGGCCGATCTCGGGGCCGATCTCGGGGCCGATCTCGGGGCCGATCTCGGGGCCGATCTCGGGGATCGAAGACCTCGGCGTGGCCGCGTTCGACGACACCGTTCGGGGCGAGCCGGAACCGACGGAACATCCTGATGTCTGGATCGCCGCTTCGGGTGGAGAAACCGCGTCCGGAGGAATCGTCGAGTTCGTCGAACTCGACCTCACCGACATGCCGCCGAAACCGCCCTCCCCGATCGTCGCGGGCGTCATTGCCGAACTCGACGAGCTGCGTCGATCGGCTCGCGACCGGCACCCCAGCGCGTTGTTCGAACGCCGACGCAGCCCCTTGGTGGGTCGCTACTCACCGCACGACCTCGAGTCCGACGTGTCCCAAGACGCCGACGCAGCTATCGACGCCGGCATCGACATCGAACGAGAGATGCTCAGCGACGCCTCAACCGAGCGCGACCTCGAGCGCCTCGAGCACGCGCCGGTCGTACACATATCCGGGGCTGGCATACAAGGCCTCCAGCGCCGGCCGAGCTCGTAGCGGCTCGTCCCCGGCCAGGTCGTCGAAGTCGCTCGCGACCTTCAGCACCTGGCTCGCGAGTCGATCGTCCGCCCGACCGCGCAGATCGCGCGCATGACGGCCCTGGCCGTCGACAATGCGTGCGGCTTCGGTGAGCGCCGGGATCTCGCGCAGCATTGCGGCTGTCACGTCCGCGACGATCGCCACCCGATCAGGGGCGCGCGGCGCCGGTGGGTCGTCCAACGTGACCACTCCGAGATGGTGGAGATGGGCCGCCGCGACGATGTGCTCGATCGTCGACAGGTCGAGGCCGACTTCGTGGGCGATGCGCTCGCTGAGTTCCGCGACGCGTCGCCCGTGCCCGTCGACAACGAGGCCGGCCATTTCCGTGGCCATCGACAACGCTTGCAACGTCTGGCGATGCGTCCGAGTGACAACGGCAAGCCGTTCGAACGAATACCAGGCGGCGATCAACGGAATCGAGAAGAGCGCAACGCTCCAGAGCCCGGTACCGCCCCGACCATCGACACCCCGGTAGCCCAACGCCATGAGCACACCCGTGGCGCCAAGTGCCGACCATGCCCGCACGCCACGCGCAGTCAACGCCGACGGCAACCGTTGGCCTCGACGCGCCATCTCCTCCACGACCACCATCGCAACGACAGCAGTGACAAGTGACCCGAGCACCACCGCGACCGATTCGGTCCGCCCGAGCGCGACGAACATGCCTTGGTAGGCACCCAACGCGGCCGCCCCGACCGCGAGACGTTGCGCACTCGTCGTACAGCGGCCCCGCAGCCCACGCCGATCGGTACCCACCGCTGCGCCGATGACCACCGCAGCCGCCACGATGACCGCAACTCGCGTGCTGGTGAATCCGACCACGACGACGAGTAAGGGCGCGTACGCGACTGGTATGCCCGTGCCGTCTTCGAGTCGCAGGACGAGCAACTCCCCGACCACGAGCGCAGTCATCAGGGCGACCGCATGCACGACCGCGAGGTCATTGGATGCCGAAGCCGCCGCGGCACCGACGCAACCCGCAGCGACGATCGCCGGAATCCGCACGCGCAGCCGATTCACGCGACCTCCCCCGCCCGGGGATGCGCTTCTCGCTCCACGGCAAGATCGCCGAGCCCGGCCGAACCGATTCCGACGACGGGCGGCGCCGTCTCGTAGGGCTCGATGTCGCGCTCGTGACCTGCGCCGTGCACCTCGCCGCGTCGCTCCAACGCGTTGATGAGCGCTTCGACACAGCGAGGGTCGAACTGGGTACCGGCCTTGTTGCGCAGTTCGGCGAACGCGACGTCTTGGGGGAGCGCGCGCCGGTAGCTGCGCGTCGATGTCATTGCGTCGAATGCGTCGGCGACGGCGACGATGTACGGCTCCACGACGCGATCCGAGGTCACCGAATACGAGCTGTGATCGCCGCTTGCGGACGGCGCGACGGGGGCCAGGAAGTCGATCGATCGCAACATCTCAACCGAGACCGTTTCGTGCAAGCGCACGCGGGCGAACTCGTCGGCGGTCAACTTGCCCGGCTTGTTCAAGAGCTGGTTCGGCACGACGAGTTTTCCGATGTCGTGCATCAACGCTGCGACGCGCAAGCGTTCCTGGCGCCACGGCAAGAACCCGAACTCTTCGCCGATGTAGAGCGAGTACGTCGCGACTCGGCCAGCGTGGCCCGCGGTGTACCGGTCTTTCGCTTCGAGCGCGCGCACCAACATCTCGACCGTGGCTTCGTTCGCGGCCTTGAGCTCGAGGTAGCTCGCGAACAAGTCGCGAGCCAGCAGGATCGGCACCACGAACAAGATCGCGACTGGCCAGCCCAACTCCAGATACAAACGGCCGAGGAACACGCCGAGCAACGCAAACGGAACGCACTGCGGAAACGCGGTGAGCAGCTGCGCGAATCCCGTGCGAATCGGGCGACGCTCTTCGACCCAGTACGAGATCGCGACGAGGAGCGCGCCAACGCTTGCGCACGCCAGTGCGATCGGCACCGCCGCCACCACACCGAAGGCCGCCGATGTCCGAATGCGATCCGACAACGGAATCGCGACGCCAGCCGCAGCCAAGTTCGACAGTGCGATCGTGGCCGCGTTCAACACCACGAAACCGCGTCGTCCGCGACGGAGATCGCGCAGCGTGAGGCCCGCGGCGATGCCGACGACGAGCGAAGCGAGCACGGCCGCCGAACCACTCACGACGATGGCCGCCACCCCGACCATCAGCCCCGGCGTGATGATCGCTCCGTTCGGGAGATGCACCTGGCGCTGCTCGCTGAAGACGATGAGCCCGCCGAGCACGGCGATGGTGCCCCATTGCGGCATCGGTGAGGTGGGGATGGCGATGGCCGTCGCAACCAGCACCGCCGCGGCGAGCACGGCGGTGTAGGTCTGCAGCGCCTTGGGGAACTCGGGCATCACTGTGGGGAAGTCGGGCATCACTGTGGGGAACTCGGGCATCACGTTGGGGAACTCGGGCATCGAGCGGTTCTGTGGAGGTTGGCAGGTGGGAGCCGGCGGCAAGATCCGAGATCGGGTCGGTACGTGTACTGCATGGTCGTTCAGCCGCGCCTGAAGTAGGCGCCACCGCTCAGCAGCAGGGCCATCAAGCCCGTGGCCGCCACGGCGGCACGGGCCAGGATCTTGTTGGTCATCGGTCGATTCCCCCATTCATCGGGTTCGTCCCGCCGCCTTCGCTGTTCGCGGCGAGCGTCGCTCCGCTCGGATGGAGAAGTGCTCGACCTCGGATCTTGCCGTCGGCGCCCCCGGCGCATGCGTGGAGGGAGTCCTCAAAGGTTCACTGAGATTGACTCCAACAACATTGGTCACAAGAGTCTGGAGGTTCTCGCCCGACGAAACAAGGCCGGAAAAGTCCGAATTCTGAACACAGAGCGCGCGATTCGGCGGATTCAAGCGGCAATGACGCGCGCAGCGTGACCAGCCACGCACCGGAAACCACCACCGACTATCGGGAGGCCGCCGCGGCCGACACGCCGCAGCGCCGCCGCCCGCCCTCTACAGTCGATCCCATGGCCGCGCTCGATGAAGCCGAAGTGCTCGAAATCGAGCGCGAGCTCGTGCGACTCCCCGAGGTCGAGATCGCGCGTCTGGTCACCGACAACACGGGGCTGCTCGTCGAAGTCCACATCGTGGCCAACTCGGCCAAGCACCCCAAACAGGTGGTGCGCGACGTGCAATCGGTGGCGCTGGCGTCCTTCGGGCTCGAGGTCGACCGCCGGATCGTGTCCGTGGTCCAACTCGACGGCGGCTTTGCCGACGTCGCCGCGGCGGACCCACAGGCCGCAGAGCGCGTGACCATCGAGTCGGTGAGCGCCGAGATCACCGGGTTGCGCT
Source organism: Actinomycetota bacterium (assembly GCA_005772765.1). GTDB lineage: Bacteria > Actinomycetota > Acidimicrobiia > IMCC26256 > PALSA-610 > SXJQ01. The sequence continues at coordinate 53,701 of SXIR01000051.1, forward strand.
GCCTCGTCAAGGTCGGGCTCGGCCGCGGTGGAGTCGCGGCGATTGGCTACGCCGAAGGGTCGGTCGCCACCTCGGCCCGCTTCCGGCTCGTTGCCGCCGCCACGGTCGACGCACTTCGCCAGCTCGAACCCGTGGCCGAGTGCGTCGACATCGACGCCGCGCAGATCGTCCGAGCCGGCAACCTCGACGTTGCCGTCGTCACAGCTGTCTTCGTGACCTTGCCGTCCGAGCAGGTGGTCGCAGGGTCCGCGGTCGTCACGGCCCACGACGAATCCGGCGCGGTGGTGCGCGCGGTGCTCGATGCAACGAACCGCAAGCTCGTGCGCCTCGCCCGCGAGACCTGAGTCGACCTAGCGTCCCACGCATGGCGCCAACCACAACGCTGGTTTCCGCGCGAGTCGATCACGATGTGGTCACCTGGACCGACGCCTTCGCCGCGTTGGGCGGGACCGTCCACTCGCTGTTGCCCGAGGAGCCTCTGCCCCCGAGCGACGTCTGCGTGGTGCACGACCCGACGCGCATCGCGCAGGAGCTCGGCGCCATCGATGGGACGAGCGGAATCGATCAACTCACGGCAATCGTCGACCGCGCGACCCGCGCGGCGTCATCGACACTGATTCGCTGGCGCGACATCGTCGCACGCGACCTGATCGATCTCCGGGCGTCGCCCTGGTCAAAGGTCCACCACGTCACGACAACCCTGCACGCTCGACGCGAGATCGAATCGCTTGGCGCGTCCGCGCAGGTGCTCCCCCAAGCGTTCGACCTCGATCCCGAGTCAGGCAACCGCCACGCAACGAGGGAGGCACTCGGCTTTGCCGACGACGCCATTGTCTTGTTGCAACCAACCCGGGTCGACGAACGCAAGAACGCGGCTGGCGCGATTCGCTTCGTCAACGAAGTCGCTCGGTTCATTCGCAATCGACCAGTTCACTTGTGGATACGCGGGCCTGTCGCCGACAACCACCGCAATCGCTTCGACAAACTGGTTGCCCGGGCCGACGTTCCGGTCCTGGTCGCCGAGATCGAACGACCCGCTGACGCGTACGCCGCGTGCGACGCCGTCGTGTTCCCGGCGAGCTGGGATGCATTCGGCGATGTCGTGCTCGAAGGCGTGGCGCATCGCCGGCCCGTCGTGAGCGCGAGCTTTCCGGTGCTGGCCGAACTGGTCGCAGGCGGCATCCGAGTCCTGCCCATCGACGATGCAACCGAGCTGGTCAAATTCTTGGCTCGCGGCGAATCGGCTCGCCGCGCCCACCTCGATGCCACGGCGCGCCGAGCCCGCGTGTCGTACTCGGTCGAGGATCTCCCAGAGCGGATCGCCGCACTGCTCGACGGAGCTCGACGATGAATCTGCGCTGCCGCGATCGAGTCGTTTCGATCGACCGCCCGCTCGTCATGGGTGTGCTCAATGCCACCCCGGACTCATTCAGCGACGGTGGTGAGCTGCGCGGCGTCGCGGCACAGGTCGAGCGCGGGATCGAGCTCGTCGCCGCCGGTGCCGACGTGCTCGACATCGGCGGTCAATCCGCGATCACGGGAGTCCCCGAGATCAGCATCGACGAAGAGATCGGTCGCCTCATCCCGGTGGTATCGGGTGTGCGCCAACAATCCGATTGCGTCATCTCCGTCGATACGTATCGGCCGGAGGTCGCCAGTGCAGCGCTCGAGGTCGGCGCCGACATCGTGAACGACATCTCGGGCGTGCTCGACCCGACGCTCGCGCAGGTCGTGGCCGCGCATCGTGCTGGTTTCGTCGTGATGCACACGCGTTGGAAGCCCAAGACCCGTGATGACGCGCGATTGCTGTATCAACCGCACGGTGTCGTCGATGACGTCGTCGAGTTCCTCCGCGAACGGATGGACGCCGTCAACGCGGCCGGGGTCGACCACGACCAGATCATCGTCGACCCTGGGCCCGATTTCGCGAAAACCCCCGCCCAGACCGTCGAAGTGCTCCGTGCGCTCGACCAGATCGCCGCGTTCGATCGACCGGTGTTGCTCGCGCTGTCGCGCAAGGATTTCATCGGGGTGATCACCGGGCGGGCACCGAAGGAGCGGCTTGCCGGAACCCTCGGCGCGATCGCCACGACCACCCGTCTCGCGCCTGCATCGATCCTTCGGGTCCACGACGTGCGCGAAACGAAGGAGTTCCTCGCGGTCCTCGATGTCCTCGAAGGCCGGGTCGACATCGATCCGAACGCTGGCCTCGACAAGACGTTGCGGTGGCAAGCTCGCGTGGCACCGGAGTCGACATGAGTTCGCCCCTCGACGATCCCGTGGTCCGACGCCGCACACAGGTGATCGCGTTCGTGCGCGCCACGAAGGCATTGGGGTACGGGTTGTTGCTGACGTCCATCGTCGGCTTCGTCGCCGGCGCGATCGCGGGCTTTCCCGGGCTCGCCGTGACGGTGACCGTCGTCGGACTCGTCGGTTCCTGCATCGTGCTGCCGGTGCCGATCGTGCTGGGCTACGCGGTCCGCAAAGCCGAACGCGAGGATCCGCTCACTCCCAGCAGGTCGTGACCCCACAACAGGTCGGGTGACCTTCGACCCGGCGTCGCGCGGGTCGGCCGCCGTACGATTCCGCCATGCGAACGCGACGACTCGGCACCACTGACCTCATCGTTTCGGAGGTCGGACTCGGAACGTGGACCCTCGCCAGCAACTGGTGGGGCCGCACCGACGAACCCGACGACATGATCAAAGCCGCGCTCGACTGCGGGATCACGTTCATCGACACCGCGCCCGTCTACGGCGACGCGGCGCTGGGCGAGACCATGCTGCGCGACGCACTGGCAAACCATCGCGACGAGATCGTCTTGACGACGAAGTGCGGGTACGACACCAGCAAGCCTCGCCCGGCAGGACAGCGCGAGCACCCGCACGATTGGCGTCCGGAGGCCGTCCGCCAGCAGTGCATCGACTCGCTCAACAACCTGGGGATCGACCACATCGATCTCTATCAACTCCACAACGTGCGGATCGAGCCGGTGCTCGCCGACGACTTGTGGGCCGAACTCGAGGCGTTGCGCACCGAGGGCAAGGTGCGCGAGATCGGCGTTGCGCTCGGCCCCGCGATCGGTTGGGTCGACGAGGGCAACCGCGCCGTCGACGAACGCCCGATTTGCACGTTGCAGACAGTGTTCAACGTGCTCGAGCAAGAACCTGGGCTGACCTTCGCGGCACGCGACCGTGTCCGCAACGGCGAGTGTTCGCTCATCTCACGGGTGCCGCACGCCAGCGACACGTTGTCGGGCAAGGTCACTCCGGACACTCGTTTCGAAAAGGGTGATCACCGCGCGCACCGCAACCGCGACAACATGCTCGACAACTTCGAGAAGGCCGAGACGCTCGAGTTCTTGTGGTCGCCCGAGACCGGCCGCACGAAGGGTCAAGCCGCGATCGCGGGCATCCTGGCGAACCCGGCGTTTGCAAACGTGCTGCCGACGGTGGTGAACGTCGATGAGGTTCGCGAGTACGCGGCGGCGTCCGAACTTCCGCTCAGCGCCGCCGAGACCCGCCAACTCGACGAGCTGTGGTCCCGCAACTTCGATCACGAAGACCGCTACGTGATGCCCCTGAAGTCGAGCCAGTAGCGACGACACAGCCCACCCGACTCTCGAGCCCACCCGACTCTGAGCCCACCCAACTCGACATCGGCCGCTTCCCGGCCGTGCGGCCGGTGCGGGCGTCGAGGCTGGTCACACGATGTGAGGTGATGGATGTCGGCTGGACCTACTCGCCGGCGCGGCGGAACCAACGGCGGCGCGGGCGCTCGCTCGGCCGGTTCGTTTCGGCAACAGCGTTGGTGAACAGGAGGAACAGCATCGGGATCAACTCGTTTCGTGGGGCGGCGTCTGGCCGGCCCGGTGGGTGTAACCAGTCATCACCTTACACCGGTGTCCCTGGCATTGCAACCCCCTATTTCATTATGGTGGTTACGTGCGTCGAGACGACCAAGCCATTCCCGAACCGCTGCGGCTCGTCGTCGATTTCGTGAACACCCTCGACGTCGAAGAAATCTCCGACGAACTGGCGTCACCGGCCGCGCTCGCGGCCTGGTGCCACCACCACACCGGGTCCGACCTGCACCTGTCGGTCAGCCGTAAGGACCTCGCCGCCGCCATCGAGGTACGCGACGTCCTCCGCAACGCGATGTTGGCAAATCGCGGTGTTGCCATCCGCCCGGAAGACCTCGCAGAGCACAACCGGCGGATCGCCCGGTTCCAAGCCGGGGTCGAGTTCGCCGAGACCGGCCGGCCGATCGTTCGGGCCCGAGGCACCGGCGTCACCGAAATCCTCAGCCGGATCCTCGTCGACGTCGCGACGGCCCACGCGCTGGGAATCTGGGACCGCACGAAGTTGTGTCCCGCCGAGGACTGTCTGTGGGCGTTCTACGACCACTCCAAGAACCGATCGCGGCGCTGGTGCTCGATGGACCTCTGCGGCAACCGCACGAAAACCAAGACCTACCGCCAACGCCACCGCAACCAATGACCGTCGACGAGGAAGCGCGACCGGCCGATAGCCTCCGCCGGGTCATGCGCCTCCCCGCGGAACAACGTCGCGTCCAACTCCTCGAAGTCGCGTGCGACATGTTCGCCGAACGAGGCTTCCACGCCACGTCGATGGAAGACGTCGCGAACGCCGCGGGCGTCACCAAACCCGTGCTCTACCAACACTTTCGGTCGAAGCGCGCGCTCTACCACGAACTACTCGAACTCGTCGGCGGCGAACTCCTCGCCGAGTTGGGCCGTGCGACCAGTGCAGCCTCGAGCGGCCGCGAGCAAGTCGAGCGAGGTCTCACCGCCTACTTCCGTTGGGTCGCGACGAACCCCAACTCGTTTCGCTTGATGTTCGGTGCGTCGGTACGCAACGACCGCGAGGTCGCCGCGATCGTCGATGCGACACTCGCCGCCGCGGTGCGCGCCGTCGAGCCGCTCATCGACATCGCGATCTCGGGCGACCAACGCCAAGTCCTCGCTGGCGCGATCGTCGGCCTCGCCGAATCGACCAGCCGTCGGGCGCTGGCCGATGGCGGCATCCTCGACGACCCCGAACACCTCGCGGCATGGCTCGCCGAACTGTTGTGGTTCGGGCTCCGCGGCGTGCGGGCCGGCTGATCGGCTGCGTCAGCGGCGCCGCAAGCGGACGCGACGAACGGCGTGATCGGACCCCTTCTCCAACACGAGATCGGCCCGTGATCGAGTCGGAACGATGTTCTCCCGCAAGTTCACCGCGTTGATCGATTCCCACAACGACCGGGCGATCGTGCGCGCCTGGTCGTCGGTCAGTGCTGCGAAGTGGTGAAAGAAGCTGGTCGGGTCGGCGAAGGCGCCTTCGCGCAAAGCGAAGAACCGTTCGACGTACCACCGCTCGATGTCGTCCTCATCGGCATCGACGTAGATCGTGAAGTCGAAGAAGTCGCTGACGAAGGGGCGGTCGTCGCCGTCTTCGTGGGTCGGTGGGACCTGCAAGACGTTCAGTCCCTCGACCAGGACGATGTCGGGTCGTTCGAGCACGACCTCGGTGTCGGTCACGTCGTAGACGACATGTGAGTAGATCGGCGCGCGCACCTGCGGTTCGCCCGCCTTCAGTGCGGCGAGCACATCGATGAGACGACGCACGTCGTAGCTCTCGGGAAACCCCTTGCGGCTCATCAAGCCACGTTCGTCGAGAACCGCGTTCGGGAAGAGAAACCCATCGGTCGTGACGAGGTCGACGCGCGGGTGGTTCGGCCACCGGCGCAACAGCGCCGTGAGGACGCGCGAGATCGTGCTCTTCCCCACCGCGACGCTGCCGGCCAAGCCGATCACGAACGGAACCTTGGGCGCGAGCGTTCCGAGAAAGGTCGCCGTGGTGTCGTGCAGTTGTTGGCTGGCCGCGACGCGCAGATTCAAGAGTCGACTGAGCGGAAGATACACATCGGCGACCTCGTCGAGCGCCACAGGTTCGTTGAGGCCCTGGAGCGCGTCGACGTCGGTCTCGGTCAATGGGAGCGGCGTGTTCGCCCGCAACGCGGCCCATTGATCGCGATCGAAGTCGAGGTAGGGCGACAGGTGTTCCGAATCGGCCACGGACTCACCGTACCGAGGCGGCTTCACGCGCGGCGTACCGCATCGGGTCGTCGGGCGGCACGATCGATCGCGTCGACGACATCGGCAGCGCTATCGGACAGTGACGCCACGGTGACCCGAATGTGGTGACGGGGATCGACGACGCGAAACGGCGTCCCGGGTGCGACTGCGATGCCACGAGCCGCCAGCGCAACAAGCGCATGCTGTTCGTCGTCGACCGGCACCCACACGTTGATTCCGTCGCGACCGCTGACGGCCAGGCCTCGCTTGCGCAATCCGTCGACGAGATGGAGTCGACGCCGTGCGTAGCGCGAACGAGCCGTCGCGACTTGGTCCGAAGCGTGGGCGTCGACGAGCAACTCCGCGAGCGCAGCCTGCAACAGCCGACTCGACCACCCGGGGCCGAGCTGTCGGCGCGTCGCGGCAGCATCGATCGGACCCGACGCGCCCCCGATCGCAGCGAGCCGAAGGTCGGGGCCGTGCGATTTCGAGAACCCGAGAATCGTCACGGTTCGATCGACAAGGTGCGCGCCGAGTGACAGCCGCGGCTCGGATGCGATCGCGCCCGCGTGGTCGTCCTCGACAACGAGCGTGCGCGGCGACGATCGCAGCAACCGTGCGAGCGCGTCGACGCGTTCAGGATCGAAGGCCGCGCCGCTCGGGTTCTGGGCGCGCGGTTGCACGATGACCGCCACCGGATCAGCGTCGCGCAACGCCGTTGCGAACTCGTCGGGCCGCAAGCCACATTCGTCGACACCGACGGGCACCACGACCGCGCCCAACACGTCGAGTAAGTCCAGCAACGGCGGAAAGGTCGGATCTTCGACGACAACTCGATCGCCGATCCGAACCGTCTCGCGCAGCACCCGGTCGAGTGCATCCATGGCGCCGTCGAACACTGCAAACGACTCGGGGGGAAACGGCCAGTCCTCCCGCAAGATGTCGCCGAGCTCGGGGAGCACCGGGTCGTCGGCGTAACTCGTCGTCAGGTCACCCCTCGTCGCTGCCCGCGCCAGGGCGGGCGCCAACGGGGGCAGCAACGCCGGGTCGGGGGTCCCGGTCGACAAGTCGAGTTCGAACTCGGCTCGACCGTCGGTGACCTGACGGTATCGACGCGGTGCGAGTACCGGATCCGGCAGGCGGACGTAGGTGCCGTTGCGCCCGTGACTTTCGATCGCGCCGTTACGGGCGAGCTCGCGCCACGCGTCGCTGACCGTCGTGGGGCTCACGCCGAGTTCGCGTGCGATCGCCCGTACGGGTGCGAGTCGGGTCCCCACGGGAAGGGTGCCGTCGCGGATTGCCCGACCGACGAAGGCCGCGATCCCGCGCGCCGAACGATCCTCGAGCCGCGACCACGCGAACATCCTTTGTACGGTAACAAACCCGGGATTGTCCGGTTCCTCGGCGAGCGACCAAGGGATCACGCTGCGGAGACGACGGTGACGGCTTTCGCGATTCGTAACCGCCGAACGCTCCCATACACGTGCAGACGGCCCTACCGTCACACCATGCTCCCGACCTGGCTCGTCATCGCCAAGGCGCCACGGCCGGGCTTCGTGAAGACCCGCCTGTGTCCACCGTGCACCCCGGAACAAGCTGCGCAGATCGCCGAGGCCGCGCTGCGGGACACGATCGACGCCGTCGCACTGGCCCAGGCGCAGCGCAGGGTCTTGGTACTCGACGGCGAAACCCCAGCGTGGCTCGCCAACGATTGGGAGGTGCGACCGCAAACGGGCGACGGCCTCGACCAGCGACTCGCCCACGCCTTCGCAAACGAGGCCGGTCCGACCGTGCTCATTGGTATGGATACACCCCAGGTCACGCCCGCCCAGCTCAACACCGCCGCGGCGCTCCTCGTCGACCACCACGCGGTGATCGGGCCCGCGTTCGACGGCGGCTTCTGGCTCGTCGGCATGCGCGAGCCCGATGCCGAGGTCTTTCCCGGCGTTCCGATGAGTTTGACCGATACGGGCCGACGCCAGCGACACCGCCTGAACGAGCGTTTCGGCGCCGTTGCCGACACCGTGACGCTGACCGACTTCGACACCTGGTCGGACGCGCTGGCGATCGCCGAGGGATTTCCCGATACCCGGTTCGGAGCCGTGATCCGAGACCTCGGCGCGACCGTCGACGTGGCGATGCGCATGGGTCAACCCAACAGCACTGCGACACGACCATGAGTTGGGGGGCCCGCAACGATCGTTGCTCGGCGTGATCTGGGCGAGCGCCGCGCCGCGGTGGGCGGCGTCGCTGGAATCTTTGTTCGGTTACAAACTAGAGATTGTCCGGTCCGCGCTGTGCGATTTACGATACGACGATGCAGACCATCGATCACTGGATCAACGGCACCCGCCAGACCGGTGCCTCCGGGCGCACAGGCCCCGTCTTCGACCCGGCCACGGGCGAACAGCGCAGCGAAGTCGGCCTCGCCAGCGTCGATGAGGTCAACGCGGCCGTCGCCGCCGCGGCGGCCGCCTTCCCGGCCTGGCGCGCCACCAGCCTGAGTCGCCGCGCCGAGATTTTGTTCCAGGCGCGTGCGCTCCTCGCCGAACGTCGACTCGAGTTGGCACAGGTCATCTCAGCCGAACATGGCAAGGTCGTCTCCGACGCATTGGGCGAGGTTGCCCGGGGCCTCGAGAACGTCGAGTTCACCTGTGGGATCCCCCACCAGCTGAAGGGCGGACACACCGAACACGCCCCGGGCGGGGTCGACCTCTACACCAATTCCCAACCCCACCGGGTCGTCGTCGGCATCAACCCGGACAACAGTGCCGCC
>SXIR01000052.1 GCA_005772765.1 Actinomycetota bacterium
ACCCACGATCGGTGGTTCCTCGATCGGATCGCGACCCACGTGCTGGCGTTCGAAGGCGACAGCGAGGTCGTGTGGTTCGAAGGCAACTTCAGCGATTACGAGGTCGATCGCAAGAAGCGTCTCGGCGCCGATGACGACCAGCCGCATCGCATCAAGTTCAAGCCTCTCACTCGGTGAAGCAAGCGTCGTCGCAGCCAGCGGCGACGACCGAATGGTCCACGAACAAGCAGAACGGGTGACCGGCGGGGTCGATCATCACGCGCAGTTCCGACGGGTTGCGGTCGGCGGGTTGGTGCGACCCGACTCGGGCTCCGGCCGCAACTGCGGTGGCGACCGCTGTATCGAGAACGTCGACGGCGATTTCGAAGTGCATCATCTTGGTGAGGCGGCTCGGTGCTTCGGGCCACGTCGGCGGTTCGTACCAGGCCTCGGCCTGACACGAGATGCCGACGCCACCGGCGGGATCGGCGAGCAGCACCCATCCTGAGCCTCCGGCCTGCTCGGATTCGGCATCGCGGTCGACAACGTCCCACCCAAGCAGTTCGGCGTAGAACGCTGCGAGTGCGTCCGCGTCGGCGCAGTCGAGGCAGACCGTCGTGAGTCGAGGTCGCGTTGCCAACTCGGTCACCAATGGTCGCGGTGGACGACGTCGGCCGCGGCTCGACGCCGTCGCGGCACCGCGCTGACGTCGCCGAACTGCCGCGCGTCGTCGGCCTCGTGACCGACCAAGACCGCGCCAAGGATTCGGTAGTCGTCCGGGATACCGAGCAATGTTTTCACGGCATGCTCACCTGGTCCGTAGCCCACGAATGCCGCCGCGAGACCTTCGTCGACGGCGGCCAACAACATCAGCATCTGCGCGCACCCGGCATCCGACCACCAGTAGGGCACGGTCCAAAGTGCGTCGTCATCGATGGCGCCGCGCGCCTGCATCTTGTCGGCTTCGCGATAGCGCGCTCGATAGATCTCGGCATTGGCGCAGATCACGATGTGGACACGAGCTTGCGCGACGAAGTTGTGATGTCCCGAAATGTCGACCACCCGTTGAAATCCGCCTGCGATCGTGGCGCGCGTCGCTGGGTCGGTGACGATGACGAACTCGATGCCCTGGCTGTGTCCGGCGCTCGGGCCGCGCCGGCCAGCGTCGAGGATCCGTTCGACCGACTCGGCGGCGACGGGTGCATCGGTGAACGAACGGACCATCCTGCGTCGACGCACGACATCGTGGAAATCCACGGTTCGAATCTACGCCGCCGGGATTCGGCGCGCTTCTACGCTGGGTGCATGGACGGCGAGCGACTCCGGGTGAATGCGCAGTGTGCGATCGCGCTCGACGAGTTGCGGTGGGAGTTCACAGGGAGCGGCGGGCCGGGTGGCCAACACGCCAACACGGCGAACACCAAGGCGATCGTGACGTTCGACGTGGCGGCGTCACCCTCGCTGACCGATTGGCAGCGCGTCCGGCTGGTCGAGAAGTACGGCAGTGAGATTCGCGTTGCGGTGAACACGACCCGGTCGCAGAGCCGCAATCGCGACCTCGCGATCGAGCGCCTGCGAACCCGCTTGATCGACGGCTTGCACCGCGATGCGCCGCGGCGGGCGACGAAACCGACGAAGGCGTCCCGGGAGCGCCGGATCGACGCCAAGCGCCATCGCGGCCAGACCAAACAGCATCGCCGTCGCCCCGCCACCGATGACTGACCGCATCCGCGAACGCCTTGCTCGCCACGTTCTCGCTGGTCAGACACAACTTAGTGCTAAATATGATCCGTTGCGCCGTCGACTCCGGAGAACGCTCATTGCACCACGCAATGACCGCTACTCACTGGAGGTTGTCCCATGCACAAACTGAAGTTGCTCGTCGCTCCTGTCCTCGCCGTCGGTCTTGCCGTCGGTGCGGCGGCGCCCGCCGAGGCCCACCACCGATCGTCGACGCCGACCAAGACGATCACCGAGATCGTTGCGGCCAGCGGCGGCACGTTCGACCACAACCGTTACGACTACGACATCTTGTTGAACGCGGTGCTCGCCGCCAAGCTCGAAGGCGCGCTCGCCGACGCCTCAAAGCAATACACCGTGTTCGCACCCAGCGATGCAGCCTTCATCCGCACCGCGCGAGACCTCGGCTTCACCGGCAACGGCGAGCAGGCCGCGTGGGAGTTCCTCGTCGGCGCATTGACCGAGATCGGCGGCGGTGACCCGATCCCGGTGCTCACCAACATCTTGCTGTATCACGTGGCCGGCAAGAGCCTGAGCCCGCTCCAGGTGTTGCTCAGCAGGAAGATCGACACGCTCCTGGGCACGTCGTTCAAGGTGAACGGGATCAAGCTCGTCGATGCCGACCCCGACATCACGAACCCGTCGCTGAACCTGTTCGCGCTGAACATCAAGGCGACGAACGGTCGGATTCACGGCATCACGAGGGTCCTCATCCCGGTGAACCTCTAAGAACCTGTGGCGGTGCGACGCACCGCTGCACTAGCGACCCGCTCCAGCGCGGGTTCCGGGCGGCGATGTGCGAGGCTCGGGCGTGGACGTTGTGCTGCGCTCGGGCCTCGTCGTCGTCGGCATTGCGCTGATCGTCTGGGTGCTCGATGCCGCCGTGCGGACGTTCGTATTGCCCCGGGCCGCACCCGTGCGCCTCACCCGCTGGATTGCTTCGTTCAACCGGCGGATCTTTCGACTCGTCGGTCGCGAGGCGCACAGCTACGAACGGCGCGACAAGGTGATGGCGATGTACGGCCCGATCACTTTGTTGACCTTGCCCGCTGTGTGGTTGGCGATGATTCTCGGTGCCTTCGTCCCGATCTTCTACGCGATCGACGACGTGCCGGTGGGCACCGCGGTTCGTTACTCGGGCAGCGCGTTGTTCACCCTCGGGTTCATGACGAGCGCCGAGACCGACGCCGTGGCGGTCGTCTTCGTCGAGGCCGCGATCGGTTTGGCGCTCCTGGCGTTGTTGATCTCGTATCTCCCGACGATTTATAGCGCGTTCTCGAAACGCGAGGTCGCGGTGACCCGGCTGAGTGTCCGTGCCGGCACGCCGCCGACGCCGGGGGAGTTGCTCGAACGCGCGCATCTCGCCGGCTTCATGCATCGGCTCGACGACGTGTTCGAGGAGTGGGAGATGTGGTTCGTCGAACTGGAAGAGACCCACACGTCGCTCGTGATCTTGAACTTCTTTCGCAGCCCCAACCCTGATCGGTCGTGGGTGACGGCGGCCGGCGCGGTGCTCGACACTGCATCGATTCGCATGGCGGCGATCGACCTGCCGTTCTCGCCATCCGGCGGGCTCTGCATTCGGGCCGGCTTCACCGCGCTGCGCTCGGTCGGGGACTACTTCGGAATCGACTACAACCCGGACCCGTCGCCCGACACCCCGATCGCGGTGACGCGTTCGGAGTTCGACGCCACGCTGGACCGACTCGCCCTTGCTGGCGTGCCGTTGGTGGCCGATCGGGACGCCGCGTGGCGCTCGTTTGCTGGTTGGCGGGTGAATTACGAAACGGTGCTCCTGCGCTTGGCCGAAATCACCATGGCCCCGTACGCGCCCTGGACGAGCGACCGGTCGCCGGTGATCGAGGTGACGGCGCCGTCAGATCCGTAACACAAGATTCACCTCGTGTCTTCGGCGCGCCGACGTCATTGGTGGGAGACTCCCACCATGCAGCGACTTTCCGGACTCGATACCGCCTTCCTCGCCCTCGAGACTGCAAACGCGCACATGCACGTCATGTCGGCCGCAGTGGTCGACCCGGCCACCGCCGAGGACTTCTCGTTCGAACGCGTGCAAGACCTCCTGCGCGAACGGATGCACCTGCTGCCTCCGTTTCGCCGCCGCCTGGTGACGGTGCCGTTCGACTTGCACTATCCGCTCTGGATCGAGGATCCCGACTTCGACCTCGACTTCCACTTCCGCCATGCTGCATTGCCGGCTCCGGGCGGTCCCGCCGAGCTTGCCGCATTCACCGCCGACGTTGCCGCTCGGTCGCTCGATCGCCGTCGGCCGCTGTGGGAGATGTTCTACGTCGAGGGGGTCGAAGGTGGCCGTGTTGCGCTCATCACGAAGGTCCACCACGCGGCGATCGACGGGATGTCCGGCACCGAGCTCATTGCTGCGCTCTACGACCTCGAACCGAGCCCAGGCCCGCGGCTCGATGTCGAGGTTGTTGTCGATCCCAAGCGCGAACACGTGCCGAACGATGCCGAGCTGATCGCGCACGCCGCCGCGTCGATCGCTCGCCAGCCCGTGCTGATCGCGAAGAACATGCGCAAGACGGCGCGTTCGGTCGTGCGCGTCGTGCAACGAGTGCGGGGCTCCCAAACCAATGCGGGCGTTCCGCTCACCGCGCCGCGGATCACGTTGAATGGCAGCATTACACCGCACCGCAAGGTGGCGTTCGCCGATGTCTCGCTCGATGACATCAAGACGGTGAAGAACGCGTTCGGTGTCAAGGTCAACGACGTCGTCCTCGCCGTCGCAACCGGCGCATTGCGGGCGTACCTCGCCGAGCGCGACGAGCTACCCGACCGGCCGTTGGTCGCAACGATCCCGACGTCGGTGCGTACCGAAGAACAAAAGTCCGACATGGGCAATCGCGTGTCGGCGATGTTCGCGAACTTACCGGTCGAACTCGACGATCCGCTCGAGCGACTGCACATGATTCACTCCTCGACCATCGACGCCAAGGAGATCCACGAGGACATCGGCGGCGACACACTGCAGGATTGGGCCGAAGTCGTCGCGCCCGCGTTGTTCACTCGCGCCATGAAGGCCTACACCGGTCTGCGACTCGCCGACCGGTTCCGCCCGTTGCACAACCTCGTTGTGTCGAACGTGCCCGGGCCGCCGTTCCCCATCTACTTTGCCGGCGCTCGACTCGAGGCGTTCTATCCGCTCGGCCCGATCTTCGACGGCGCGGCGCTCAATCTCACCGTGATCAGCTACCTCGACTCGGTCGGATTCGGGTTCTTGGCCTGCCGTGAGTTGGCGCCGGATCTCGATCGTCTGGCCGCGTTCGTCGCCGACGCCCTCGAAGAACTCGTGAAGTTGGCCGAGATCGGAACCACGCCACCGGCCGCGGTCAGCGACATTCGCGACGTCGCACCGGCGGGCGACTCGGTGCTCGACCTCACTCGCGAACGGCACCCCGCGGCGCCGGGAGCCGCCGGGTTCGACCGCGTCGCTCCGCGCGCTGCGCCGACCGCCTAACGCAGCCGGCAACGTCGCGTGTCGACGAGCGAGCGAGACCGTTGCGCGGAGCGATCCGCGCAACGGGGTTACGCGTTGTCGAGAACTGCGAAGAGATCGTTTTCTCGTGGGGCCGGGGGGAGTGGACCGCCGCGACGGATGAACCACTCGACACCGAAGACCTCGGCGAATCGACCCTCGGGGATGTTGAGGAAGAACGACGTCTCGCCGATCTGGCTGCGGTGCTGGGTCATCGCATGTCGTTTGCTGGCGGCGTACTCGTGGACGTGTACTTCGGTCGTGATGCGCTCCGCAGGCATCCCGAGGTTCATTTCCTCGGGATCGGGCATCTCGACCCCCTCAGGCATCTCTTCGGCGCCGGCTGACATCGACGCGAGCACGACATCGCGGTCGATCGTCGTTTCGAACACCACGAGTGTGCCCGCAAGCTCGGCGGCTCGGTAGCCCACGTGGTGCACCTTGATGTGGTCGGGGTGCCCGTAGTTGCCGTGTTCGTCGTAGTGGGTCAAGACGTCGACCGCCTCGTCGCGCAGGATCGTCGCGAGACGTTCGGCGGCCTCGTCGAGATCGGCCGAGTGAAACGTCGTCGGATCCGCATTGCGAGGGTCGTCTTCGACGCCGGAGTCGCGATAGCCGAGCCAATAGACGCGATCGACGTTCAGCACGCTGCACGCGGCCTCGGCCTCGCGGGTGCGCACATCGGCCAGGGTTTCGTCGGCGCCAAGCCAGTCGGGCACTTCGCCGAGTTCGCCCCGCGTGGCGAACACGACGATCGTGCGATGCCCCGCTGCGCTCGCTTTGAGCAACGTCCCAGCCGTCGAGATCGACTCGTCATCGGGGTGAGCATGGAAGCAGAGCAAGGTTGCCATCGACGCAGAGTTGTAGCAGCCGGGATGCGCATTGTCCGGTTACCCGTGCGGGTTGGCTGACAGCGGGGTACAGGTTCGGTTAGTTTCCCGATTCGTACCTGACGCCCGTGTCAGCCACAGGGGGGATCATGCGCAACCGCCTCGCAGCAGGGATCGTCGTTTCGTCGTTGGTGGTGGCCGCGTGCGGCAACTCGGGCGAGGAGGCAAAGCCGACGTCTGCTCCGACCGGGGCACCAACCGCGCCCGGCGAGACCACGACGACCGCCGACCTCTCGACCAACAACCCGGTCGACGAAACGGGTGTCTCCGACACCGAAATCAAGTTCACGTCGATCGCGACGATCCAGAACAACGTCCTTGGCACCGATATCGGCAACGCGTTCAACGACGGCATCGACGCCTACTTCGAGTACCGCAACAGCGAAGGCGGCATCTGGGGACGCGATCTCGTGCTCGCAAAGAAGCGAGACGACCAACTCGGTCTCAATCAGCAAGAGGCGCAGGCGATGGTCGCCGAGGACGACAGCTTCGGTGCGTTCGTCGCGACGTTGCAGTTCACCGGGGCCGACGATCTCAACGACGCCGGCGTCCCGACGTTCGGCTGGAACATTCACCCGCAGTTCGCGGGGCGCAACTCGCTCTACGGCCACCTTGGTGCGCTGTGCTTCGGCTGTGTTGGTAAGGCAACGCCGCATCTCGCCCGGACGATCGGCGCCACCAAAGTCGGGGTGCTCGGGTACGGCGTCGAGAACTCGGCCAAGTGCGTCGACGGTCTTGTCGCCTCGTTCGAGCAGTACGGCGCCGACGCGGGCGCTGAGGTGGTGTTCTCCGACAACACCCTCGCGTTCGGTTTGAGTGGCGGGGTCGCACCACAGGTGTCGACGATGAAGGAAGCCGGCGTCGACATGGTCGCGGCGTGCATGGACCTCAACGGCATGAAGACCCTCGCCGAAGAACTCGACAAGCAGGGCATGGGCGACGTCGTGATGACCCATCCGAACACCTACAGCCAGACGTTCGTCGCCGAGAACGCAGCGCTGTTCGAGGGCGACATCGTCGTGCCGCAGTTCGTGCCGTTCGAGTACGCCGCCTCGGGTGACTTGCGCGACGCCTTCTTCCAGTACACCGACGACGACCGCAGCGAGCTCACGATGATCGGGTGGATCGCTGCCGATATCGCCTACTCGGGGCTTCGCTCGGCCGGGCCTGACTTCGACCGCGCCAAGGTGATCGCGGCGCTCAACGCCACGACCGATTACTCGGCGGGCGGTCTCGTGGTCCCGATCGACTGGACGAAGCAACACAACGACCCGACCGGCGACGAGAGCGTGCGCTCGTCGCACGAGTGCTTCAGCCCGGTTCGCGTCGCGGACGGCAAGTTCGTACCGTACGAAGCCACGTCGGACGCGCCGTTCCTTTGTTTCGACCGCGAGTCAGCGGGCCTCGACGAACCGGTAGCGACCTCGTTCGTGCCCGAGGGGTGATCGCGGCTCGTGCTCGAGGACTTCATTCGATCGGTCTTTCAGGGCGTGCCGGTTGGCGCGGTGTATGCGCTCATCGCACTTGGCTTCACCCTGACCTACAAGACTGCGGGGGTCTTCAACCTCGCGTTCGGCGCTCAAGCCTTCGTTGCTGCCGCGGTGCACTGGGAACTTCACGTCCACAACGGTTGGAACGTTGCTGTGAGTGCCGCGATTGCGGTACTCGTCGTCTCGCCCGCGCTGGGCGTGGCCCTCGACTTCGTGCTTTTCCGTCACTTGCGGGCTGCGTCTTCGGGCGCACGCCTGGTGACGACGATCGGCTTGCTGGTTGCCATCCCGAACATCACCAAACTGGTGCTGCGCTTCACCCGGCATCCGAGTACCGGAGGCGCGCGGGGGCTGTTCAGCGGCCCTGATGTCGTATACCGCCCCTTCGGCGACGCGTATCCGATCACGCGCGACGAACTCGTCCAGCTTGGGGTGGTCGTGGTCGCGGGGCTCGCCCTGGGTGCGATGTTCCGCTTTACGCACTTGGGCCTGCGAATGCGGGCGGTCGTCGAGAGCCCGCGCCTCGCCGAACTCGGCGGCGTCAACAGTGCTCGCGTTGGTTCGTTCGCGTGGGCGTTGTCGAGCGCGTTTGCAGGTTTGGCGGGCGTCCTGATCGCGCCGACCTATCAGAACGTCGACGCCGCAAATTTCTTCGAACTGGTGATCGCGGGCATCGCCGCAGCTGCGTTCGGGAGTTTGGTGAGTTTGCCTCGCGCCTTCGCCGGTGCGCTCGGGCTCGGCGTTGCGAGTACCTACCTCGCGACCGTGCTGCCGACCAACAGCGTGCTCGCACGAGGACTGAAGCCGTCGCTGCCGTTCGTGGTGTTGTTCGTCTGGGTCGTCATCGCGCCGGGGCTGCGCGGTCAACGCGACGTCGCCGACCCGCTGTCGGGCGTCGCGCCGCCGCCGCCGGCAAGCGCGGCCGACGAACGCTCGCGCTCGCTCACGATCGCAACTCGCGGTTTTTGGAGCGTGGTCGGCGTCATCGTCGCCTGGGCCGTCTTCTTCGCCATCAACGACTTCTGGCTCAAGCGGATCCAAGTCCTGCTCGCCGTGGGTGTCATCTTCCTGTCGATCACCGTGATGACCGGCATTGCCGGGCAGATTTCGCTGTGCCAGGCGGCGTTCGCGGCGATCGGCGCGTTTGCGACGACCCAACTCGCAGTCGAGCAAGGCATGTCCGTGCTGGTCGGCATGCTGCTCGGCGGCCTGGTCAGCGCGCTCGTCGGTGGTTTGCTCGCAATGCCGCTGGTGCGGATCGGGGGAGTGTGGCTTGCGCTGGCGACGCTCGGCTTTGCGTTGTTCTTCCATTCCGTGATTGCCCAACTCGCAGTTGTCAACGGTGGAGTGTCGAAGCCGCGCACACCGCGCCCGCTGATCGGATCGATCGACTTCGCGGCCGACCGAGCGTTCATCGTGCTCGAACTCGTCGTCTTCGCGATCGCAGCGACCATCGTCGTTCTGGTGCGCGGCGGCACCACCGGTCGGTTCCTCGCTGCGCTGCGGGGGAGCGAAGTGGCTGCGGCGTCGATCGGCATCGGCCAGTGGCGATCGCGCGTGACTGCCTTCGCGTTGAGTGCCGGACTTGCCGGCCTCGGTGGTGGCTTGCTCGCCAGCGCCCAGCAGAGCGTGAACTACGACGTGTCGTTCTCGCCGCAGGTCGGCTTGTTCTTCGTCGTCGTGGTCGTAACGCTGGGGAGTCGTTCCATCGAAGGCGCACTGCAAGCCGCCTTTGGCTTCGTGTTGTTCCAACCGCTGATCCTCGAACGCGCGCTGCCGTGGGTCATCAACCACATTCAGCCGTTCCTGCACGTCAACGCGATTTCGGGTCTGTTCCGCGACATCTTGTTCGGTCTCGGCGCGCTGACCTTTGCCAAACACCCGGAAGGGATCCTCGAGTTCCAAAAGCGGCGATCGCTGAACCGCATCCAGCGCTCGATCGACCGACGCAAGCAACAGCCGACCGAAGCGGGGTCGACCCCGTGAGCCTGTTGACCGCTGCCGGCGTCTCGAAGTCGTTTGCCGGAATCCGCGCGCTCGACGACGTCGGTATCGAGGTCGCGGTCGGCGAACTGGTCGGCCTGATCGGCCCCAACGGAGCCGGCAAGACAACCTTCTTCAACTGCCTGCTGGGCATGTTGCGCCCCGACGAAGGAACGGTGTCGTTCGACGGACACGACCTCAGTCGGATCCCGACGCACCGTCGCGCCAAGTTGGGAATCGGTCGAACGTTTCAACGCATCGAGTTGTTCGGCGGGATGTCAGTGCGTGAGCACTTGCTCGTCGCCGAACGAGCGCACCGTGGCGAAGGTCGATTGTGGAAGGACATCGTCGGCCGCGGGCGGGTCACCGCCGCCGAGCGCGAGCGAGCCGATGCCGTGCTCGACCGACTCGGACTGTTGGCCGACGCCGAACGCCCGATCGAATCGCTGTCGTTGGGTCGCGGGAGACTCGTCGAAATCGGGCGGGCGCTGATGACCGATCCTCGGTTGCTGTTGCTCGACGAACCGAGTTCAGGCCTCGACCACCAAGAGACCGAGGAACTCAGTGCGGTGTTACGTGCGGTGAACCTCGACGAGGGCGTCGCGATTTTGCTCGTCGAGCACGACGTGGCGATGGTGCGCGCGCTCGTGTCTCGGGTGTTCGTCCTCGACTTCGGCACGCTGATCGCCTCCGGTCCGACCGAAACGGTGTTCGCCGACGCCGGGGTGCGACGTGCCTACCTCGGAGCCGAGTCGTGAGCCCGCTGCTCGAACTCGAGGCCGTGGACGCGAGCTACGGGCCGTTTCGGGCATTGTTCGGCGTCTCGTTCTCGCTGGAATCCGGCAGCGCGCTGGCGCTCTTGGGTGCGAACGGCGCGGGCAAGACCACCTTGGCGCGAGTGTGCACGGGGTTGGTCGCGCCCACCGCGGGCTCGGTGCGATTCGACGGAGTCGATTTTTCCGACCGCCGAGCGTTCGAGTTCGCCCGGGCCGGCATCGTGCATGCGGTCGAGGGTCGCTCCGTGTTCGCCACGCTGACGGTCGAAGAGAACCTCGCCCTGGCGTTGGCGTCGGGTCGCAAACGCAGCGAACTCGCGGTTGCGATCGACGAGGCCTACGCGTTGTTTCCTCGACTCGGCGAACGCCGTCGACAGATCGCGGGCACGCTGTCGGGTGGCGAACAACGCATGCTGTCGTTGGCCAGAGTGTTGGTCGATCGTCCCCGACTCCTCGTTGCTGACGAGCTGTCGCTCGGTCTCGCGCCGATCATCGTCGACGAGGTGTATCAGACCCTGGCGCGCATCCGCGAGGCCGGAACGACGCTGCTCATCGTCGAACAGCACGTATCGCACGCACTTGCCATTGCCGATACGGCGGTGATTCTCGAGCGGGGATCGGTCGGGTACATCGGCCCGGCCCGAGATGCCCGCGCCCATGTGGGCGTGTGATCAGCCGTACACCGCGGCGTGGGTGACGCGGGTGAGTGTCTCGGTCATCTCGGCATCGCTCACATCGAGTTGTCCGGTCAACAGGTAGTAGTGCGAGCGTTCGATCATCGCAACGACGGCGGTCGCCGCGCCGTGCGCGTCGACGCTCGGGGCTCCGCCGGCGCGAAAGCGATCGGCAAGCGCGTCGACGAACCGAACGGTCGCCGTCGCGCCGATCTCACTCACCGCGTCCCCTGCGATTTCGGCTTCCGTCCAGGCCCGGAGGACGGGACCCGAACGTCGGTAGTGCGCCGCGAACTCGTCGAGCCACCCGCGCAGCGCGGCCTCGCCCTCGGCGTTCGGACCGAACGCGGGGAAGCGGTCGATCAACGATTCCATCTCCGTCGCAACCTCGCCGGCCAACGCAGAAAACAGGGCTTCCTTGTTGTCGAAATAGAGGTAGAAGGTGCCGTGGCTGGTCTTGGCCCCCTTCACGATGTCGTCGACGCGAGCGGCGTGATAGCCGCGGCGAGCGATCACGGTGGTCGCGGCATCGAGCAATCGTCGACGGGTTCGAGCGCCCCTCCCCGTCGGACCTGACTGCACGGACCGCGAGGCTACGCCGAGCTGACGCCCGTGTCACGTTTGGTAGGTTCGCCTCGACGACGACGAGGGAGTTGGCGATGACGGCAGCCGTAGGCGACACGCGCGAGATCACCTTCCCGGCGCTGACGCGGACGATGTTCGTGAAGTACGCCGGCGCTTCGGGGGACTTCAACCCGATGCATCACGACGACACGATCGCCACGCAAGTCGGCAACCCGTCGGTGTTCGGACACGGCATGTTGACGATGGGTCTCGCTGGACGCGTGCTCACCGATTGGTTCGGCCCAGAATCGATCCGTCGATTTCAGGTGCGATTCGCCAAGCAGGTCTGGCCCGGCGATGTGCTGACGGCGCGCGCCACGGTCACTGAGGTCCGCGACGACAATGGCGCAACGCTTGCCGATCTCGACATCGAAGTGATCAACGCGGACGGCGTGCACGCCGTTGTCGGCGCCGCCAGCTGCGCGCTCTGAGGCACGACGTCATGGGGATGCTCGACGGCCGAGTCGCGATTGTCACCGGTGCAGGTCGCGGGATTGGACGCGAGTTCGCGCTCGCGCTCGCCGCGGCAGGCGCAAAGGTCGTCGTGAACGATGTCGGTGCGTCGCTTGCTGGTGACGGAACCGGAGAAGACCCTGGGGCCGAAACCGTGGCTGCAATCGAAGCAGCCGGCGGCCACGCAGTCGTCAACCGCGACTCCGTCAGCGATTTCGATGCCGCGGCCAACATCGTGCAGACCGCCATCGATGCGTTCGGTCGAATCGACATCGTTGTCAACAACGCCGGGATCGTGCGCGACAAGACGTTGCTGAAGATGGATGAGTCCGACTTCGACGCGGTGATCGCCGTGCATCTGAAGGGCACCTTCAACGTGACGCGTCATGCGGCCGAGCACTTCCGCTCCCAGGAGTACGGACGCATCGTCAACATCACGTCGTCTGCGGGCTTGCGCGGCAACTTCGGCCAGACCAACTACGGCGCAGCCAAGGCCGGCATCATGGGCATGACGTTCATTTGGTCGATGGAACTCGGCAAGTACGGCATCACGTGCAACGCGGTGGCGCCCGCCGGCGCGACTCGTATGACCGCCGCGCTCTACGAGCGATCCGGTAAGCCGGTGCCACCCGAAGAGAACCCGGCGCTGAACGCGCCACTGGTCGTGTTCTTGGCGTCGGAAGCCGCGGCGCACGTGAACGGACAGATCCTGGGACGCACCGAGTTCAGCTACTCGATCTTCCAACATCCCAAGCAGGTCGCGTGGATGTGGCGCGACGGAGGGTGGACCGCGGAGCAACTGGCGGCCGAGTTCGACAAGAACCTCGGTCAACACCTCCAACCCGTCGGCATGGTGATGCCGAAGTCGATGGCGAAGTAGCGAGGCCTGGCGGTGCCGACAATGCCGGTGGGTGTTGTCGACGTCGTGTACGGCACCGGTGACGATGCAGTCGGGCGTTCGCGCCTGGCCGCGACCGACGGGTTCGCGCACATCGATTGCATGGTCAGCGATGTCGATTCGGGCCTGGCGCTGCCTGTGGGTTGTCCGATCGCGGTTCCGAAGCCAGTCGGCGGGTGGTGCGCCACCCCGGCACCCGCGCGCGACTTCGCCCCAGATGCGTGGGAGCGCGCCGTGCGGTGGTGGCGTAGCGCGCCGGGCGCGTTGTTGGAGCCGTGGGCCGGCGCGGTGGTGCACTCGGCCGAGACCTGGCGAGCGTTCCGCGGCGAGGCTCCGGGCACGCGACTGCTGGTCGACACCGGCCATGTGGCCGACTGGGGTGGCGACCCGCTCGAACTGCTCGAGTGGGCCGACCACGTCCAGCTTCGGCAGGGGCGGCCCGGAGCGACCCAGCTCCACGTCGACGATCCGACCGGCGTGGTCGATTTCGCGGCCGTGTTCGCCCGCCTCGACGCGCTCGGCTACCGCGGCCTCGTCTCGATCGAGTATTTCGATCTCCCAGGCCATGGTTGGCCGCTCGCCGACCCCCGCGCCTGGGCGACCGACCTCCTGCGCGCCCTCATCGTCTGAGCCGCCCGCTCGCTCACGTCCCGCCGACGCTCGCGTCCCGCCCACGCTCGGGTAACGAGCCGTGCCGCGGCGCGGCACGAAGCCGCGCAACGAAACGGGGCGTCGCTACGCTCAGGCCCATGAACCGGGTGCGGGTGCTCGACCCCACGGCCGCGCCGCCCGACGTCGATCCCGATCCGGGGCCGCCGGCGGGATCGTTGCGGGGCAAGACCGTCGGGCTCCGTCTCGACACGGCGTGGCGCTCCTACGAATGGGTGCTCGACGAGTGGGAGCGCCGAATCCTCGCCGCGGGGGCGACCGTGCGGCGCTGGGTCGCAGGCAACCGCGTGGGCGACGACGGCGACCAAACGACCCAAGGTCTGCAGCGCTTCGCCGCCGACGTCGACATCGGCATCGTCGGGCTCGGTAATTGAGGTTCCTGTACGTCGTGGAGTGTCCACGACACGGTCGCAGTCGCGGCGGAGGGAAAGCCTGCGCTCGTGATCGTCACGGCTGAGTTCGCCACCCTGGCACACACCATGGCGGCCAACGCCGGACGCAGCGGACTGCGGGTCCTGGCATTGCCGTATCCGCTGGAAACCCAGCCCGAGGCATCCGTGCGCGCAATCGCGTCCGAGCATTGGGACGCGTTGCTGGCCCGCCTCGGAGCAACGACCGATGGATGACCGCCCGCTCTCGGCGCGCGTCGATTGCGGCCCAACAGGTTGCACGGTCGACTGGTTGACGAGCGATCGCATCGAGGTCGACGACGACGCCGCCGGCTTCACCGAGTTCGCGACGAAGGCCGGTTGGGGTGACGGCCTTCCCTTGATTCCACCGACCGAGGCGCGCGTCCGCGAGCACGTGGCGGCAAGTGGGCGGTATCCCGACGAGTTGGTCGGCGAAGTGCCGCCGCGTCGGGGCCGGGCGACGGTCGAAAAGATCGCGATCAACGCGGTCATGGCCGGCACCGCACCAACCGCGATGCCGATGTTGATTGCATCCATCGAAGCCATGCTCGATCCGCAATTCAACCTGTTCGCGTTGAACACGACAACGTGTTCGGTGGTGCCTGCGATGTTCGTCCACGGTCGGGCCCGGCATGACCTCGACATCTCGATGGGAGCCGGTTGCTTCGGGGGAGTCGCCGGCCCGGCCGCCACCATCGGACGCGCGACGCGTCTGGTGATGCGCAACGTTGGTGGTCAGGTCATCGGCGTCAACTCGAAGAGTGTGTTCGGACAACCCGGCCGGGTCAGCGGCATCTGCGTCGCCGAGTGGGAAGAGCGGTCGCCATGGCCGACGTTCGGCGAACGCCGCGGGCTCGCGCCGGGCCAGTCCGGGGTGACGGTGCACGGCGCGACCGGCACGATCGACATCGCCGACATCTACTGCACCGACGGTGAGATGCTCGCCGAACTCATCGGACGTTCGCTGGCGTTGTGCGGCACCAACTCGTATCTCGGGACGCACCACGGCGCCGAGATCCTCGTCGCGATCTGTCCGCCGTGGGCCGACGTGTTGGCGGGTGCCTATGCGGAGTTCGACGACCTGCGCGCGGCGCTGTTTGCCGCCGCTCGACTGCCGTTGTCGGTGTTTCCGGCACCACACCAACGGGCCCATCACGACAACGGCAAGGTGGATGCCGATGGCATGGTCGCGGTCGTGGAATCGCCCGAACACCTGCTGGTGATGGTGGCAGGCGGACTCGGCAATCTCCATGCGTTGGCGTGTCACAGCTTCGGTCCGACGCAAGCGGTGACCCGCGCCTTCTAGATTCGCTCCGTGGTCACCGTCTTCAACGAAATCGTCCAGGCTCGCGACCGTCTCGCGGCCGAGTTCCCCGACGTCGAGGTGATCGAGATCACCACGGGCGTGCCCGTGGGTGCCCGCGCCGACGTGCTGTTCGGCGGTTGGGGACCCAACTCGATCGAGGCGGTCGGCCGGGGCGTGCAGTGGGTGCAGCTGTCCGGAACGGGGTTCAACAACACTCCGGTCGAGTTGCTCGCGGTGCCAACGGTCACGTGCGCTCGGGGTGCGAGCGCCGTGCCGATCTCGGAGTACGTGCTCGGCACGATGCTCGCCTTCGGGCGCGGTTTTCCGCAGCATTGGCTCGAGGCGCCTCCCAAGCACTGGAACTTCCAACGGATGACTACGTTGGCTGGCCAGACGCTCGGGCTGGTCGGTCTCGGCGGGATCGGAACTCGTATCGCTCGGTTGGCGCTCGCGTTCGACATGGACGTGGTCGCGATGCGCCGCACCGAAACGCCCAGCCCGATCCCCGGCGTGACGATCACAACGGATCTCGCGGAACTGCTCGGCGTTGCCGACCACCTGGTGCTCGCGGCGCCGGGTACGGAACGCACTGAGCATCTCATCAACGCGGAGACGCTCGCGCTTGTGAAACCGGGGGTGCATCTCGTCAACATCGCTCGCGGGTCGCTCGTCGATCAGGACGCGTTGCGGGTTGCGCTCGACGACGATCGGGTTGCCCGGGCGTCGCTCGACGTCTGCGACCCCGAACCACTTCCCGCGGGGCATTGGATGTACGAGCACCCGCGGGTGTTCCTCACGCCGCATTCGTCCTGGTCGAGCGAAGCGTTCTTCGACGCCGCGATCGACATCTTCTGCACGAACCTGCGTCACTGGATCGCCGGCGAACCGCTCGAGCATCTCATCGACCGCGACGAGGGCTACTAGGTGCGTCGATAGAACCCGAACTTCGGACCCTATCGACGCACCACGTGGGGTGGGCGGCGACGGGCGGGGGCGAGGGGGTGAGCGGGGTGCCCGATCGGGATCACCGCAACCGGGTCGTAGTGCGCGTCGAGATCGAGCAGTGCCCGCAGTTCGCTCGTCTGCGTCGTCGCGATCGTCGTCAGCGCGGATCCGAGCCCGCGTGCGGTGGCGGCCAGCAAGAGGTTCTGCACCGCAGGGAACGCCGAACTCCCGACGGCGCCGGGATGTACGAGGTGGCGATCGACGGCAACGACGATCAAGACCGGCGCCGCGGCGATGGTCCCTGAGCTCAAACCGGCGTCGACATCGGCGAAGAGCGACTCGGTGAGTCGCGCCCGCGAATACTCGCGTGCCTGCGCCCACGCGGCAGCCATCAGGTCACCAATGCCGTCGCGCCGGGTTCGATCGCGAACAACGACGAAGACCCACGGTTGTGAGTTTTCGGCGCTCGGCGCGAACGTCGCCGACGCGATGATCGCGTCGATGGTTGCGTCATCGACCTCGTCGGACGCGAACGATCGATGTGCACGTTGTCGCCGCACGAGTGCGTCGAAGTCGTTCATTTGATCGCCTCGCCGATGCGCCGGAACGAGTTGACGTACATGATGCGAAGGCTGGGCCCGAACGCCCATTGCTTCCAGGACTCGTGCTGACGGCCTCCGAACCGTGCCGTGACCATCGGTGTCATCATCTTGAACGCGCGTTCGGGGTCGTCGCAGTCCATCTCGTAGAAGTGCATGAACCGCGGATGCGCGCCGGGCACCGCGTTCACATATGGCGTGATCATCGTGTAGCCCGGCACTGATGCCTCGGCGATGTGGCGAATGTGCACGAAGTCGGCCCAATCGCGCAGCTCCTGCGTGCGCGCCTCGTCCTCGGGAGAGATCAACACCAGCGACAGCCCGATCGTCGGCTTCGCCGACAACGTGCCCTGGCCCGGCCGACCCGTGCGCACGAAATGCAGGCCGTCACCGGTTGGCGGCGCGAACGTCGCGTCGACTTCGGCCACGACGAGGTAGTCGAACTCGTCGAGGACGCGCGGCAGGTCGTCGCGGTCGCAGTTGACGTTGGCCCACCAAGTCACGCCCACGACGCCGTCGTGATCGAGCAACTCGGTCGCTCGATGGGCCGCGCGATCGGCGCTGTCGTCGAGCCGTTCGAGGTACAACCCCGGGTTGGTCCGATCCTCCACGACCGCCGACGCTAACGCTTTGGACCCGTCGTCGTTGCTGGCCCGCTTGTTGTTGGCCCGCTTGTTGCTGGGCCTACTCGTCTGGGCCCGCTCCTCTGGGCCGACGGCCGAGCGGTGTTTCTCCCCGACGCCCGCTTGGTCCGTCGGCGAGCCACGGGTAGTCAGGTCGGGCAGCCCGGTCGGGCAGTCAGGTCGGGCGGCCAGGCCGGGCAGCCAGGTTGGTCAGGTCGCAGCGGGCACGGGGCGGCAGAGCAGTTGACTGACGCCGTTCGCGAGCAACGAGCCAGCGTCGTCCCACACTTGCATCTGCGCGCCGATGAGGCCCTCGCTCGCGCTCGGCGAATGCCCGCGAGTGAGGAGCCACTCGGAGTGCGCGGCGGGTCGATGAAAGTGGCACGCGATGTCGATGCTCGGCGCGATCACCTGCTGTTGGTTGTGGTATCCCTGCACCGCGGGCCATGAACCGACATCGACCAGAATCAACAGCCGACACGCGTCGGCCCAAGGGTCGCTGAACGTTGGTGACGGCTGGAATCGGAGCCACTCGTGCCACTCCGGGTCAGCGTCTCCGGTCTGACGCTCCATCCAATCGTGGCGCCACGACGTCGGCCGTTCGTCGAAGTTGTCCCAGAATCGATACGGCGAGTTGCGGGTCTCACCCATTGCAGCGAGTCGCTCGTCGACCGTCGGACAATCCCGCCAGTCGTCGACATCGGGCGCCGGCCAGTCGTGGTGATCGAGACCGAGGAGTTCGTCGGCGACGCCCCACACGAAGGCGTCGAACAGCGCGCGGTCGCCCTGGGAGATGGTTGCTCGGACGGAGGTGGCGGTACGCGCCTCGCGCAAGGTCTCGCAACGAATCTCGATGTCGTGGTCGAAGTCGCCGACGCCGAGGAAGTGCCCGACGATGCTCGCCGGACGCGGGCGGCCGCAGTGCGCCCCCGCCGCTCGGAGCGCGAACGACGCGAGATAGCCGCCCATCGGGCCCCAGATCTCCCAATCGCGCGACATCCGGGCGCGATAACGACCGTCGTCGACGAGCGTGACCGTGGTGTCGATGCCGAGATCTCCCATCGCTTGCTGACCCTAGGACTCGGGCCAACATCTCGACGACCGACTTTCCGCCGCGTCGCCCCTCCAGCCGACGACGGCCTCGGTCAGGGGTGGCGGAGGTGGAACGACTTCGGGCGGGTCACGGACTGGAAACCGAGCGGCGACAGTGACGCGCCGAATCCGGTGTCCTTGACGCCGGTCCACGCGAGCGCCGGATCGAGGTAGTCGCAGCGGTTGAGGTACACGGTGCCGGTGTCGATCCGCTCGCCGAGTGCCAACGCCGCGTCGAGATCGGCCGACCAGATCGATGCGGTCAACCCGTAGTCCGAGTCGTTCATCAGCGCGACCGCCTGGTCGTCGTCGTCGACCGCAACGATGCCGATGACCGGACCGAACGACTCTTCGGTCATCACCCGCATCGAATGGTCGACATCGACGAGCACCGTTGGTCCGAGATACGGCGTCATCACCGAACTCGCCGCGAAGTCGTGTTCGCTGACGAGCGCGCGAGCGCCGGCCGCGATCGCGTCGGCGATTTGGGCGCGTACGAAGTCGGCGGCTGCGGCGTTGACCATCGGGCCGATGTTCGTCGCCGCGTCGCGCGGGTCGCCGAGCACATAGCCGCGGGTCGTGGCGACGAACCCCTCGATGAACTCGTCGTAGACCGCGCGGTGCACGTACACGCGCTCGATGCCACAACACGACTGTCCGGCATTGAAGAACGCCCCGTCGACGGTCTCGGCCGCGGCGAACGCGACATCGGCATCTGCCCGCACGTACGCAGGGTCTTTGCCGCCGAGTTCGAGTCCTGTGCCGATGAATCGTTCGCGCGCGGCGCGCTGAATCGAGTGACCGGCTCCGACGGATCCGGTGAAGGCGACGAACCCGACGCGCGAATCGCCGATGATCTGCGCGATGTCGTCGTGCGTTGCCGCGACGGCTTGGAACACGCCATCGGGCAAACCGGCGGCGGCGAATGCCTCCGCGAATCGTTCGGCGCACAACAGCGTCTGCGTCGCATGCTTCAAGATCACGCTGTTGCCGGCCAACAGCGCCGGCACGATCGTGTTGACCGCCGTGAGATAGGGGTAGTTCCACGGTGCGACGACGAGTACGACGCCAACGGGGTCACGGCGAATGAAGCGGGTGAAACCTGCTTGCGCGGGAGTCGCTGGGCGATCGGCCAACGCCTCGTCGGCAATCGAGATGAGGTGGCGGGCGCGTTCCTGCAATCCCCGGGTGAGTTCGAACGGAGTGTGGGCGATCGGACGACCCATCTGCAGCGTCAACTCGGCACCGATCGCATCGGCGCCCTCGACGAACCACTGCACGGCTCGTTCGCAGACCGCAGCTCGCTCGGCGAGCGGAGTCGAACGCCACGTGCGTTGGGCGGTCGCGGCCCGATCGATCAACGCGTCGCGCTCGATCGCCGAGACGGTGGTGCGTTCGGCGACGATGGAACCGTCGATGGGGGAGATGATTCGCTGTACGGACATAGGTCCGCATTCTGGCGCGTCGCCGTTGGCTGGCGTGATCCGAATGCCCGGACCGGCTGGGTCAGTCGGTGTGATCCGGCGTGGTCGTCGTGGCGCGGCCAGCGTCCGCGGTGGCGCGTTGCACATCCAGCACAACGCTGCGGATCTGGCGTTCTCGAAGGTGCGAGCGGTGGTTCCCCAGCTCGATCCGTCGGATCTCGGCCACCACTCGGTCGATCGACTCGTTCGTCCGCTTCGGCATCGCCATCTTCATCGGCAGGTCGTCTCGAAATCTGCACGGGCACGGCGTTCTAAGGTGACATCCGTGTCAGGTTCCGTCCCCGACCGCACGGCGCCCGCGCCCGGCCAGGCGCCGCTCGTCGCCCCCAACGCGGCCGCGTTGTTACGCCGCAACGGGACCGACCCCGCGATCGCCGCACGCCCCGCGATCAGGTTCGACGATCGCATGTGGACGCACGGCGAGTACTACGCCGAGGCATGCCGCTTTGCCCGCATCTTCGACGAGCGGCTCCCGGCGACCGGGCCACGTCACGTCGCCGTCCTGCTCGACAACACGCCCGACTACCTGGTCGCGCTCGCCGGGGCCGCCCTCGTCGGCGCGGCCGTCGTCGGTCTCAATCACACTCGGCGCGATCACCACCTTCTCACCGATCTGCGCCACACCGATTGCTCGCTGCTCATCGTCGAGCCTCGCCACCTCGACCTGGTCCAGTCGGTTCGGGCCGAACTCCCGCCGACGATCGTCACGCGTCGCTTCGACGACAACGCGTCGGGCTGCGAACTCACGGCCGCACTGGCGGGGCTCGACACCGACTCCGACCCGGGCCACGAACCCAGCGTCGACGAACGCTGGGCGCTGATCTTCACCAGCGGCACCAGCGCCGCACCCAAAGCCGTGATCTGCACGCAGCGTCGGTTGCTCGTCACCGGTAACCGCATGGCGTTGCTGCTCGACCTCGGCCCCGACGACTGTGGCTACGTGTGCATGCCGCTGTTTCACAGCAACGCGATCCAAGTTGGCTGGGCGCCGTCGCTCATCGCGGGCTGCGCAGTTGGTCTGGCCCGGCGGTTCAGCGCCCGTGGGTGGTTGCCCGATGTCCGTCGTTACGGCGCGACGTATTTCAACTACACCGGCAAGCCGCTCGCGTACCTGAACAACACACCCGAGCGCCCCGACGACGCGGACAACCCGGTACGTGTGGCGTTCGGGAACGAAGGATCACCGGAGGTCGTCGGTACGTTCGCTCGCCGGTTCGACATCGAGGTCATCGACGCGTACGGCGCGACCGAAGGTGGCATTGCCGTCAACCGGCGAATGGGTGATCCGCCTGGCGCGCTCGGTATGCCGCCCGATTCGGTCATCGTGGTCGACGCCGAAGGCGTCGAGTTACCCCGAGCGGTGTTCGACGACGCGGGCCGATTGACCAACGCGATCGAGTGTGTCGGAGAAATGGTCAACACCGCGGGAAGCGGGCCCTTTGAGGGTTACTACGGCAACCCCGAAGCGACGACGACCACGACCCGCAACGGCTGGTACTGGTCGGGCGACCTCGGTTACAAGGACGCGGATGGCTAT
>SXIR01000053.1 GCA_005772765.1 Actinomycetota bacterium
GAGGTGCGTCGATAGGGTCCGGAATACGGACCCTATCGACGCACCTGGGGGGCGCGGCCGCTGCCGCCTTGGTAGGGGTCGGGTGGGGCGGCACCGATCCGGTCAGCCGCCAAGAGACACAGCCAGTCGAGCGCCAGTGTCGCCGCGGCGAGCGCCGTGACCTCCGCGTGGTCGTAGGGCGGACTCACTTCCACGATGTCCATACCGACGAAGTCGATGCCGCACAGCCGGTACAGGATCGACTGCGCCTGGTAGGTCGACAAGCCGCCGCACACGGGCGTTCCGGTTCCCGGCGCAAACACCGGGTCGAGGCAGTCGATATCGAACGACAGGTAGGCCGGACCGTCGCCAACCCGCTCGCGCACGACATCGGCCACCGCGTCCGCGCCGTGATCATGCACCCACGGCGCGGTGAGAACCGCCATGTCCTGATCCTCGGCGTTGAACGTGCGCAAGCCGATCTGCACCGACCGTTCGTTGTCGATCAGTCCTTCGTCGAGCGCGGTGAGGAACATCGTTCCGTGATGTTCGTAGTCCTCGTCCCAAGTGTCGGAGTGCGCGTCGAAATGGACAAGCGCGACCTTGCCGTACTTCGCCGCGTACGCACGCAGCAACGGCAACGCCACGTAGTGATCGCCGCCGAACGTGAGCATCCGGCGGCCGGCATCGACGATCGTGCGAGCGTGCGTCTCGACGTTGCTGGTCATGACCTCCCGATACCCCTCGTCGAAGCTGACGTCACCCCAATCGATGACACCGAGGTGGTCGAACGGGTCGAGGTTCCACGGCCACACTTTGCCGAAACAGAGGTTCGCGCTCGCTTGACGAATCGCACGGGGACCGAGTCGAGTACCGGGGCGATACGTCGTCGAACAATCCCACGGAATGCCGCTCACCACAACGTCGGCCCCCTCGAGATCGCGCGTGTAGCGACGTCGGCAAAAGCTCGTTGCACCGGCGAACACCAACTCGGAATCCGACCCCAGGATCGATGAACCCGTGAACGCGCGATCACCCTTGTCGTAAGCCATGCGCGCAACCTATAGGTTCCGCCCATGATCCGCGACGCCTTCCTCACCACGGCCCGCTCGGCCCGCGACCTCATCGCGTCGACGCACACTCGCGCCGCGTGGACCCAGGCAAGCGCGCTCGATCAAATGACCGTCGGCGCGTTGGCCGGACACCTCAGCCGGGCGATCACGCTGCCGTTGCAGTACCTCGACGCCGACCCGCCCGACACCGACGACAACCTGCTGACCGCGGCGGAGTACTTCAGCTCGGTCGGGCTCACCTTCGACCTGAACGACAGCGTGAACACGCAGATCCGCGAGCGCGGCACCGCTGAAGCAGAACTGGGCATCGACGCACTGGTCGATCGCGTCGACGCGACGATCGCTGCACTCGAACGGCGACTCCCGAGCGAACCCGCCGAACGTCGTCTCCGGAAGTCAGCGGGGCAAGCACTCCTGCTCGACGAATACCTCGTGACGCGTATCGTCGAACTCGCGGTGCACGCCGACGATCTCGCCGCCAGCATCGCGATCGAAACGCCCTCCCTCGACCCCGTCGCGACCGCGTGCGCGCTCGGGTGTCTCCTCCAGGTCGCGCGCGACCGTCACGGCGACTCCGCAGTACTGCGGGCGATGTCGCGGCGCGAGCGCGATTCGGTCGACGCGCTCCGGGTGTTCTGAAACAAGCCCCGACCGATCATCGCCGACGAGACGCCGGACAATCCGACGCAGGCGGCGAGCGTCACCCACAACACCTCAGCGCCAGCGGCGTCGTAGAGATGCGCGAACGCCACGGCCGACAACGCCGCAGTCAACAACCCGAATCCGTCGAGCAGTCCCTGTCCCGCTGCCACCATCTCGGGTGGACCTGCTCGCGCCACCGCCGACTGCGCCGACGGGAACACTCCCGAGTCGAACACCGAATGCAGGATCGCGAAACCGCTGATCGCCCACGCGTTGGGGAGCCATCCGTACGCAGCGATGAACGGCACCGACGCGATCGCGCACGTCGAGCCGAGACGGATCGGCCCGATCCGGTCGCTGAGCCGGCCACTGATCGGCGCCATCACCACCATGGGCATCGCGAACACGAACAAACTCCAGCCGACGAACTGGGTGGACGCGCCGTGGTCGTCTTTCAAGAACTTCGCCCACAGCGAGTCGTACACCCCGATCGCGACGTTCAGACTCATGCCGAGCAACAGCCCCGCGCGCACGCCACGCAAACGGAGCAGGCCACGAACGGGAATCGAAGGGATTGCCCCCGAAGCCGGAGGGACGTCGAAGCGAACCAACACGGGCAGGAGCAGTGCAACGACGATGGCAATCGCCCAGAACGGCGCTCGGAAACCGTGACGGTCAGCAATCAAGCTGGCAACGACGGGCCCCGTGAGAAACCCGAACGTCGCCGCCGAGCCAACCTGCCCCAGGGCGCTGCCAACGTCGTTCGGGTTGCGCAGGATGACGATGCGCCGCGCCGCGGGTAAGAACGCACCTTCGCCCAGCCCGAGCACGATCCGTGCGAGGACAAGCGTCGTCACCGATCGAGCGACCGCGACCCCCGCGATCCCGACGACTGCCAACGCGACGCCCCCGATCAACAGATGGCGGCCCCAGCCGCGGTCGGCGTACCGCGCCAAACCGATCTGGGCGACGAATCCGGCGGCGAAACTCGCGGCTGTCACTGTGCCCAACCACGCGTCGGAGAATCCGATCGCGGATTGGAAGTCGGGCAGCAGCGCAAAGATGGCCCCGAAACCCATCGTGACTCCCGCGGTGACGATCAGGAGCGAGGGCGGAACTCGAAGGCGCACGACGACCGACGCTAGTGGAGTCCGGATGACGCACTTCGACCTAGATTGCCGACCATGACGACGGCCAAGCCTGCTACCTCGCTCACGCTCGACGACATCAAACTGGGCGACCTCGAGCTCTGGATGCGACCCGACCGCGAGGGAATCTTCGCCAAGTTGCGCGACGAGGCTCCGGTCTCGTTCCATGCAGAACCGACCTTCGAGCCCCCCGAGGGCGAAGAACTCATGTTCACGGTCCCAGAGGGCAAGGGATTTTGGGCCGTCACCCGATTCGACGACGTGATGGCGGTGTCACGCGATCCCGAGACCTTTCACTCCGCGCCGAGCGTGAACATTGGCGACATCCCGCCTGAGATCGCGGAGTGGTTGGGCTCGATGATCAACATGGACGCCCCCAAACACACGAAGATGCGACTCATCGTCAACCGCGGATTCACACCCCGCCAAGTCGCTCGGATCGAAGACAGCGTTCGGAAGGAAGCCCGCGACATCGTCGATCGTGTCGCGCCGCTCGGCGAGTGCGACTTCGTGAGCGAGATCGCGGCGGCGCTGCCCTTGCAGATCATCTGCGACATGCTCGGAATCCCGCGCGAAGACTGCAGACGGATCTTCGAACTCACCAACGTCATCCTCGGTGTCGGTGATCCCGAGTACGTGTCGAGCGCACAAGACCTCATGGGCGCGGGCATGGAGTTGTTCCAGTACGGGCTGGCCTTGGCCGAAGATCGGCTCGCGAACCCGCGCGACGACATCACGACGGCGCTCATGCAGGCCGAGGTCGAGGACGAAGACGGACGACATCGGTTGAGCACGTCTGAACTCGGATCGTTCTTCTTGTTGTTGGTCGTCGCCGGCAACGAGACCACCCGTAACGCAATCAGCCACGGCATGCTCGCACTCACCCAACACCCAGACCAGCGAAAGATCTGGATGGACGACTTCGATCGAGTCTCCCCCACGGCCGTCGAAGAGATCGTGCGGTGGGCGAGTCCGGTCATCCACTTCCGGCGCACTGCGCAGCGCGACACGACGATCGGCCACGAGCAGATCGCCGAGGGCGACAAGGTCGTCATGTTCTACAACTCGGCCAACCGCGACGAACGTAAGTTTGCGGACCCGTACTCGTTCGACGTGCGACGCGAACCGAACGAACACGTCGGCTTCGGAGCTGGCGGACCGCATTTCTGCCTCGGCGCGAACCTCGCTCGACGCGAGATCAAAGTGATGTTCGAAGAGTTGTTACATCGACTCCCCGACATCCACATCTCGGGCGATCCCGACATGCTGCAAAGCGCGTTCATCCACGGCATCAAGCGGATGCCGTGCCGTTTCACTCCGGTCGGCGAGTGAAACTCGACTGGAGCGAAACCGACGAACGATTTCGTGGCGAACTGCTGGCTTTCCTCGAAGCGAAGACACCGCCCGAAGCGACCCGCGTCGACTTCCCAGGTAACGCGAGCGGCGGCGATGCGATTCCTGCTTGGCTGCGCGCGTGGCAGGCCACGTTGTTCGATCATGGCTGGATGATTCCGGGCTACCCGCCTGAGCTCGGCGGTCGCAACTGCACGCCGACACAAACGATGATCTACCTCGAAGAGTTCGCCCGTCGCCGCATCCCGCGTGCGACACACTTTCCCGGGTACGCGATCGTTGCGCCAAGCCTGCTCGAGTTCGGCAACGAGCAGCAGCGCTCGCTCGCCCCGGCCGCGATCCGTGGCGACACGGTGTGGTGCGTTGGCATGTCGGAACCGAATGCGGGCTCTGACCTCGCCTCCCTGCGCACCCGCGCAGTGCGCGACGGCGACGTCTTCGTGGTCAACGGTCAGAAGGTCTGGACCAGCTACGCGATGGTTGCGCAGCAGTGTTTCTGTTACGTCCGCACCGACCCGGACGCGCCGAAACACAAAGGGATCTCGCTGCTGATCATCGACATGGACACGCCGGGGATCGAAGTCCGCCCGCTGACCCACATCACCGGACACGCCGACTTCGCCGAAGTGTTCTTTACCGATGTCAAGGTTCCGGTCGCCAACCTGGTTGGCGAGCTCAACGGGGGCTGGGCGCTGACGCAGGGTTCTCTCGCGCACGAACGAGCGGGGCTCTGGGTCGACGGCGTCGCCCGGCTCGAACAGACCGTGCGCGACCTGGTCGATCTCGCAAAACTCGTGGGTCGTCACGACGACTCGGGCGTGCGCCGGGCAATCGCCTCGATGTTCGAACAGGCTTCGAGCTTGCGCAGCCTCGGCTACAAGGGCTTTGCGAGCTACGCCCAGGGCAGCAGCGCACCGGAACACAGCTACATGAAGATGGCCAGCAGCGAAGCCGGCAAGGCAGCGTTCGAACTCGGCATGGAACTCCTCGGCCCGTTCGGGGCCGCGACGGGCGCCGGATCGCCCACCACACTCGGCGACGACACCGGCCGATGGGTCACCAGTTTCTACGTCAGCTTCGCCAACACCATCGCGGGCGGGAGTAGCGAGATCCAACGCAACATCATCGCCCAACGCGTGCTCGGGCTTCCCCGGGCCTGACCAGGACAACCGCCGTGGATTTCACGCTCACCGACGAACAACAGCTCCTCGTCGACACACTCCGAACGGTGTTGGCCAACGAGTGTCCGCCTTCGCTGCTGCGCGAGCATCACGACTGTCGTGGCGCGCACGCACCACTGTGGGAGCACCTGCGCGGGTTCGCCGAACTCGGGCGGGGCGACGCAACCGACGCGTGCCTCGTGTTCGATGAGTTGGGCTACGCCGCAGCCCCAGGGCCGTTCTTCGCCAGCGTCGGCCTGTTCGCTGGATTGCTCGAAGCGATCGACGCGGACTCGGCGTTGCGCGACGCGGTCGCGGCCGGTGAAGTGGTCGGAACGGTCGCCGCTGCCGACAGTCAGGGGATCTGGCACGCCAACGACGATCTCGTGAAGACGTTCATCCCCGATGCGGATCTCGCACAACTCATCGCCGTGGTCAGCGCGACCGACGATGCGATGTTCGTGACGATCCTGCCGCACCCGGGACCATCGGCGCTGGCAGAGATCGAAACCGTCGATCCATCACGCAAGTACTTCCGCTGGGACACCGGTGACGAAATCGGCGCGGCGATTCCCTGTACTCCAATGCAGTGGCGCGCGTTTCTCGATCGCTCGTTCGCACTCGCGTCCGCCGAGACGTTGGGCGCGGCACGCCGTTGCTTTTCGATGGCCCTCGAGTACGCCAAGGAACGCGAGCAGTTCGACCGGCCGATCGGAAGCTTCCAGGCAATCCAACACAAGCTGGCCGAGATGTCGCTGCTCGTCGAACGCGCGACCGCCGCCCTGCACTACGCGGCGATGGCAATCGATGCCGATCATGCCGACCGGACGAGCGCGTGTCACGTCGCCAAAGCCGCGGCGGGCGTCGCGGCGCGGCGGTGCCTGAAAGACTCGATCCAAATCCACGGCGGGATCGGCTACACGTGGGAGCACGATCTGCACTTGTTCCTGCGGCGGGCCACGGTCGCCGAAACGCAGTTCGGTACGACGAGCTGGCATCACGATCGACTCGCCGACGTGCTGTTCGCCTGATTTCGGAACGTCACGATCGGTCCCGTGCGCTGCGAACAGCGCGACCGCGCGACGGGCTACTCGCCGCACGCGCTCCCGGCTGCAAGCGCGACGACGGTGCCGTCATCGTTGATGGACGTCAGCGAACCTCGCAACGAATCGGTTGCCGGTCCGACGTTGAAACTCGGGCCGACGATCTCGTCGTCGACGAGGGCCGCGCCCGGATACGCACTGCGCAGTTCGCCGATCGGATCGCCCAAGGCAATGCCTTCGCGGGTCGACAACGGCGGGGTGGCCGCGCCCAGATTGCGAAGTTGCCAGTCGAAGAACGTGAACGTTCCGCCGGGCGCGTACGGCGTGGCCCCGTCGCTGAACAGCACCGCGAAACCACCCCACTCCACGACCCGAAGTTGATTGCCGGGGCACACGCCATAGCTGGACGACACGGCCGTTTCGACGCGGTCGTCGACGGGTGTGCCAAGTTCGGCGACCAGCGCCGAGACGACCGCATCGGCCGACGCGCCGAATGCTTGCGTTCCGACGCCATCACCGGTCAACGTCAGCGGGGCGAGCGCCACCGTGGTCGGGGGCGCGCCCGTCGTCGTCGTCGCCGCTGTCGATGTGGTCTCGGGACTCGTCGTGGTGACCTTGCTTCCGGTCGTCTCCGTCGTGCTCGACGCGGCGCGCGACGTGGTCGAGTCTCCGGAACGTTGTGAATCCGAACAACCGGCGGCCACCGCAAACGAGACAACAGCAACGACGATGGCGCGCAGCATGGGAAGGACCATGACCCAGGGTAGGTCGGTCGGGCGCGAACCACCGGGCATCGGCCCTGGCGCGACGACGGCAGCAGGCGATGGCCGACGTCCGTCGGCAACCAGCAGCCATCGGTGAGCACGTCAGAGCGGCTCGTCGCGAATCAAGCGTCCCTGATCCAGTTCGATGCGTCGGGTCAACGTGAGGGCGTCGAGCAAGGCGCGGTCGTGGGTGACGACCAACAGCGTTCCCGAGAACGTCGAGAGTGCGGATTCGAGTTGCTCGATCGCCGGCAGATCCAGGTGGTTCGTCGGTTCGTCGAGCACCAAGCAATTGACGCCGACCGCAACGAATCGAGCGAGTTCGGCTCGAGTTCGTTCTCCCGGCGACAACGTATCGACACCGCGCGCCACGTGTTCGGCTCCGAGACCGAACTTCGCCAACAACGAACGTGCTTCGGTGATCGTCGTCGCGGTCGCCGCGACGAAGTCGTCGAGCAACGACGACGTCCCCGCGAAGTGCGAGCGGCGTTGATCGAGGACGCCCACAACAACGCCGGGACCGAGGGTTGCGTGCCCCAACACCGGATCGAGTTCACCGAGGAGCACGCGCAGCAACGTCGTCTTGCCACTGCCGTTCGCCCCCACGAGCGCCACGCGTTCGCCGTGACCGAGTTCCACCGAGACCGGGCCGAGGACGAAGTCGCCGCGTTGGGCCACGACCTCGTCGGCTTTCGCGACCACCGCGCCCCCTCGAGGCGACTCCGTGAACGTCAACCGGAGCTCCCATCCTTCCCACGGCTTTTCGACGACCGCGAGTCGGTCCATTGCCTTCTCGGTCCGTTTCGCTTTGGCGGCGACCCGCTCGGACGACGCCCGATTGAACTGACGGATGTACTTGTCGGTTTCGCCGCTGCGCTTCGCCTTCTTCACGCCTTGGTGCGACCATTCGGCTTCGCGCTGCGCACGCGCCTTCAACGTGTCGCGCTGGTCGACGTAGTCGTCGTATTCGTCCTCGGCATGGCGACGCGCCACCGCTCGCTCGTCGAGATAGGCCTGCCAGCCTCCGTTGAACAAACTTCCGGAATGCGAGTGTTCGTCAAGTTCGAACACTGCTGTCACGACACGATCGAGGAACGAGCGGTCGTGACTCACGATGACGCATGGTGCGTCGAGCGTCGAGACGAACGCCTCGAGACGATCGAGCCCCGCGAAATCCAAGTCGTTCGTCGGCTCATCGAGCAGATACACGTCGAACCGACTCAACAACAGCGCCGCCAACGCTGCCTTCGCTGCCTGGCCTCCGGACAGCGCCGCCATCGAAACCGGCCGCAAACGTTCGTCGAGACCCACGTCGGCCAGGACCGCACCGACTCTCGCCTCGAAGTCCGGCCCACCCAACGAGAGATAACGATCGAGCGCGTCGGAATAGCGATCCTCGGCCCCGAGCTGTCCCTCGGCGATTGCGACCGCGGCAAGATCGAGTTCGACGTCGGCGGCACGCACCCCCGTGCGCCGAGCGAGGAACTGTTCGACGGTCTCATCGACTCGACGTTCGGGTTCTTGGGCCAGCAAACCGACCGTGGCGGCGGCGGGCTGCCGCTCGACGACGCCGGCATCGGGGCGATCGAGTCCGGCGAGGAGACGTAACAACGTCGTCTTCCCGGTGCCGTTCGGTGCGATCACACCGATGCGCATTCCTGGTGCGACCGTGAGGGTGACCCGGTCGAGCACGAGGTGCGGACCGTACGACTTGGTGAGATCACGAGCGACAAGCGTGGCAGACATGACGCGACCTTTTCCGCAATCTGGCTTTCCGCAAATCTGGAGTCGACGACCGGGGCGACGAGCACCGGTTGTACGACGAGGACGAGAACCCGCGTCGCGCCGCGCTGAGCGGTCACGGGGATTCGAACGAATCTTCGACGTTCAGTTGCCTGCCACGGTCGAGACGATACCTTGCTCCGGTCATGGTGGCAGTTTTCATTCATGGCGTACCCGAGACGGCAAGCATTTGGGATGGGATCCGCGCAGAGGTCGGCCGCGACGACACCGTTGCGTTGGCGCTCCCCGGATTCGCAGCCCCGGTGCCCGACGGTTTCACGGCGACCAAAGAGGGGTACGCGTCGTGGTTGATCGAACAGATCGAAGCGATTGGCGAACCCGTCGACGTTGTCGGCCACGACTGGGGTTGCCTGCTGACGCAACACATCGTGTCGCACCGCCCGGACCTGTTCCGCACGTTCGCCTGTGGCGGCGGACCCGTCGACGTCGACTACGTCTGGCACGACACCGCGCAGGCGTGGCAGACCCCAGAACTCGGCGAGCAAGTCATGGCGATGATGACGCCTGATCTGTTGGCGGCTGCCCTCGGCCCCGAACTCGGCGATGCCTCGGCCGCCGACATGGCCCGTCACCTCGACGACACGATGAAGGCCTGCATCTTGACGTTGTACCGATCTGCGATCGACGTGGGTCGCGAGTGGCAGCCGGCGGTCGACGCGCTCGGCAATCGAATCCCGGCCGCGGTGATCTGGGGCGCCGGCGACAGCTACGCGCCGCCCGTCATGGGCGAGCGCCTCGCGGCGCGTGTCGGCGCTTCGCTCCATGTGCTCGACTGCGGACACTTCTGGCCCGTGTTGCGCCCGTCCGAGGCCGCGGCCGCGCTCACCGCCTTGTGGAGTCGAGCCCCCTCGACGTAGCGCAGGCGTCGACGCCACCACGCTGCGTGGGCGACGCGTCGCTCAGACAACCCTGCGTGGTCGCACACGAAGACCTGGGTCGGTCATGCGCGACTTCCTCGGAATCCGAACGTATCGTCCGATCGGACACTCGACATCGATCGACGAAGGACGTACCTATGCGCCGTATCCACTCCATCGTTGCCGTCATCGCAGCCGGCACTCTCGCATTCGCTGCTTGCGGCGGGGACGACGACAAGCCGATCGACGCGGCCGAAGGTTCCGACGACGAGTCCGACGACTCGAACACCACGGCTGACGATTCCGACGACACGGAAACCACCGAGGACACCACGCAAGAAACGTCCGACGAGCCCGACGACGGCGAGGACCTCTCGCCGTTCGCTCGCGAGTTCGCCGAAGGGTTCGCGTCCACCGCCGGCTTCGACCTGCCCGACGACGAGATCCAGTGCCTCGCCGACGGCGTGCTCGACGAGTTCAGCTTCAGCGAGCTGTCGGAACTCGGCGAGTCGGGCGAAACACCCGGCCCGGACATGATCGCACGCGTCGGCCCATTGTTCGACGACTGCATCTCGACCGACACCCTGGTGACGCTCTTCGTCGACCAAGGCATCCCCGAAGACGCGGCAACCTGCATGTCGGAGACGATCGCGTTCAGCGACCTGATGGCGGCTGGTCTCGACCCCGAAAGCACGCAGGCGGCAGCGATGCAGGAGCAGGTGCTCGACTGCATGTAGCACCCTTCGGACCCTTCCGACTCGAGACGGCCGCCGCGCACCGCGGCGGCCGTTTCGCGTCACCGATAGGATTCCTGACGTCCGTGTCAGGTCGGCGCTCGAGCCGGGACGGGTCGGAGGACCAATGTCGAATCCGCTGCCGCGGGGCGTCGATGTGATGCGTCTCGCGGCGCCGCGTGCCCGCCTCGCCGACCGCATCGATATCGATCCGATCACCGCCGAAGTCATCCGCAACGGCATGGAAACCATCTGCTTCGAGATGGCCGTTTACGTCAGCCGAACCGCAACCACCCCGATTCTCAACCAGAGCAACGAGCGCAACGCCACCGTCCTCGACGCCCGTGGACGCCTTGCTGCGTTGTCGGTCGGCATCCCGCAGTTCATGCTCACGAGCACGTTGCCGGTGCGATTCGCGCTCGATTTCCTCGGCACCGAAGAGTTCCGCGAAGGCGACGTCTTCGTTGCCAACGACCCGTATCACGGTGGTGGACACCTCCCCGACTACAACGTGTTCGCTCCGGTGTACGGACCTGACCCCGCGACGGGCGAACGCCGCATGGTCCTCATTGCGTCGATTCAATGCCATCACGGCGACACCGGCGGCGCGGTTCCCGGCGGTTACAACGTCACCGCCAACGACATCTGGGGCGAGGGAGTCCGCTGGCCCGTCGTCAAGGTGATCGATCAGGGTCGCGAACGCCGTGACGTGCTGTACGCGCTCCAAACCAACAACCGCATCCCTGACTACATCGGCGACATCCGAGCCCAGATCGGCGCGGCCCAACTCGGCGTGGCGCGACTCCAAGAGATCATCGATCGTCACGGCGTCGCCCTCGTCGAATCTGGCGTCGACACGATGATCGACTACGCCGCGAAACGCTTCCGCGAAGAGGTCACCGCGTGGCCCGACGGCAGCTACGAGGCCGATGCCTACGTCGACCACGACCCACTCGGACACCCCGACGTGCACCTGCACGTGAAGATCACGGTCGATGGCAGCGATCTCACCGTGGACTTCACCGGTTCCGACACTCGGCCGGAACTGCAAGCGTGGAGCACCTTCGGCAACACCCGGGGTTACACGATCGGCCAGATCGCGTCGATGATGGATCCCGAAATTCCTAAGAACGAAGGGTTTTTCGAGGCAATCACGCTCGTCGTCCCGCAGGGGTGCGTCTTGAACCCACTGCCGGGCAAACCGGTGAGCGCAGGCACACACCATCCAGGTGCCGACGTCGGTGAGGTCATTGCGGTCGCAATGCAACACGTGTTGCCCGACAAGGCCGTACCCCAGACCTACAAGACGGGAATCCCCACCGTCATCCGCGGCGTCGACCCGATCACCGGACAAGCGTTCGTCGACCACAGCGCCGAGGTCTACGCGGGTTGGTGCAACGCGGCCAAAGGACTCGACGCGTGGGGCGCGTTGTCGGTGAGTTTCGGCAACTTGTGGAAGGCGACCGCCGAGATCAACGAGAGCCTGTTCCCGCACATTCAATGGTCGCGCGATTACCGCACCGACAGCGGCGGCGCCGGCCAATGGCGTGGCATCTGCGGGAGCCACTACGAGAAGGAAGTGCTGGTTCCATCGACCGTGTACACCTACGTCGTCGGCATGAAGTATCCGATGGTGGGAATCTGCGGCGGCCGCAACGGTGCACCGAACGAAATGATCTTGCGCTACGGCAGCGACGACCCGTTCCGAGTTGCACACACCGCGGACAACGTGCCGATGGCGGCGGGCGATCGGGTGATGTACGACTACGGCGGAGGTGGCGGATGGGGAAACCCGCTCGACCGCGACCCTGCGGCGGTGCTCGACGACGTGCTCGACGAATACGTCTCGATCGAGGGAGCCGAACGCGACTACGGCGTCGTGCTGCGCGGATCGCTGGCCGACCTCTCACTCAGCATCGACGATGACGCAACTGCCACCGTGCGCGCCGAACGTCGGAACGCCCAGTGAACCCGACGACCCGGTATCGAATCGGCGTCGACGTCGGTGGCACGTTCACCGACCTCATCTGCGTGACTTCCGAGGGCGAGCTCGTGCTCGACAAGACCCCGAGCACGCTCGACGATCAAAGCCGCGGTGTCATGAACGGGATCGGTGAACTCGCCCAGCGGTTCGGCCTGACCCGTTCGGAGTTCTGCGCGCACGTCGACATCGTCGTGCACGGCACCACGACCGGCGACAACACGATGATCGAGATGAACGGTGCGCCGACAGGGCTGCTCGTCACCGAAGGTCACCGCGACGAGATCGAGCTGCGGCGTTGCCACAAAGAAGAGATCTGGGACCCGTCGGCTCCAGGCCCGACGCCGATCGCCCGCCGACGGGCGCGCATCGCCATCCCGCAGCGCACCAACTACGTGGGCGAGTCGGTCCTTGCGCTCGACGAGGACGCAGTGCGCGGGGGCGTGCGCCGCCTGCGTGCTCTGGGCGTCGAGTCGATTGCCGTCATGTACTTGTTCTCGTTCGTGAGTCCCGACGATGAGCTGCGCACCCGCGAGATCGTGCTCGAGGAGTTCCCCGAGGTCGCGAACATCACGCTCTCGCACGAGGTCATGCCCCGCGGGCCCGAGTTCGAGCGCGTGTCGACCACGTTGGTGAACGCGTACCTCGCTCCGAAGCTCGCGGGCTACATCGGCAACCTCGAATCCGAGCTCCGAGCCGCGGGTTTCGCCGGGCCCCTCCTCATCATGCAGAGCACCGGCGGGGTCATGCCCCCCGACTATGTCGCGCGCCGCGCCGTCAACGTGCTTGCCAGCGGACCGACGGGCGGCGTGATGGGCGCAACTGTGTCCGCGAGCATGGCCGGCATCGACGACTTCGTCGCGGTCGACATGGGCGGCACGAGCTACGACCTGTGTCTCGTCCGGGGTGGGCGACCGGAGATCAAGACCGACTGGAACTGGCGCTACCGCTACTACATCGGCATGCCCATGGTCGACGTGCAATCGGTCGGCGCCGGCGGCGGTTCCATCGCGCGCGTTCGTCAGGGCGCGTTGCTCGTCGGCCCAGAGTCGGCCGGTTCCACACCTGGACCCGTTGCGTATGGACGAGGCGGAACGCGGCCGACCGTCACCGACGCCGACGCGGTCCTCGGTTATCTCCCACCGACCGGATTCGCCGGAGGCCGCATGTCGCTCGATGTCGACGCCGCCCGCGTTGCGATCGAGCGCGACGTTGCCGACCCCCTCGGTCTCGATCTCACCGAGGCGGCCTGGGGCATCGAACGCATCGTCAACGCAAACATGGCCAACGCGACTCGCAAGGTGCTGGCGGGCTATGGGGCCGACCCACGTGGTTTGTCGTTGATCGCGTACGGCGGTAACGGCCCTGTGCACGCGTGGGCGATCGCGTCGGAACTCGGCATCGAACGTATCGTTGTGCCGAAATCCGCCCCAGCGTTCTCGGCGCTCGGGGT
Organism: Actinomycetota bacterium; assembly: GCA_005772765.1. Lineage (GTDB taxonomy): Bacteria > Actinomycetota > Acidimicrobiia > IMCC26256 > PALSA-610 > SXJQ01. The sequence goes on from SXIR01000053.1 coordinate 13,991, forward strand.
TCTCGTTGCCGACTACGTCGTCGACATCGTCCGCAGCTACGTCACGCCACTGTCGCTCCTGGACGTCACACGGATGCGAACGCTGCTCCACGAACTCCTCGCCGAAGCGAACAAGGAACTCGAACCTGCGGGCCTCGACTCGGACTCGATCGAGATCTGCCTGTTCGCGCAGATGTGTTACCCGGGCCAGAACTTCGACATGAGCGTGCCGCTCACCGAAGGCATCGGACTCGACGAGGCGCACTTGCTCGACCTCGCCGAACGATTCCACGCACAACACGCCGACGAGCGCGGTTTCAGCTTCGTGAACCAGCAACCCTTGGTCCGCGGTGCGCGGCTGACTGCACGCGGCCGGACCCAGAAGCCGAGTCGCCTCGCTGCGATCGGCACCGTGGCCGACGCGGCGACGGCTCGCATCGATACACGCTCGGCGTACTTCGGTGAGTGGATCGACACACCGGTCTACGACGGCACGACGCTTGGCGCGGGCGCGCGCATCGAAGGTCCGGCACTGATCCAAGAAGCCTTCACGGTTGTCGTCGTGCCACCAACGATGCGCGCCGACCTCGACGACCTCGGCAACTACGTGCTGACTGCGCGCTGACTGCGCGCTGACAGGCAGCCAGGCGAGCGTCAGCGGGTGATGGCTTTGTCCTTGGCGTCGTCGAGGACACCACCGATCGGTCGATCGGCCGGACGCACGGGATTGCCCACACCCCCGGTGTCGAGCCCCACCGTGCACAACCCCGAGGCGACCGACGCCGGTCCGGTCCCGGTGCCGTTGCTCGCTCGCACCGTGAACGAGTAGGCCCGCCCAACGCGCAGCGTCGTGAAATCGACGTGCGTGCCAGCGGTTGTCAACACCGCACCGCCGGGCGAAGCCGTGACGGTGTAGGTCGAGATCCGACTCGAACCACGATCGACCGGCGCGGCCCAACTGACCCGAATCGCAGCGCCGGTCCAACGACACTCGACATTCGTCGGCGCGGCGGGCGGCGTCGCCGCGGTCACCGTGAAACCCGTCGGGAATCCCGCGGCCGCAATGTCGGCCTCGGCGATCACCGCCTGGTTCCCGGCCGCGTCACGCAACACCATTCCTGCAAGGACCCAGGCACCCTGTTCTGCGTTCTGCGGCAATCCGATCGCAATTGCGTAGGCCCCATCGGTGGCGGTCCCCGTCGTGCGTTGCGTCGCTCCGAACTCGATCGATGTCTCGGCTCCGGTCGGCGACCGCACCAACAACGACGAGCGGGGCGCGACATCGGTCAGGCCCGAGACTCCGTCGGTGATCTGCGCGGTCACCGTCACGGTCTTGGCGCCGCTTTGCGTCTCGAGGGTGACCGGATCGACCGCGAGCGTGACCAAGACCGGCGGACCGGTGTCGGGCCCACCCGGGGTGACCGCGTTCGATGGCGCCGAGGGTGCGCTGTTGCCCGCCGAGTTGGTGGCAACGACGACGAAGACGTGGCTGACCCCGTTGGTGAGTCCGTTCACCACCGCGCTCGTTTCGGTTGCCGCCACGGTCACGGTCTGTCCACCGGGGACGCCGGTCACCGTGTAGCTGACGATCGGTGTCGAACCTTCGTCGACCGGCGGCAACCAGGTCACCGTCGCGCTCGCGAAACCTGCTGTCGCGCTCGCGTTCGTTGGAGCGTCGGGCACTCGCTGATCGTCGACCGAGAAACTCGTCGGGAATCCGACTGCGGACAGTTGGCTCGGCGCAATCGTCACCTGATTGCCGGCCTTGTCGCGCACGATCACGGAGGTGACCGGCCAGGTTCCACTCATCGGGTTACCGGGAACGATCAGATCGGCACGGTAGGTACCGTCGAAGATCGTTCCACTGATCCGTTGGGCGGGTCCGAATACCAACGAACCCGCCGCCGTACCGTCGGGTTGGGCGAACGACACGCTCGACAGCGGCGCGGCGTCAGCGACGCCGCTGCCCGCATCCGTGATCCGTGCCGTGACCGCGACCGTTTGCGTGTTCGGCGAACCAGACAGTTGCAACGGCGCGATGGTGAACGACGCGAGCGTCGGCGTGACGAGATCGGTGCCGCCGGGCGTGACTTGATTCGACGGAGCCGACGCGGGGCCGGTGCCGACGGCGTTGATTGCCTTGACCGTGAACGTGTATGGCGTGCCGTTCGTGAGTCCGGTGACGACGGCGGCGGTGAGTCCCGTGCCAACCGTGGCCGTCTTGTTCCCGGGGCTCGACGTCACGAGGTAGCCGGTGATCGGTGCCCCACCATCGCTCGACGGTGGCAGCCAACTCACCGTCGCGTTGGCGTTCCCCGCTGCGGCGCTCACCGCCATCGGTGCCGACGGTGGTGTCGCCGATTGCACGACGATCACGGACGGTCGCCCAGCGGCCACGAGTTGCGCGGTGGTGACCGTTCGGGCGTGACCCGCGACGTCGCGCAGAACAATCGTGCTCACGGTCCACGCGCCTTGCTCGCTCCCCTGCGGCAGCGTCAGCGATGTGCGATAGCTGCCGCTCGTCGGCGTGCCGGAGAGCAGCTGATTCGGACCGAACGTGACCGTGCGCGGGTTGGTGCCGCTCGGCGGGGTGAACGTGATCGAACTGAGTGCGCCCGGGTCTTCGGTCGGTCCGCTGGCGTCGTCGGTCAGACCGATGTCGATGGTGACGGTCGCCGGACCGCTCGTGGTCTGTACGACGACGGGCGTGAGCGAGAGCGCGGTGAGGTTGGGGGCACCGAGGTCGGGGATGTCACCAATCGTCACCGGATTGCTGGGTGCCGAGATCGAACCGGCACCGGCCGCATTTCGTGCCTGTACCTGGAAGGTGTACGTGACGCCGTTCGCCAGGCCGGTCATCGTGGCGTTGTTCGCCGGGCCGGTCACGTCGAGGGTTCGGCCTCCGGGGCTCGCCGACACGGTGTAGCCCGAGATCGCGCTCGAACCGGAGACCGACGGCGTGAGCCAACTCACCGACACGCCGTTCGCACCCGACTTGACCGCGTTGACGCTGCGCGGCGCGCTCGGGGTGCCGTCGCTTCGGACCTCGAAGCTGACCGGGAGTCCGGCCGCGGCCCACTCCGTTGCGCTGAGCGTCGACGCGTTGTGCGCGGCGTCGACAGGTCGGGCGTGCACGAGCGTCCACACACCCTGCTCGGACCCAGGAGGCAACGTCACCGCGTACTCGTACCAGCCGTCGAACTGCGTTCCCGAGGTTCGTTGCTGGCTGCCGAACTGGGCGATGACTTCTTGATCGCCGGATGGCGAACGGAACAACGCCTCGCTGGGCGTGTCGCTCACACCGAATGCGACACCGCTGATGTCGTCGGTGAGCCGCGCCCGAAAGACGAGCAATGCCGACCCAGTGCTGGTGTCGACCGACGACGGCGTGATCGTGAACGCGCGGTACCGAGGCGACACGATGTCTCCGGCACCCGCCTGCGTGAACGTCGTCTGGAACGTCGCGCCGACGAGGTCGGGAGCGAGCAACGTCCTCGCGTTGCCGACGTTGTCGCGCACGACCAACGACTGCACCGACCAGATGCCTTGCTCGCTCCAGCGCGGAATCGTCGTCGATGCGGCATAAACACCATCGAGCGAACTGCCGCTGACGCGCTGCGCAGTCCCGAAGGTGGCCGACACGGTGTGGCTCCCCGTCGGGCCGCGCATCGTCACCTGACTCGGTGCGGCAGAGGTACCGGCCGAAACGCCAGCCAAGTCGTCAGTGATCCGAACCGAAAACGTCAAGGTCTGGTTCGCAAGGCTTGTGTCGACCGACGTGGGCGAGACCGAGAACGCCACAACGCTGGGTGCGTTCGTATCGCCGGCGCCGGTCTGATTCACCGTGCTCGCAAAACCTGCGGCGGCAAGCATCGCCGGCGTCAACGTCTGGGTGTTGGCAGCCTGGTCATAGGTCACGACCGACGCGGTCCACGTGCCGGGTTCGGCGTGCTGGGGAACGGTCAGCACCGTTCGATAGATGCCGTCGAGCGGACTGCCGCTGATGCGGTTCGCCTGCGAGAACCACCCACGCGTGACCTGTTGACCCGTCGGACCCGTGAGTCGGATCTCGGTCAGCGGGACGGTGCCGCCGATCGAGAGCCCGGCGAGGTCATCGGTCAGCCGAATCGTGGCGGTGACGAGACCCGGCCCCGCGGTCGTCGACACCGACGCCGGCGTCAGCGCGAGGCCAGCGACATCGGGTGCGGTGTTGTCCGGGGCGGCATCGACGACACCGCCAGGCACCAACAGCAGCACCATGACGACCAACATCGTTGCGGCGCGAACGCCCCCGAGTCTCCCGCGCCTCACCCACTCTCATCGGCAGGGAGATAGCCCAGTTTCGTCGCCAGGGGTTGTGCGTGCACGTTCTTCCCCACCCACCGTGCGGCGCCTGGGTCCGTGACCAACCAGACGAGCACCCGGCCAATGACCTCAGGGGTGGTGCTCGCACCGCCCGACGCGACCAGATACTCGTTGCCGTGCAACGCCTGCATGCGCTCGGTGAGTACCAGACCTGGTTCGAGGCCGATGATCCGCATGCCCGAAGCGCCGAGTTCGAGGGCGAGTGTGCCGGTGGCGCGCACCATCGCACCCTTGGACGATCCGTACGCGATCGACCAGCCGCCTTCACCGACCGGGCGAGGCGGATCGAACATCCCGGCCGCGCTCACGACGTTCACGATCGTGCCACCTCCGGCGTCGATCATCGTGGGCGCGAGACGCTGGATGATGCGCAACTGGGCCAAGACATTGCCGTGGAACGACTTTTCGAGCGCGTCGAACGGCGTATCGAGCAACCGACTCGTGGTGCCCGGACCTTGAAAGATTGCGTTGTTGACCACGACATCGGGGGCACCCCACTGCTCCACGGTCAGACGACATGCGGTGTCGACCGATACATCGTCGAGCAGGTCCATCGGCAATGGCATGACGGCGGCACCGAGGGCTTCGCACGCCTCGGCGGTGACTTCGAGGCTGCCCGGCAACGGCACGCCGCTGCGTTCATCGATCGCTTCGCCTTCGTTGACCGTGCGGGCGGTGATGACGACGTCATAGCCGGCCGCCGCCAACGCGATCGCGATCTGTTTGCCAATGCCCCGGCTCGCGCCGGTGACGAATGCAAGGGGACGAGGCACCTGCGTAGTCTGCCCGGTCATGGACACCACGGCACTTCGCGACCTCACACTGACCGATCACACTGGAGCGGAGCGTCGGCTCGGGGATCTCTGGGCGGATCGCCCAGTCGTGCTCGTGTTCCTCCGCCATTTCGGTTGACTGCACTGCCGCGAGCACGCCGCGCAGTTGCGCGACGCACTTCCGTCGATCGATGACGCCGGCGCCAGCGTCGTCGCGATTGGTACCGGCAATCACGACTACGCCGCCGCATTCGTGCGCGACGAACAGATCCCGTATCCGGTCCTCGTCGACGACGACGCCGCAGCAGCACGCGCGGCAGCCGTGCAGTCGAGTTCGTTCGTCGGACTGTTCCACCCGCGCACGTGGGCAGCATCCCGACAGACCCGCCAGCGCGGGCATCGGGTGCACAAGGCCGGCAAGCGAGTGACCCAACTCGGCGCGACGTTCGTCATCGGCCCAGGCGATGTCGTTCGGTACCGCCACATCGACCGAGACAGCACCGACCACGCACCCCTCGACGAGGTCTTGGCGGCGCTCGCCTGAAGCCATCGGACGGTCGCCCGCCCCCCACTCCCGCCCGGCGGCGTCGGCCGTGATGGCGAACCCGTAGAGTTCGCCATCACGAAGTTCATCCGGGGGACGAGACCGAGGCCATGTGACGACTCCATTCGCCGGCCGGCCCGTCAGTTCGCGTGAGGCCGGTCCCTACACAGCAGTTGTGTTCGACTTCTACGGGACGCTGGCGATTCGTCGGGGCGACTCGGAGCCGCTGCGCGACATTCTGGCGCGCTACGGATACACCGCAGACGACGACGCGATTTGGCGGTTCTTCAACGACGGCATCGACGGAACCACGCACCACGAGCACTCGTTGTCGCGTGAGCATTACATCGACTGGCAACGGGCACGCTTCCTCGGGTTGCTGCGAGACCTCGGCGTCGACGACGAGCACCACGAACCCGTCAACACCGCATTGCGTGCAGCGTGGGGCGTCGGCGAAATGGAGGCATACCCCGAGACCGCGGCCGTTCTTGCCGAACTGCGCCGCCGCAACGCACAGCTCCTGATCTGTAGCAACTGGGATTGGGACTTGCGCGAAGCCGTTGTCGATGCTGGCCTGCACGACCACGTCGACGACATGGTGAGCAGTGCGTGGGTCGGGGCTCGCAAACCCCACCCGCACATCTACGAACACACCCTCGAGCTCGTCGACGCGCACCCCGCTGAGGTGTTGTTCGTCGGCGACACCTGGAGTTGCGACGTCGAAGGTCCGGCGGCCGCCGGGCTCACACCGGTCTACGTCCGTCGCTCCGACCGCGACCCCGACCACACCCGCCCGAGCGACGCGACCACCACGTACGAGTTCGCCGACCTGACCGGACTCCTCGACATCGTTTGACCGCGACCCGACACGGTGTCGCCGTGGCACCGCGCGGGTCGACACGCACACGACCCAACGCGAAACGGCCGACCCTTGCGGGTCGGCCGTTCGTTACGAAACAGGTTGCTGCTCGATCAGACGGGGCGCACCTTCTGAGCCTGGGGGCCCTTCGGGCCCTGGCCCACCTCGAACTCGACCTGCTGTCCTTCGTTCAGGGCCTTGTAACCCTGCATCTCGATCTGCGAGAAGTGCACGAAGACGTCGGGGCCACCCTCCTGGGTGATGAACCCGAAACCCTTCTCGCTGTTGAACCACTTCGCAGTGCCAGTCGGCATGGAGCTGCCTTGCTTTCTTTCATGTTTCACCGACTCGATGCGCCGGGGCCGATCCGCAGGTGCGCGAAACCGCGGTACGACGCTACCAGCGCAAGCGCCTCACCGCGGAAGATCCAGAATTCGGTCCCCGATGATGGTGCGCTGGACCTCGGAGGTCCCACCGGCGATCGAAGCCGCCTTGCTCCAGAGCCATTGGCGCTGCCAGCGGCCGCTGAGTGGCGCCTCGGGGCCCACGATCGCCATGGCGGTCTCGGACAGGTGCTGGGTGGTCTCGGTCCACTGCAGCTTCACATAACTGCTCTCGGGGCCGGGTTCGACCCCCCGGGCCAGCCGGGAAAGCGTCCGCCAGTTGTGCAGGCGCAGGACCCGGAGCTCGACGAAGCTCTGGGCCAGGGCGTCGGCCACCTCGATGTCATCGAGCGTCCCGTTGGCGGCAGCCAGCCGATAGAGCTCGTCGAGATACACCTCGTGGACGACCTGCTCCTTGAACGGAAAGGCTGTGCCGCGCTCGTGGGCCAGGGTCGTGTTGGCCACGGCCCAGCCCGAGTGGAGCGGCCCGACGAGGTGATCGTCGGGCACGAAGACGTCGTCGAGGAACACCTCGTTGAACTCGGCTTCGCCCGTGATTTGGACGAGCGGGCGAATCTCGATGCCTGGCGAGTCCATCGGCACGACGAGATACGAGATGCCCTGGTGTTTGGGCGCGTCCGAGTCGGTTCGGGCGAGACAGATACCGAAGCTCGCGAACTGGGCGTAGCTGGTCCAGACCTTCTGACCAGTGAGCAGGAATCCACCGTCGACCTTCACCGCCCGGGTCGTCAACGCGGCGAGGTCGCTCCCGGCGTCGGGTTCGCTGAACAGCTGACACCAGATCTCGCTCGCGTCGAGGATGTTCGCCAGCCAGCGCGCCTTTTGCGCGTCGGTCCCGTGCGCCAACAAGGTCGGCCCCGCGAGGTTGATCCCCACCCGATTGACGGGTTGCAGCGCCCGCGACCGCGCGTACTCCATGTTGAAGATCGCCACCTGCACCGGCGACGCGCCTCGCCCGCCGAACTCAGCGGGCCAATGGATGCCGACCCAGCGCCCGGCCGCCAGCTTCGCTTGCCACGCCTTGCCCCAAGCGATCTCGTCCTCGATCGTCGAGAACGAAGGTGGCAGATCGAGGTGGGCGTGCAGCCACGACCGGACCTCGGCCGCGAACCTCGCTTCACCTTCGTCGAACGAGAGGTTCACATCGACTCCGTCACAGGTCCCAGAAACGTTCGCGTTGATACCGCACGAACGACGCGCGCAACGCGTCTTCGTCGGTCGGCGAGAACGGTCGATACTCGGGTTCGTCGCGTCCGCGCACGTACAGGTCGTCAGGACCCACCCGGTCGCGCCGAAACTTCTCGAACACGAGCGTTCGTTTGACGATCTTGTTGGTTCCCGTCGTCGGCGGTTCCCGCA
>SXIR01000054.1 GCA_005772765.1 Actinomycetota bacterium
CGACTGGTTCGGCGACTCCCGCACCGTCGACGTGCACGTCGCCCAGGTCCGCAAGAAGATCGCGAATGCCGCAACCATCACCACGGTGCGCGGGATCGGCTACCGACTCGAACGATCCTGAGCGTGCCGGAGCGTCCCACGCTGCGTCGCCGGTTGACCTTGGCGATCCTGGTCGTTGCGAGCGGCGTGTTGTTCATCGCCGCTGGCCTCACGTGGCTCGGCGTTCGCGGCGTCGCCCGTTCGGCCGCGGACGATCGACTGGCCGATCAGAGCGTTCGGCTGCGTGACCTCACCCAGGACATCCAAGACCGGCTCGGAAGCGCCGTCGACGATGGCGCGAACGATCGGCAAAACCGCTCGACGACGCGCAACGCGGAACTCCTTCGTCAGTTCATTCAGCTGGCGCGCGGCGCGCAGGTCAGCGATGCCCGTCTCGTGTGGGTCGATCGCCAAGGCGCGATTCTCCAGGGCAACGAGGTGTCTCGACGGCTCGTCGGTCAGCTCGAGCGACGCGAGCCCGAGTTGGTCGAGCTGTTGACATTGCCGCCCGGCCTCGACGAAGTCGATCTACGCGGTGACGAACTTCGACGAAACGGGTTCACGACCGGTGCCGGAAACGACCTTGCCCACCGCGCCGACGTCGTCGCGGGCAACGACGCGAATCACGCGCTCGTCATCGTGCTCACCGGCCCGATCGACACCGCGACCCAGCGACGCGTCACGACAACGTTCGCGATCGCGGCACTCATCGCCCTGGGCCTCTCGGCCGGAGCATCCAGCTGGTTGGCGCGTCGGCTCACCCGTCGCATCGACGACATCGACATCGCGGCGAGCGCGATCGCCGGTGGCGATCTGCGGGCGCGAGTTGCCGTCGACGCCGACGCCGAATCCGAGCTGGCGTCACTCGCCGGAACGATCAACCGTATGGCTTCGGACCTCGAAGCCGCCCGGGCCAACGAGCGGGCGTTCCTGATGTCGATCTCGCACGACCTTCGCACACCGTTGACCTCGATCCGCGGCTACGCCGAGGCCCTCCGAGACGGGACGCTCGACCACTCGGACCCGACAGAACGCCGCCGGGCCGCAGACATCATCACCAGCGAAGCGCGGCGGCTGGAACGGCTCGTGCGCGACTTGCTCGACCTCGGACGACTCGACCGACGCGAGTTCTCGCTGCACCCGATCCCGATCGATCTCGCAACGCTGATCGACGACACGGTCCGAGGTTTCACACCGAGCGCGGCCGACCACTCGATCTCGTTGACGTGTCAGCCGAGCGAACCCGTGCCGATGACGCTCGACCCCGAGCGCGTCGCGCAGATCGTCGCGAACCTGATCGAGAACGCCCTGAAATTCGCGAACGGAGCGGTCGAAGTCGCCGTCACCACGTCGGCGGACGCGGTGCAGATCGAGGTGACCGACGACGGGCCTGGCGTTGCCCCCGACGAGCTGTCCCGGGTCTTCGAACGCCTGCACACCGTGCGATCGTCGCCGGGGCGCTCCGTGGGCACCGGGCTCGGCCTCGCCATTGTTCGCGAACTCGCGTTGGCCATGCACGGATCGGTATCGGTCGACAACGTCATGCCGACCGGATCCCGATTCATCGTCCGATTGCCGCGTTGAGTCCTCGACGTGCCGACACGGCACCGCCGAGTGATCGCTGGCGGATTCGACCCGACGACTCGGTTAGCCCGACGTGAGCGCGCTGGCGAAGAAGTCGGTGCGTGCGGCCCGGCCGCTGACGAAATCGCTGGCTTCGGTTCGATGGAACGACCCGCTCGCGGTCGGTTCAGCGCCTTCGTCGCCGAAGCGAGTCACTCCGCCCGCGCCCAGAACATCGCCCACGTCCTCGCCTGGCGAGCCGACCAACAGCTCCGATTGCCCGTCGGCGTCGGTGTCGACCGAACCGAGGGTGATGCCGAACCAACCACCGATCGTCGGGTCACCGGCAAGACCGTTGGAGTCGAGGTGCCACATCGCGCTTCCCGATGCCACGACACCGGACACGCTCGGCGGGAGCACATGCACCAGCCCGGCATCGGCGACGCCGTTGATGTCTTCGTAGGGCACGCCGATCACCAAGAAGTCGTCGGCGACTCCCCCGTCGACGTTGCCGATCGGCGCCACGTGGACCGTGTGGCCGAACTCTTGGAACTTGGTGTTCTTGCCGGGCATGTCGGGGGTGTCCTGGCTCAGGTACTGCGCGCCGGCACGGCCGAGCATCGAACCATCACCGAAGATCGTCATGACGGCACCCGAGAACGGAATGGATCCGGAGTATTCGCCGGGCGCGCCGACTGCGATGTCGTCGACGCCGTCGAGATTCAGGTCGCCCGCCGCAATGCTGAACCCGAAGAAGTCGTACTCCTCGGCTCCGTTCGTCTCGGGCAACTGCAGTAACGGTTCGTTCCAGAACTGACCGCCGTTCGCCGTGAGCCCTGCGGTCGCACGTCCACGCAGCACGTGCACTCCCCCTGCGCCAACGCGATTCGACACGCGGTCACCGGGTACGCCGATCGCAAGATCGTCGATCGCGTCGCCCCCGAACGTGCCGACCGCGAGCGAGAAGCCAAAGTTGTCGTCACGCCCAGCCGTGCCAGGCATGCCGCTGACATCTTGGGTGAACCGCTGCGACTTCGCGTCGGTGAGTCCACACGCACAACCTCGCAGCACAAACGCTGCGCCGGCACCCGGCGCTCGCCCGACGAGTTCGCCCGGCGCGCCGACGGCGAGGTCGGAGCGACCGTCCGCGTCGAAATCGCCTGCGGCCAACGACGTACCGAACAGTTCGTTGACTTCAGAGCGTGACTGGATCGCACCGCGGTCTTGCGTCCAGAACTCGTTGCCCGCAGGTTGCAGTCCCGTGACCGAGCCGTAGATGACCTGCACGCCGCCAGCGTTGCGGCGGCCACCGACGCGTTCTCCCGGCACACCAATCGCCAAGTCACTGAACCCGTCGTTGTTGAAGTCGGCAGCAACCACTGCCGCGCCGAACGCATCGTCGACGTGGGAGGTCCCCTGGATCCCTGGAGTGTCTTGCGTCCAGTACTGCGTTCGCGCAGTGGTTTTCGGATCTGCGCCGTAGAACGTGTAGACGCCCCCGGCTCCGTTGTTCTCGCCCGCGGCTCCTACCGCCCAGTCACCGATACCGTCGCCGTCGAAGTCGGGATGCCCAGGGTCGATGGCCGCGTGCGCAGGCGTCGGCCCGGTAAGCAGAACGAGCGGAGTCAATCCGGACACGATGGTCGCGATGGCCGCGAATCGATGACGAACGCGCGCGTGTCGAGTGGGTTTCACCGCGTCTCCATCGGCGGATTTGGCCTCGGTTCGACGGTTTCGGGGAGTTTCCGGGCGGCGAAACGGCCTGCACCCTCAGGATCATGGCCCGTCGAGGCAGGTCGCGCCGAGATCGCCGACCGTGATCGGCGCCCCTGCCGGGACTTCGCGACGCAGCGTGGCCAAAGCGATCGGACCCGATCGCGGCGAGATCGCCGAACTGGTGATCGAGCCGACGATCTTGCCCTCGTAGCTGACATCGGCTGCCAACGGTATCGGCGCGCTCGCCGTGATTCTCCGCAACGTGCGGTTGACGTGCCCGCGGCTGTCGATTCGACACACCAATTCCTGGCCGACGAAACAGCCCTTGGTGAAGCTCACCGCGTCAACATCGAGCGAGGCCTCTTGCGCGATCGTGCGTTCGTCGATGTCGTGCGGTTGGCGTGGCACGCGCGCTTCGATCCGCAGCGTCTCCAGCGCTTCGGCGTCGGCAGGTTCGATCGTGCCGAGCTCGATGCCGGTGACGAGTTCCGCCGGCCCGATGAACTCGAATTTCGACACCACGAGCGAGTCGATGGTCCAGTCCGTTCGCACGACGCCAACGCCGGTCGGAGCGACCGGAACGACCTCGGCCGCGTGCGGTCCGCACACGATGACTCGACGGCTTTGCGCAGTGCGATCCTCGATTGCGAGCTTGACGCGAATCTTGAATCGGGCAAGTCCACTCGCCAGTTGAGCAGCAACCTCGGGCTCACACCGCAACCAATAGTCGTCCTCGGCGACGCGCACGACGTGATGGTCCGCGATCAGCTTCCCTTGTGGCTCGAGCAACAACGCGTGGCGCGTGTCGCCGACGGCAAGGTCGTCGAGGTCCTGGCTCAGCAACGATTGCAGGAACGTCAACGCATCGGGTCCGCTCACGCTCACGAGACCGACGGGGAGATCGACAATCGCGGCGGCGTGCGTGACCATCGCGTCGTAACCGATCATCGGATCGGTCCAAAGATGCGTCGCGCGGCAGCCGCTGCGGCCAAGAGCGCTCCGGCCTTGTTGTTGCACTCGAGGTCTTCGTCGGCCGGATCGCTGTCGGCGACGATGCCCGCTCCCGCCTGAATCGAGGCATGTCCGTCGAAATAGAACATCGTCCGAATCGCGATCGCAACATCGAGATTGCCGGTGAAGTCGAAGTATCCAACGACACCTGCGTATGGTCCGCGCTTGGCAACCTCGAGTTCGTCGAGGATCTGCATGGCGCGAACCTTCGGGGCGCCGCTCACCGTTCCGGCGGGGAAGGTCGCACGTACGACGTCGACCGGTCCCGCATCGGAACGCAGCCGACCGGAGACCTGACTCGTCATGTGCATGACGTGGCTGTAGCGCTCGAGCGTCATCAGCTCATCGACCTGTTCGGTCCCGAACTCGATGATGCGGCCCAAGTCGTTGCGGGCCAGATCGACGAGCATGACATGTTCTGCGCGTTCTTTGGGATGCTCGAGGAGCTCGGCGGCAAGGCGCTCGTCGTGTACTTGGTCCCTCCCGCGTTTGCGCGTGCCCGCGATCGGACGTCCGATCACCCGTCCCTCGCGCACCGCCACGAGCGCTTCGGGCGAACTGCCCACTGTCGTCAGCCCAACGCCACGGATGAAGTACATGTACGGCGACGGGTTCACGATGCGCAGCACGCGATAGAGCGCGAGCGGATCAGGCGGGTCGAGCAGGTCGAACCGTTGCGCCAGCACAACTTGGAAGATGTCACCGTCGAGGATGTACTCCTTCGCCGCACTCACCGCGGCGGCGTACTGCTCAAACGAGGTGGTGCGTTCCACGGCCGCAATCTCGTCGGTGATGCGACTCGGCGGGATGACCGGGTCGACTGCGTGAGGAGCCGACAGGCGCGCAAGCGTGGCCGCAATGCGCGCGGCGGCGCGTTCGTATTGTTCGCCGCGTACGGTCGGCGTGGACCCGGGCTCGACGTAGACGTTCTCGATGAGTGCGAGACGTTGACCGAAATGGTCGAACGCGGCCACGGACGCACTCAGTGCGAGGACCGCGTCGGGCAGATTGCGATCGTCCGGCGCGGCATTCGGTAGCCGCTCGACTTCGCGAACAGTGTCGTAGCCGAGCAGTCCGACGATGCCACCGTGGAACGGCGGAAGGCCTTCGATATCTGGTGACCGATACTTGGCGAGCATCGCCTCGATGGCGGCCAGCGCTCCCCGATCAACCGGAACACCATCGAGCACCTGACCGACGAACGCGACGTCGAGCCCTCGTACCACCAAGGTCGTGATGGGATCCCAGCCGAGAAACGACCACCGGCCCCACCGCTCGGCATGTTCGACCGATTCGAGCAAGAACCCGTCACCGTCACCGACCAGCTTCGCGAACGCCGACAACGGCGTCTCGAAATCGGCGAGCACTTCGCTCCATACCGGAACAACGGAGTGCGTTGCTGTCAGTTCGAGGAACTCGTCGAGCGTGGGACGGAGCCCGATCGGTCCGTCAACCGGCGTCGTCATCGCCGACCGGGTTCTGCGTCGCCGCCGAAGTCTCGGAAGAAGCACGAGCGTTCGCCGGTGTGGCACGCACCGCGCCCTTCTTGATCGACCACGAGCAAGATCACGTCCATGTCGCAGTCGTACGCGGCGCGGCGCACGAACTGACGGTCACCACTCGTCTCGCCCTTGCACCAGAACTCCTGACGACTTCGGCTCCAGAACCAGGTGCGACCGGTCTCGAGGGTTCGTTCGAGCGCCGCGCGGTTCATCCACGCCATCATCAGCACTTCGCCGGTGTTCTGTTCTTGCACGACCGCCGGAACGAGGCCGTCGTGATCGAACTGCACGGCGTCGATCTCAGCCGACGTGTGCGCGATCGGCGTAGCAACAAACGACATCGCGCCGACGATACTGCGCGAGACTGCGTCATGGCCGATGATTCGAAGCCGCCCACTGTCGCCGCGCGGCCGACCGCGCTCGTCGCCCACGGGCATGTCCGCGACGACCCGTGGTTCTGGCTGCGCGAGCGCGACAACCCCGACGTCAACGCATACCTCGAAGCGGAGAACCGCTACACCGAGCGACGCTGCGCACACCTGGCGCCGCTGCGCGAGACGCTGTTCGCCGAGATTCGCTCGCACGTGCAGGAGGACGACGACACTGCGCCCGCTCCGTACGGGACCTTCGAGTACTTCACCCGCACGCGTACCGGGCAGCAATACGGAGAGCACCTCCGCCGACCGCGCGGCGGCGGACCCGAGACCACGGTGCTCGACGAGAATCAGCGAGCCGAAGGCACCGACTTCTTCCAGACCGGCGACGTCGAGGTCAGTCCCGATCACCGCTTCGTCGCCTGGACCGAAGAGACCAACGGCGGCGAGCGCTACGAACTGCACGTCCGCGACATTGCGACCGGCAATGACATCGGCAGCGTTGTTCCGAACTGCTACTACGGGCTCGCGTGGTCGGCCGACGGGCGCTATGTCTTTTACACCCGACCGGACGACGCGATGCGTCCATACCAAGTTCTGCGGCACGAAGTGGGCACACCGCCGGAGTCCGATGTCGTCGTCTTCGAAGACCTCGACGACCACTTCGACGTGTTCCTCGGCGCAACCCGCAGCGGCGATTGGATCGTCATCACCTCGGCGTCGCGCATCACGACCGAAGTGTGCGTCATCCCCGCCGGTTCGCCGACCGATGCTTCGACGCTCATCGAGCCGCGCGTCGAAGGTGTCGAGTATCACCTCGACCATCACCGCGATCGCGACGCGAATCACTTCGTGATCCTGACCAACGCAGACGGCGCCACGAACTTCAAAGTGATGACGACGCCAGTGGCCACACCTGGACGTGGCCACTGGCGCGATCTGGTGCCCCACGAACCCGATGTTCGAATCGCGAATGTCGACGTCTTCGCGGACTTTCTCGTGCTCTACGAACGCCACAACGGACTCGAACGACTGCGCGTCGTGACCCCGGACGGTGCGGACTCGCATGTCATCGCGATGCGCGACGACGTCTACTCGACATGGCCGGACTCGAACCTGGAGTTCGCGACGCCGGTATTTCGCTACGGCTACTCCTCGCTCGTGGTCCCGCGATCGGTGTACGACTACGACGTGCGGCAACGCAGCGCCACGCTGGTCCGTCAACAACCTGTTCCGGGCTATGTCGCCGACGATTACGTCACCGTTCGCGAGTGGGCCACCGGTGACGACGGCACCCAGATCCCGATATCGATCGTGCACCGTCGCGACACGTTGCTCGACGGCAACGCCGCGTTGTACCACTACGCCTACGGGTCCTACGAGGCCACCGTCGAGCCGGTGTTCCGCTCGATCGCGCTGCCGCTGCTCGACCGCGGCATCGTCGTGGCCATCTCGCACCCACGGGGCGGCGGCGAGATGGGTCGGCACTGGTGGGACGAGGGCCACCTCGAATACAAGATCAACACGTTCCTCGACTTCAACGCATGCACTCGCCGCCTCCACGAGCAGGGTTATGGGTCGCCGCAGCGCACGGTGGCGCGCGGCGGTTCGGCCGGCGGGCTGCTCATGGGTGCGATTACCAACCTCGCGCCCGAGTTGTACGCCGGCGTCGTTGCCGAGGTCCCGTTCGTCGATGTGATCTCCACGATGCAGGACCCTTCCATTCCGCTCACAGTCAACGAGTGGGACGAGTGGGGCGATCCTCGGGACGAGGTGATCTATCGAGCGATGCTCGAGTACTCGCCCTACGACAACATTCGAGGAGATCGCCGGTACCCACGGCTGTTCGTCACCGGCGGGCTCAACGATCCCCGCGTGCAGTACTGGGAGCCGGCGAAGTACGTCGCGAAGATCCGCTCGGTGTCACCACAGACCGACGTCGTCTTGAAGATCGAAATCGGCGCGGGGCACTCAGGGCCGAGCGGCCGCTACGACGCCTGGCGGGACGAGGCATTCACCCAGGCGTGGATCTTGGAGACGTTAGGTCGAGCCTGAGATCCGCCGCCCGACAGGATCAACCGAACGGCATCGCCACCGCGAGCTGACGGCTCTGCGCGACCAACGTCCCGTCGGGCGCCCAGACCTCTCCATCTTCTTCGAGGAAACCACCGTGCAGCGTCGTGGTGGTGAATCGCACTGCGAGCGCATCGACGCCCTCCGGCACGGGGGCACGAAAGTGCACGGTCAGGTCGATCGTCGGTACCGCCAGGGGTGCCATGAGCTTGTGGAACACCGCCGGTGACCAGGCGTCGGTCATCGCCGCCACCGCGGCTGCGTCGAAGGCGCCGCCACCCTCGGATGCCGCGAAGCGAATCCAACCGCCGACCCGAGCCGGTGCGTGCCCTGCCGTTCCGTCGGCACCTTCGCACCACACCGTGTCGTAGCGCTCGGCCATGGGGATCGGGGCCGGACTTCGATCTCGCCACGCGGGGGGCGGGTAGTCGGGCGGGGTCAGCGTCACGAACGCATGCGGCGATTCGAACGGGCTGGACGCGGCGTACCGAGCGATCGCACAGCAACGATCGGCTTGCCATAGTTCGGCACCGGCGAACACCATCGAACGACCGGCCCGGTCGATCCGGACGCGAATGCGACACTCCCCTTCGACGGGTGGCGCGAGGTAGTGAATGCTCAGCGATCGAGGGGCACGGTCGGGAACGGCTGCGCGGAGCGCGCGCACCAACAACGCGGCGATGTACCCGCCGTTCGGCCCGCGAACGATCCACCAACCGCGATCGATCGTGGCCGACCATTCGTCGTCGGCGACGGGTTGGATCGCGGTGTCGTGGGCGAATCGACCGGTCATGGGTTGGGCACGTTACGCGTAGCGTTGCGCCCATGACCCACACGTTGTCGATTCCGACCACCGACGACCTGCTGCTCGAAGGCGAACGCCGTGCCGCCGAAGGTCCCACGCGCGCCGCAGTGGTGTTGTGCCACCCTCATCCGCAGTACGGCGGAACGATGCGCTCGCTCGTGATCTCGGCGTTGTTCGATTCGCTTCCCACCGTCGGAGTCGAATGCCTGCGGTTCAACTACCGCGGGGTCGAAGGTTCAACCGGCACCTACGGCGAGGGCGTCGGCGAACGACTCGATGTCGTCGCCGCGCTCGACGCCCTCGTCGACACCTCCGCGGCGAGTGTGCCGATTGGTTTGATCGGGTGGTCGTTCGGCGCCGACATGGCGTTGGCAACCCACGACCCACGGGTTTCGGGCTGGATGGGAATCGCGTTGCCGATGCGGTTCGTGACCGACGCCGATCGCGCCGCCGTCGCCGCTGACCCGCGGCCCAAACGCCTCACCTTGGCGCAACACGACGAGTTTCGTGACGCCGAATGGGTGGTCGAAGCCACGCAGGAATGGACCAACACGCGCGTCGACATCGTCTTGGGCGCGAGCCACTTCTTCGTGGGTCGGACCGACCGTGTCAGCGAACTCGCCGCCGACTTCGTCACCGAACTCGAGTAACCGCCTCGTCACGCGCGGATTCGACGGATCGGAGACGCTGACGCCGACGCGCCGAGGTCAGACTGCGGCGAGGTGCGCCACCATGAAGCCGTGACGGATGAGGTAGCTCGTCCGCTTCTCGACCGCAGCTCGCCAGGCGGCGAAGTCGGTCTCGAAGTGGGCACGATCGCCGTCTTCGTACGCATGCTCGAGCTCGTCGAAGGCGGCATCTTCGGCGTCGAGCAACGCTCGGTACTTCATCAAGAAGTGGTCGTCGACGCCGTGCAGACCGTGCGGTTCAGCCATCTCGGCTCCTTCCGGGGCGCACCCCGTGGTCGGGACACCGGCTCCACCTTCGGGGCCGTGTCGGCACCCTAACGCCATGACGAGCCGCCGTCGAGGGACCTTCGTCAATCGACCAGTGACCAGCAGCGACTTGAGCGATGTGACACGTCCGTGGGTGCGACCGCATCG
>SXIR01000055.1 GCA_005772765.1 Actinomycetota bacterium
CGGCCTCGACGGCATCCGCCGATCGGCGGATTTCGACGCACACCGTGAGGGACGATCAGTCGTCGTCACCCTCGTCGTCGACGTTGCCGTTGCCGTTCCCGTTGCCGTTGCCGCCAGACTGGCCGGGAGTCGAACCCTCACGACCAGGCGCATCGCCAGACTTGCCCGAGTCGTCGTCGCTGTCGTCGTCGCTGTCGTCGTCGCTGTCGTCGTCGCTGTCGTCGTCGTCGTCGCTGTCGTCGTCGTCGTCGCTGTCGTCGTCGTCGTCGCTGTCGTCGTCGTCGCTGTCGTCGTCGTCGCTGTCGTCGTCGCTGTCGTCGTCGTCGCTGTCGTCGTCGTCCTTACCGCAATCCGACTTGGCGGCCTCGCTCACCCTGGATCCGTGGTTGCCCTCGGCCTCGTCGTCCTTGTTCTTGGCGACATCGGAAACGAAGTCGCCGTGGTTCTTGGCCTCGGCGCAGGCCGGGTCGACCGTGGTGGTCGTCGTGTCGTCGTCCATCGTCGTCGTCGTCGAGTCGTCCACCGAGGTCGTCGTCTCGTCCGTGGTGTCCGAAGTCGTGTCGCTTCCCCCAGTGGTCTCGGTCGTCGAAGTGTCCTCGCCGGCCTCGACCGACGGCTGGTCACCACCGAACACCTCGGACAACACGCCCGAACCGCCTGCGGCCGCAGCCGCTCCGCCGAACAACAACACGCCGGTGGTGGCGAGAACGGCAACTCGACGGCTTCGATGACCAATCACGGGGGCTCCTTGCGCTGTGGGGTTGGACGACGCGAGCACCTCAGCCATGCGGGTCACAACGGCGTGTCGCACCGCGACATCCGTGGCCTCGACCGGTGCGGCCGGTGCCGCCAAACCAGCAACGGTCCGTTGCAGGTCGGCGGGAATCGGCCCGGTTCCGTCGACGAAGGCAGCGATGTCGTCGCGGCCGATTTCGTCGAAAGGTTCGAACCGAGGAGTACTCACGGATCGACCATCGTTTCGTCGAGCAATTCCGTTACCGGAACCCCCCTAGACACTCCGTCCGAACTTCCCAGCCCGGCCGCAAGCGCGAGGTCACGGAGCCGGCGGAGGCCCCGCATGGCCACGATGCGAACCGATCCCTCGGAACGTCCCGTCATTGCGGCGACCTCGGCAGCGCTGAATCCACCGATCACTCGCAGCGCCACGATCTCGGCTTGGGCTCTCGGTAATGCCGCCAGCAGCCGTTGCGCGGTGACCTCGTCGTGCACGATCTGCTCGACGCTCGGACCCCCATCGGCAATGGTCATGTGGAACTGTTCCGGATCGACGTGGGCGGGTCGACGGCGCCAACGCCGGTGAGCGTCGATCGCTCGCCGTCGCGCAATTGTGTAGAGCACGCGCCGAAACGCTTCCAGATCGGCCCCGATGCTCGGCATCCGGCGCGCGAGCTCGACCCATACCTCTGCCGCGACATCGTCGGGCTCATCGACCCGCAAACCACGAAGGAATCGCACGACACCGGGATTCAGGGCATCCCAGAGTTCGCCGAGCGCAAAGCGATCACCATCGATGGCGCGTGCAACGACACTCGCACTGACTTCGGGCGACGGCATACGCCGGAGTCTCGCGGACGCTGGAGCGGTCGGTGCCCCAAGGCCGGAGATGCTGGATGCATCCGCGCCGAGTCGCGCGGCGTCGGCCTCGGCGCTGCTCACGCATTCCTATCGGCACGCCCGCCCGCGAACGTGACCGCTCACCTGGCGTTGGGTCAGGACAAACCGTCGAGCAGCGCCATGAGGTCGACAGCCGAACCGGAGACGCTGTGGTCGGCGCCCAACGCCCGGGCGTGATCGAGGTCACGCACCGCCGGTCCACCCACCACGATCGTGATGTTCGCAATGGCCGCGCGAACCTCGGCCACGGTCGACCGAACAACCTCGTCGAGTCCCGTCGTCGTGACGGTGATGACGAGCGCGCGCACCGGAGCGGCGCGCTCGGCGTGTTGCACCGCGGCCACGAACGAATGGGGCGGGAGGTCGGCGCCGCCTTCGATCACGTCGTAGCCGACGATCCGCAGCACATCGGCAGCCAACGCGACGGCGAGCGCGTGGTGATCGCCCGAGGGTGCAGCGATGACCACGCTCGAACGGCGGCGCCCGCGACGCGCCGATCTCGCGCTCAGGCGACCGAGTAGCCGGTGCCCCACAGCGGAGGCCCGATGTTCGTCGGCCACGTCGATGTCGCCGCGAGCCCAGTCGTCACCGACGCGGCGCATCGCGGCCCCAACCCCGTCGACCAACACGGTCACCGCGTCAGCGCCGGACGCGAGTGCCCCCTCGATCACGGCCCAGGCGCCGGCTTCGTCACCCGCCACCATGCGATCACGCAAGCGGGCGGCCATCTGCGAGCGTCCCGCACCCACGCGAGGCGTGCCGGGCGCGACGAATGTGGCAAGGTCACTGCGACGCACGCGCCATTCACGACCAACCTGACGAGCGGGCAAGCGACCCGTACGCACGTACTTGTAGACGGTCATGTAATGAACGCCGAGTTCCGCGGCGACCTCGGCCAACGACAGTTCTACCGACGACAATCTCGATCGAGCACTGATAGCGAGAACCCTAGGCACCGCCGAGCCCATGTCCCCGACGGCCCGTCGAAACGCGACGGCCCGACGTGTGTGAGGATGACGCCGTGAACGTATTGCTCATCACCTTCGATCAGTTCCGCGGCGACTGCTTGTCGGCGGCAGGCCATCCGCTCGTACGTACACCCCACCTGGATCGCCTCGCAGCCGACGGAGTGCGCTTCGCCCGGCATTACAGCCAGTCGGCTCCCTGCGCGCCCGGACGAGCCGCGCTCTACACCGGCATGTATCAGATGAACAGCCGCGTCGTGGGCAACGGAACTCCGCTCGACCGTCGTTTCGACAACGTCGCCCGAGCGGGACGGCGGGCCGGCTTCGCGCCTGCACTGTTCGGCTACACCGATCAAGGCATCGACCCACGCGATGCCGATGGCCCCGACGACCCTCGCCTGTCCGACTACGAGGGTGTGCTGCCCGGATTCGACGCAGTGCTCGAGCTCAAGGGTTACCCGCAGCCGTGGATCGCATGGCTCGAGTCGCTGGGCTACCGCGACGTCCGCGGCGGCGAACACGCGCTCGCCACCGAGGGGGAACGGCCAGCCGAACACGGCATCACGGCCTATCTCGCAGGCGAACTGATCGACTGGATCGACCGCCAAGACTCGCCGTGGTTTGCGCACGCGAGCTTCATCCGGCCGCATCCGCCGTACGCGGCCCCGGGCGAGTGGTCACGCGCGTATTCGCCCGATGACGTCGAGGCCGCGATCGCTCCCGGCGACAACCTCACCACACTGCACGACCTGATCCGTCAGATTCCCCAGCTCGCTGCGCCTGACGACGATGGCGAACAGCGCGCGCTTCGAGCCCAGTACTACGGGATGGTGAGCGCCGTCGACGAGCAGTTCGGCCGGATTCGCGCGCACCTCGAAGCGGTCGGTCAGTGGGACGACACGTTCGTGATCGTCACCTCCGATCACGGCGAACAACTCTGCAATCACGGGTTGGTGCAGAAAATGGCGTTCTTCGAGGACAGCTACCACGTTGTCGGCATCATGCGCGATCCACGACCCGGAGCCGTTCGGGGTGCGGTCGTCGACGACTTCACCGAGAACGTCGACATCATGCCGACGTTGTGTGAAGCGATGGGGCTGGCGATCCCGGTGCAATGCGATGGGTACCCGCTGACGCCGTTTCTACACGGCGAACGTCCGGAGCGTTGGCGCGACGCCGCGCACTGGGAGTTCGATTGGCGCAGTGACGTGCTGCCCTTGGGTCGGTGGCCATGGCCGTGGGACCGCCGACTCGAACGCATGAACCTGGCGACGTTGCGAACGAACGACACCGCGTACGTGCACTTCGCCGACGGCACCTGGCGGTGCTTCGATCTCGCTGCCGATCCAACCTGGCGCACCGAGGTGGCCGACCCGACGCGCGTGCTCGAAC
Organism: Actinomycetota bacterium; assembly: GCA_005772765.1. Lineage (GTDB taxonomy): Bacteria > Actinomycetota > Acidimicrobiia > IMCC26256 > PALSA-610 > SXJQ01. The sequence continues at coordinate 3,993 of SXIR01000055.1, forward strand.
ACGCACAACGTCTGCTCACGTGGCGGGCCGAACACGCTGACCGCATCATGCCGAGTCTGCTGCTCCGTGACGGTGGGATCGGTCGCTGGCCCACCGATACCGCGACCCTCGACCTGCCCGTAGAGTCACGCACATGAAGGCACCCCGCGAAGAAATCGAACAGGCGACACGCGCGTACATCGCAACCCGAGAAGCCATCGAACGTGACGAGCTGCATTGGGTCGCACTGCGCGAGCACTTCACCGACGACGCCGTCTACATCGACCCGGCGTGGGGTCGGGTCGTCGGTCTCGACAACATCGTGCACTTCTTCGACGAGTCGATGCGGGGGCTCGAAGACTGGGACTTTCCCATCGAGGGCTGGACGGTCATGAACGACGAGTTCGTGCTCGTGAAGTGGACCCAGATCCTGCCGCCCGACGCCAACGGTGTTCGACGCGAGCAGTCGGGCCTGTCGACCATGCGCTACGCCGGCAACAGCAAGTTCGACTACGACGAGGACATCTTGAACATGATCCATGTCAACGAGGACCTGCGCGCCGCGGGTTGGCGACCGAAACCCGAGTTCGTCTTCCCACCACGCGACCCCGACCGCGACTGGTCACGCCCCTGAGTCACCGCGTCATCCCCACTCGTCCGACGCGATGTCGCGCACCCGATTCGCGATGGGAGCTTCAGCGAAAGTTGGGAGCGACCTCGGTCGCGAGGCGTTCGAGAGTCTCGGTTCCGGGGTAATCAGGGAACCACGGCACGAAGTACGTGCAACCCATCGCGACGTATTCGGCGATACGTTCGCTCACCTGCTCCGCGGTGCCCGCGAGATTGCCCAATCGGTAGGAATCCCACGGTTCGAGCCACGGCTCCCGCTGGCGACGGGCTTCATGAACGGACTGCGCTTCGTCCTCCGTTGCGCGGATCAAACACTCGGGTGACCACGTCTTTTCGATCTCGTCGTCATCGCGACCGACATCGATACAGTGCTGTTGCAAGACCGCCCGTTTGTGTTGCCATTCGTGCGGCTTCCCGCCGAAGTTCGACTTGTCGGCAAGACGCGCAACGACCCGCAGCGTCAACTGCTCACCGCTTCCGCCGATCCACACCGGCGGCCGGGGGTCTTGCAGGGGTTTCGGGTCGCACTGCGCACCGTGCACCGAGAAGTACTTGCCTTCGTACGTGGTGTCGGCCTCACGCCACATCGCGGTGACGATCTCGACAGCTTCGCGCAGCATGCCGATCCGCACCGACGGCTTGGGGTACTCGTAGCCGTAGGCCTCGTACTCGTGGTTGTACCAACCCGCGCCCACACCCCAGTCGAGACGACCCCCACTCATCACATCGAGCGAACTGGTGATCTTCGCTGTCAGCGTCGGCGGGCGGTAGCTCGTGCAGCTGACCATCTGACCGAGACGGATGGTCGTCGTTGCTTCGGCGAGCGCGGCCATGACGGTCCAGCACTCGAAGACCGCCTCGTGGGCGGGAGTCGGCACGTTGTGAAAGTGGTCGTAGACCCAGATCGAGTCGTAGCCGAGGCGTTCGGCACGCAGGGCGACATCGCGACAGGTGGACCACTTGTCCGCAGCGTGGGGAATCGACACCAACTCGGTCTTCCAACCCTGAGGTGCGAATGCTCCAAAGCGAACGTGAGAAGTCGTCATGTCGGTGAGTGTACGAACTGTTCAGGACGCCAGGTGACGTGCGGCCGAGCCCATCAACTCGAGGAAGTTGGTCGTGTAGAACCGCGCGCGAACCTCCTCGGATGCTTCCCCGAGGCTGGCTTCGAACCGTTCGATCGGGCGACGCCCGCCCTCGACGTGCGGGTAGTCGCTGTTGAACATGACGAGATCGGCGCCGCCTTGTTCGACGATCCAGCCGACGTCTTCGGTCGGATACGGCGTGAACTTCATCTGTCGATGGACGAAATCGCTCGGACGCATCGAGAGGGCTCGCACGCGTTCTTCGTGTTTGACGAACGCTTCGAACGCGCTCTCCATCTGACGCATCCAACTTGGCACCCACACGGCACCTTGCTCGATGACACCGACTCGAAGGCGCGGGAAACGGTCGAACACTCCGTCGAACAACATCGTTGCGATCGTCTGCATTGGCGGAAAGGGAATCGCCATGTAGTCGACCGATCGGAAGTTCTCTTCGCCGCCGTGGAAATCGGGTGGGATCGGCAAGCCGTTCACGAAGTAGTGCCGGTCGATGAGGTCGCCCGTTCCACCGACATGGAAGACGAGCGGCAAATCAGCCTCTTGCACCTGCGCCCACACCCGATCCAGCGCACGGTGGCTCGGCGAATGGGTCGGGGGGCAGCCGCTTGCAACGAGGACCGCGGCCGCGCCCGACCCGATCACTTCGCCAACCATCGACTCGGCTCGGTCGAAATCGACCAGGGGCACGTATCCCGTCGCCAACAGGCGCGGATCGCTCGCGCAGAACGCATCCATTCCTCGGTTGTGCGCTCGAGCGACCCCGTAGGCGAGGTCGACATCGCCACCATGTTCCCAATCTCGCAACCGCCGATTGTGGAACGTGTTGAACACCAACTGGCTCGAGAATCCGAGCAAGTCCAGCGCGCGCGAGCGATCCTCGGCCACGAAGCTCCCAGTGGCGGCGAAGTTCTTCCGCGCCATGATGTCGGCGTCTTCGGTCGATCGGTACGCATCGCTCGCATGCTTTTCGGCAAGTCGCTCGAACGTGGATCGCAAGTCCGCGAGCTGTTCGTCGACGTCGCCGGTTTGTTTCAGTTCGTTGCCGCCGCCGAGATCGAGCGGTCGAATCTGCTCACGGATCCCGGGATCGGCATGGTCACGCAACCAAGTTGGCGTCTCCATGATGTGCGCGTCGGCGTCGTGCACCACCCGGCCGAGTTGGTTGTAGACCACGGCGATACCTCGCTCCCCGGTAATCGGTCAGACGTCGCGCAGCTCGCGGGCGACGGCTCCGAGTCGCTCGAAGTTCCCACGATTACTGCTGTACGCCATTCCCGCCATGTAGAACACGACGCGGCGTGCAACACCACCGAGTCGATCGGCGATACGAGTCGCCAACTCGGACCAGTTGCCTTCGACCACGAAGTGATCGAGGATCTCGTCGTCGATGACGGCGGCCATCCCCGCGATGTCGCCTGCCTTCTGTCGTTCCCGGATCGCCTCGGTCGTCCCGGGTCGGCCGATGAGTTCGAACACGAACGCGTAGTTCGGCGTGCTCCCGTAGAACGCGATCTGGGTTCGCGCTATCGCCCGCCACGGCGCCCGTTCCTCGGACGAATCTCCTACGACCGTGAACAAGGGCACGATGAAATCGACCGCACTGGCTTCACGACCCGCGGCTGCGGCCCCTGCCGCAACCTCGGGGCCCGCGATGTCGCGCAGATAGATCGGGTGGTTGAGCGGGTGGATGTGCACACCGTCGGCAACGCGCCCAGCCGCCCGCAGCATCCATGGGTTCACGGCCGCGATATCGATCAGCGGATCGGGCTGGTCGATCTTGCCCGGTGACCACATCGCCGGCAGCAACGACATCGACGTGTATTTGCCGTCGAACGACAGTGGCTCACCGCGAAAACCTGCGAAGCACGCGCGCACGGCGCGGACGTACTCCTCCATGCGGGGTCCCGGGGGATCGAAAGTGCTGCCGTACCGCCGTTCGATGTGCGCGCGCACCTGCGTGCCGAGCCCGAGTCGGAACCGGCCGCCACTGGCTTCGGCCAGTTCCCACGCGGTTTGCGCCGTCACCATTGGACTGCGCGGAAACGCGACCGCAACGGCGGTCGACAACTCGAGGCCCGGCGCCGCGAGCGCAGCGGCGGCGCACTGGAGGTATGCGGTTCGTCCGCCTTCGGTGACGGCGAGTCCCGAGAACCCGGCTGCTTGCGCGTCGACGGCGAGGCGTTGCATCGCGGGCAGCGACTGGCCTCCGGTCATCACATCCGTTTGCACGAAGCCACTCTCTAGCACCGTTCGTTGCTGTGGGTCCGTCCCCGCCAGGGATCCACACACGCACCTAGCCTCCGGCCCGTGGCCGCGTCTGCTCCTCTTCGTGCGGGCGCGGCGCTCGATCGTCGGGGCGTCGCCGCCGGACTCGGCGCGTACGTGTTGTGGGGATCGCTCACGGTCTACTGGCACGAACTGGCCGGGATCTCGGCGATCGGGCTGATCGGCCAGCGCATCGTGTGGGCCACGGTCGTGCTCGCAACGTTCGCCACCGCGACCCGCCGCTGGGGCCCGCTGATGGCCGTCGCACGCGACCGGCGCTTGGTCGCTCGCATCGTCGCCGCAGCGGCGCTACTCGCCGTGAACTGGACGTCGTACGTCTGGGCGGTGACGCACGACAACGTGGTCGAAACGGCGCTCGGCTACTTCATCGCGCCGCTCGGCATCGTCGCGATCGGCGTGCTGCTGTTCCATGAGCAGCTTCGCCGCGCGCAGGGGTACGCGCTCGGACTCGCCTTCTTGGCCGTGGTCGTCTTGACGATCGAAGCTGGTCGGGTGCCGTTCATCGCGCTCACCCTGGGTTTCACGTGGGGGTGCTACGGCCTCTTGAAGCGCACGGTCCCGCTCGGTGCAATGGAAAGCCTGACCGCAGAGACGATTGTGCTGTTGCCCATCGCGCTCGTCTGTGTAGCGGTCGTCGAAGCCAGCGACAACGCCGTTCGGACGAACGCATCGGCTGGGCAGCTCGCGCTCGTGGTCGGAACCGGGATCATCACGGTGATCCCGTTGACGTTGTTCGCGTTTGCCGCGCCCCGAGTGCCGTTCACGCTGTTGGGTCCGATGCAGTACGCCGTGCCGACGATCAACTTCGTGCTCGGTGTCATCGTCTACGACGAGTCGCTCCCGGCGTTGCGGGTCGCGGGCTTCGGGTTGGTCTGGATCGCACTCATCGTGTTCACCACCGACACGATTCGTTCGTTGCGGTCCTGACCGCGCAGCTGGCGAGGTCGATGCAGTCGATGCAGTCGATTCAGTCGGTCGATGCAGTCGTTTCAGGCGGTCGAGCCCGGCGACTGCAGACGGACCGACACGGCAAGGTGATCGGAACCGGTTCGGCGCAGGAGCTCCTCGAGCCTCGCCGCCGGGAGCTCGATCGGCCAGGTGCCGACGTCGTGGACCGCTGCACGCTCAACGGTCAATCCCCGAACCAAGACATGGTCGATGATCGCCACCGACTTCCAATCGTCGCGCGGTGACGCGACCGGGTGGGTCGGTTCGCGGCACTCGCCAAGCGCAGCGGCGTCGACAAAGCCGAGCGCGAACAACTCGTCGACCAAGTCCGAGGTCAGCGTGTCTTCGTTGTAGTCGCCCGCGATCACGACGCGAGCGTGGGACTTCACCCGGTCCACCAACGCCGGCACTTCGGTTCGCCGTCGCGCGGGATTGTCGCTGTCGAGGTGGATACTCACGACGAGCAACGGGACATCGTCGCCGCCGAGCGCTTCGAACTGGACCCAGGTCGCGGTGTTGCCATGATCGGCGAGGTCGATCACGCCACGATCGATCGCGACAAGTCGGCTCGGGTCCCAGACGACTGCGGTTCCGTTCGGCTCCCATTCCGTATCGGCCCCGAGCCAGTTCGTCCAAAACGTCGGATGGTTCGATGCGGTGTGCGACTCCCAGCCGTCGCCGATTCGCTCGATGATCGCCGCCAGGTCGGGGGGCGTCGTCTCTTGGAGGCACGCAACGGCTGGCGCCATGGCCCGCAGCCGCTCCGCGACCCGATCGGCGCGCACCACCCGGTCGAGCACCTCGGGATCCATCCCATCCGGATACCACGCGGGCCCCGCCCAGGGCGCCGCCAGAACGTTCCAGGAGACCAGGTCGAGGTCGGTCACGAGCGCCTCATCATCGCGGATCGGGAGCAACCGCAAACATGGTCGGATCAACCGTGATGTAGGTCGCGCGACAGCGGGCAACGATGATGCTGTCGGCGGCCATCTCAGCGGTGATGAAGAGTTTGCGGCGTTCGCGGTCGACGAGTCGAGTACGAATTTCCAGATCGGTGTCGACGGGAACCGGAGCCTCGAAGCGCACCCAGAGCTCTCCGGTGAACGCAGGTTCGCGAATGCGCCCGATCACGGTGCCGGTCACGTCGTCGAATGCGGCGGCAACCAGTCCGCCGTGTGCGCGCCCGGGCGCGCCCTCGAACGCGCGACGCAGGCGAAACCGTGCAACCACATCATCGCCTTCGTCGGAGATCGCGAACTCGATCGCGGTCGGATTTGCTCGTCCGGCAACGGCACGGTCTTCGAAACCTGATTTCGCCACGTTGCCAATGAACGTGACCTCACCCGTCTCCATTGCCGCAGCGCGAGCCGCTTGCATCAAGGCGAGGCGATCGCGACGAGTGCCCCGGTCGAGCTCGTGCGTGACCAGCTCGATGTGCGACACCAGGTCGCGCAGCCGACCGGGCTCGATGTCGTGACCGACGAACGCGTGGTTGAGGTCGCGCACCGCAGCAGCGAACGCGAGCCGCTCGTCGAGCTCGTCGGTACCGTCGGGCCTGCCGCTTTCGTCGGGTCGGTTCTCGGCGAGATCGTCGGGCATCGGCGCAGCGTAACGATGCGCGGTCGCCCCCGAGACCCGGTTCAGGCGCAGGGACGCATTACCGCGGGAGCGGCGGGCACCCGCGATTCGGCGAGCCACGCAGCAAGGCGCCCGAACGCCCGGAGCCGCACGACTTCGGGCTCCGAGCGGTCGAGTGCCACCGCGACGCACAGGGGGTTGGCGCCGCGGCGACCGGCGAGTTCGGCAGCAGCGCGCACGTGCGCTTCGTGGGGGCGTAGGCCATCCGCCGCAAGTTGGTGGGCGAGGATGTCGAGTTGGGCGGGGTGGAAGGGTGCGAGCATGACGTGACCTCCGAAGTTGCGTGCTTTCAGTGTGCAGGCCAGGAACTATGAAGTCCAACGATGAACTTGCACCGTTATGATCAGCTATGCTTATGAAATGCAGCGCCTGCATTCGGTTGAACTACGACATCTCCAGGCGCTCGTTGCCGTCGCCGAGGAGCGATCGTTCGGCCGAGCCGCGCAGCGCCTCGGGTTCACCCAGTCGGCGATCAGTCAGCAGATCGCCGCATTCGAACGCAGTCTCGGGGCACCGTTGTTCGATCGCCCGGGTGGCCCACTCCCCGTCGAGCTCACTGCGACCGGCGAAGCCCTCATCCCCCACGCTCAAGCGATGCTCGCACAGTTGGCCACCGCCGACGACGAAATCGATCGACTGCTCGCCGGCGAGTGGGGCCGCATCACGATCGGCACGTTCCAGTCCGTCTCGGTCAAGGCACTCCCGGCGATCGTCGGCGAGTTGCGGGCCGAACGACCCGGCATCGAGATCCAGTTCGTCGAGAGCGATGACAACGACGAGCTCATCAACCGAACGCTCGACGGCGAACTCGACGTGTCGTTCATCGTCGGCGACGCGCACGACGATCGCCTCGAGTACGAGACCCTGTGCACCGACCCATTCATCGCAATCAGCCGTTCGGCCGACGCGCTTCCCACACGTCTCGACGCTCGCACGCTGCGCCAACATCCCCTCATCGGTCAGCATGCGAGCAGCTGCTGTTCGCTCATCGAAACAGCGCTGCGCGAGATGGGAGTACCGATCGACTACGTCTACCGGTCGAACGACAACGCGGCGGTGCAGGCGATGGTGCGCGCCGGAATGGGTATCGCGGTGATGCCATGGCTCGCCGTCGACCCCGACGACGCCGATGTGCGCGTGCACGAACTCGATCCGCCGATCACCCCGCGTCAGATCGGATTGATCACGCGTCGCGCTCGCAGTCGCACCGCGGCGACCGAACGATTCATCGAGATCGCCCGCGACGTCGCGCGACGACTCCACACCAGCTGACGCCGCGACTCACAACCAAAACCTGCCGGAGTCAGTTCACCAGCCGGGCACGGGTCGGAGTCCCCGTGCGTCACATGACGGCGATGTCGTCGGCGCCGGTTCACTGGGACGGGGCGCCGTTGACCCGGGCTTCGGCGTTCTCTCGGAATGCGCGGTTCTCGGTCGCCAGGGTGGCCTGCAGCTTCTTCGCCGACAGTTTGGCGAGCAGACCCGAGCCGCGACCGTGCAAGTGGATGGCGAGCGCGTTGCGACAACCCGTTGGCGTGCTCGTCACCTCGTGAATCGCGTCCATCTGGACACCGAAGAGACGTGTGCCCCACAAGAATCGATGGGGTGCATCGACCTCGGTGACCGTCCAGATGCGAACCGGCATGCCGGGTTGTCGGATGCGGGCGCGAGCCCCAGGGGCAATCGCACCGCGCTCGAGCAGCTCGACCGAGTGCAAGGTCTCCATCATGGCGGGCCAGCGCTCAACGTCGATCGTGAGATCCCAGACGATCTCGGCGGGCGCAGCAACATCGACCTCGTCGCGAAACTCCATGCACGAGACTGTACCAACTGGTACAGTTTCGTGTCAATGCAGAAGTCTCTCGGATCC
>SXIR01000056.1 GCA_005772765.1 Actinomycetota bacterium
AGCGCGTGCTGCTCGACGCGCCCTGTTCGGGGCTCGGTGTCTTGCGTCGCCGACCGGATGCTCGCCACCGCATCACGCGTGAGCTGGTCGCCGAAGTCGCCGAGCTCCAGCGACACCTGCTCGTCGAAGCGGCGAGGGTGGTGCGACCTGGCGGCACCCTCGTCTATTCGGTGTGCACGCTGACCCGAGCCGAAACGGTAGGAATCGACTGGTTTGCGAACAGCGAACTGCCGGAAATGATCGCCATCGATCCGCCTCCGGCGCCGTGGCGACCCGCCGCGCGCGGCGCGATCTTGCTGCCGCACGTGGCCGGAACCGACGGGATGTTCGTGTTGCGGCTCCAACGTTGCGACGCTGCGACTGGGTAGGTTCACATCGATGCGCCCCGTGAAGCTCGCACCGTCGTTGTTGGCCGCCGACTTCGCCCACCTCGCCGACGATGTCGCGCGGGTGTCCGACGACGTCGAGTGGCTCCACGTCGACGCGATGGATGGCCACTACGTCCCCAACTTGTCGATTGGGCCACCCGTCGTTGCCGCGCTGCGCAAGGCCACCGACTTGTACCTCGATTGCCACCTCATGGTGGCCAACCCTGGTGACCTGCTCGACATGTTCGCGGAAGCCGGCGCCGACGGCATCACCGTGCACGTCGAGGTCGGCGACACCGACTCGCTGCTCGATCGCATTGCCGCGCTCGGATGCAAGGTCGGGCTGACCCTCGAACCGGCAACTCCGTTCGCGGCCGTCGAGCCGTTTCTCGATCGGATCGACACGTTTCTCGTGATGAGCGTCAAGACGGGCTTCGGGGGTCAAGCGTTCATCCCTGACGTGCTCGACAAGGTTCGCGCCGCTCGGAAGATCATCGATGCACGCGGTCTGCGCTGCGAGATCGAGATCGATGGTGGGGTGAAGGCGCACAATGCAGGGGACTGTGCCGCGGCCGGCGTCGACGTCATCGTCGCGGGCACCGCAGTGTTCGGTGCCGCCGACCCCGCGGCCGCCGCGCGTGAGATTCGCGCCAACGCCGAAGCGGCACGCGCGTGACCGAAACGTTTCCGGCCAAGGTGCTGACCGTTTCCGACGGCGTGGTCGAAGGGGTGCGCGAGGACAAGAGCGGTGCCGCGCTCGTCGAAGCGCTTGTCGCCGCGGGTTTCGATGTGGTCGATCGACGCGTCGTCGCTGACGGTGTCCAATCCGTGCGCGATGCGCTTGTCGACTTGTGCGACGACTTCGCCGGGCTCGTCATGACCACCGGCGGCACCGGATTCGGCCCGCGTGACCTCACCCCGGAAGGCACGCGGGCGGCGATCGAGCGCGAGGCGCCTGGGTTGGCCGAGGCCATTCGACACGCTTCCAACGCTGGTGGGCGCAACTTCGGCTTGCTGTCGCGTGCCGTTGCTGGGACCCGCGGGCAAGCCCTCATCGTCAACGCCCCGGGCAGCAGCGGGGGAGCCGTGGAAGCCTTCGCCGCTGTCGCGCCCGTGGTCGCGCACGCGCTCGATTTGCTGCGCGGCGGCCGTCCGCACTGATCCCGACGGCCGCAACCCCGCGGGCGCGGAGGGAGTTCCGGGCGCCCGGGTCAGGGCGTCCGTGACGGCGACGACGCCAGCGCATCTCGAATGCGGCACGCCAGCTGGGTGATGTCGACCGGCTCGGTGGTGTCGACGTCGATCAGGGTCCCACGAAGACCGAGGGGACCGGCGTCGGCCACCCAGCGATCGAACATGTCGAGCCCGTAGCTCTGATCGAAGTGGCAGGGGTGGCGATGTCGGTTGGCGTACCGCTCCCGCGCCAGTTCGGGCTCACAGGCGCAGTGGACTTCGATGAGCGCACCGTCCAACGCGTCGAAGCGGTGGGCGAACGCCCGGTGGAAGTTGCTTTCGAGCACGGCCGATCCCGCCTCGGCCGCAAGGCGCCACAGCACCTCCATCGCCGCAGCCCCGAGTTTGCTCGACCACGCCCGATCGCCCGGCCCGAGCGCATCCCAGAGCGACTCCTTGATGGTGTCCTTGGCAATCAACGCGAGCCCGAGTTCGGCGGCGAGCGGTGTGGCGAGGGTCGATTTGCCGGTCCCGGGAATGCCGTGCACGACGATGTAGGGCACACCGCCAGTCTGGCACGGTGAGACTCACCCCTCCTGAAATAGAACGTGTTCTAAAAATGGCGGGTAGCTGTGCTAAGGTGCGGTGATTGCCCCGGTCGGCGGGGTAGAACGCGTTCTACGAGGTGCTCGTGTCCGGGGTGACAGCGGCCGAACGAAGCCTGATGCGCGTCGCGGTCGATGCCGCGACCGAGGCTCGCCGAAGGGTGGCGCCATGGCCGCACGTCGGAGCGGCGGTGCTGACCGACGACGGCACGGTCGTTGCCGGTGCCACTGGATCGTTTCCGACGGGACCCCACGCAGAGGTCGACGCGATTGCCAACGCCGGGGCGGCCCGTCTGGCCGCGCTCGCCACGACGCTCGAACCCTGTGATCATCATGGCAACACGCCCCCTTGCACCGACGCGATCATCGCTGCGGGAATCCCCCGCGTGCTCGTCGGCATCGAAGACCCGGACCCGAAGGTGGCGGGCCGCGGGATTGCTCGCCTGCGGGCCGCGGGGATCCAGGTCGACATCGGCGCGGAAGCCGCGGCCGTCGAACGACAACTCGCCGCCTACTTGCACCAACGACGTACCGGGCGGGCGTACTGCGTTGTCAAGGTCGCCACGAGCCTCGACGGTCGGATCGCCGCGGCCGACGGGACGAGTCGCTGGATCAGCGGCGCCGAAGCGCGTCGCGATGCCCACGAACTGCGGGCCGACTCCCAGGCGATCATCGTCGGAGCGGGAACCGCTCGGGCCGACGATCCCGCGCTCACCGTGCGCGACGCGGGTGGACCGCCGATTGGCGCGCAACCGCTGCGCGTGTTGCTCGACGGACGAGGCCGGGTACCCGCGACGGGTGCTTTGGCCGACACGTCGTTGGCTCCGACGCTGGTCGTGACGACCGATCGGGCGCCCCGCGACTACCGAGCCGCGTGGCAGGCGAGCGGCGCCGAGGTGGTCGAGGTTGGATTCGTCGTCGACGCTGCGGGATCGGGCGTCGACCTGGCCGCAACGCTGGAACTCCTCGGGGCGCGTGGGGTGTTGCAAGCGATGGTCGAAGGCGGTGCCTATCTGCACGGCGCGCTGCTGCGGGCCGGGCTCGCCGACCGGATCGTCGCGTATGTCGCGAACACGTTGCTCGGCTCCGACGGCCTCGCCGGCTACGGACTGGGCGGTGTGGCCACCATCGCCGACGCGCCGCGTTGGCGTCTCGTCGACGTGGCCCGCTGCGGCGACGACGTCCGTCTCGACTATGTCGCCCCGCCGAAGGAGCGCTGAATGTTCACCGGAATCGTCGAAGAACTCGGTCATATCCTCGACATCGATCGTCATGACGGCGGAGCCCGGGTCCGGATCGCGGCCCACACCGTGCTCGACGACGCGGAACTCGGCGCATCGATCGCAGTCAACGGCGTCTGCCTCACCGTCGTCGAGTTCGACGCTGCGGCGGGGTGGTGGTTGGCCGATGCGGTCATCGAAACAATGCAGCGAACCAGCCTGGGAGATCTCGGCGTCGGCGATCCCGTCAATCTGGAGCGGCCGGTACGCCTCGCCGATCGTCTCGGCGGGCATCTCGTGCAAGGTCATGTCGATGGCACCGGCACCGTCGTCGCCAAGCAGCCGAACGGCGACGGTTCCACGTCGTTGCGGGTGTTCGCGCCGAGCGAGCTGCTGCGCTACGTGATCGAGAAGGGTTCGATCACGATCGACGGCATCAGCCTCACGGTGGTCGACGTCGACGACGAGTCGCTCTCGGTCGCGGTGATCCCACACACGCTCGCAGTGACCAACCTCGGCACGACCGCGGTTGGATCGCGGGTGAACCTCGAATGCGACCTCGTCGCGAAGTACATCGAAAAACTCGTGCCCCAAGGGCGCGCAACGGAAGGACTCTGAGATGCCGTTTGCCGAGATCGACGAAGCGATCGACGCGATTGCGCGTGGTGAGCTCGTGCTCGTCGTCGACGACGAAGATCGCGAGAACGAGGGCGACCTGATCATGGCCGCCGATCTCGTGACGCCGGAGCGCATGGCGTTCATGGTTCGTTACACGAGTGGGGTCATTTGCATGCCGCTCGAAGGTGCCCGCCTCGATGAACTCCAGATTCCGTTGATGGTGCAGAACGAGGAAAACACCGAGGTGCAACGAACCGCGTTCACCGTGTCGGTCGACTACCGCCACGGCACGACGACGGGGATTTCCGCGGCGGATCGATCCGCAACCGTCAAGGCACTCATCGACGACGCAACGCGACCAGGCGACTTCGCGCGACCGGGGCACATCTTCCCGCTGCGCTATCGCGACGGTGGCGTCCTCAAACGCGCCGGGCACACCGAGGCGGCGGTCGACCTCGCCCGACTCGCCGGAGGGACGCCGGCCGGCATCCTCGCCGAAGTCGTCAACGACGACGGCACCATGGCGCGCATGCCCGAGCTCGAGGCGTTCGCCGAGGAGCATGGTCTGGTCTTGGTGTCGATCGCCGATCTCGTGCGGTATCGGCGCCGGCGCGAGAAGTTGATCCGCCGCGTCAGCGAAGCCCGAATCCCGACCCAGTTCGGCGACTACACGGCCCATGTCTTCGAGAGCTTGCTCGACGGCACCGAACACATCGCGTTCGTTCGCGGCGATGTCGCCGAAGAGGAGAACGTGCTCGTTCGAGTGCACAGCGAGTGCCTCACCGGCGACGTGTTCGGATCGATGCGCTGCGACTGCGGACCGCAACTCGAACTGGCGCTGCGCACGATTGCAGAAGTCGGACGCGGGGTCGTCATCTATCTGCGCGGCCACGAGGGGCGGGGCATCGGCCTGGGTCACAAACTGCGCGCGTACCAACTGCAAGAGCAAGGTCGCGACACCGTCGAAGCGAACCTCGAGCTCGGTTTTCCGGCCGACTCGCGCGAGTACGGCATCGGCGCGCAGATGCTCGTCGACCTCGGTGTGACCACGATGCGGTTGCTGACCAACAACCCGAGCAAGTACGGCGGGATCGAGGGCTACGGACTCGAGGTCGTCGAACGTGTGCCGTTGCTGCCGAAGCCGAACGCGGAAAACATCGCGTACCTCCGGACGAAGCAGAACAAGCTCGGCCACTTGCTCGACCTCGACGACAGCGAGTTGGGAGGAGGAGACTGATGGGAGAGTTCGCGCTGACCGACGCCGATCTCGATGCCCGCGGGATGCGCTTCGGCGTCGTTGTCGGACGATTCAACGAAGCAATCACCTCGGAGCTGTTGGCTGGCTGTCTCGCCGAGTTCACCGATCGTGGTGCTTCGGATGACGACATCACGGTGTGTTGGGTGCCGGGAGCGTTCGAGCTGCCGGTCGTCGCGAAACGTCTTGCCGAACGATCGGCCGTCGACGCGGTGGTGTGCCTCGGCGCCATCATTCGGGGCGAGACCGCCCACTTCGACTTCGTCGCCATGGGCGCGACGCAAGGAACCCTTCAGGCTTCGCTCGACACCGGGGTGCCGGTCGTCTTCGGCGTCCTGACGGTCGACTCGCATCAACAAGCCCTCGATCGCATCGGTGGGAAAGAGGGCCACAAAGGGCGCGAGGCCGCGCTCACCGCGATCGAAACGGCGATGCTGTTGCGTCGTCTTCCCTGACCGATACCGGGCTCGACGTCACTGGGCTCGACGTCACTGGGCTCGACGTCGCAAACGCTGCTGGACGCGGTTCGTTCGACCGGTCTCGTTTTCACCGTTGCTGCGTGCGGTTGCTCGCTATGGTGCTGCTGCGTGCGACGTTCACTGGGATCGAGCTACGACGAAATCGGCCAGAGCTACTCGGCGACGAGGCGCGAGGATCCGCGCATCGCCGCGGTGATCCACTCGGCGCTCGGTGCTGCGAAGTCCGTGCTGAACGTCGGCGCCGGGACCGGGAACTACGAGCCACGTGACCGGACGGTGATCGCACTCGAGCCGTCGGCGGCGATGATCGCGCAACGATCGGGCGGAGCCGTCTCGGCCGTGCAAGGAGTCGCCGAGGCGCTCCCCTTCGCCAGCGATTCGTTCGATGTCGCGATGGGTGTGCTCACGGTGCATCACTGGAGCGACCGCGTGCGCGGCATGCGCGAGTTGCGTCGAGTCGCGCGCCGACAAGTGCTCTTCTTCTTCGAGCCGGCCAAGGTCGACGCAACCTGGATCATGCACTACTGGCCCGCGATTCGCGAGTTGCCGACCGAGGTCGATCCGCCGGGCGAGGCGTTCTTCCGCAGCGAACTCGCGGTCCAAGACGTCCGACCGGTGCTCGTCCCGGCCGATTGCGTCGACGGTTTCGGTGGCGCCTATTGGGCGCGACCGGAGGCGTACCTCGACCCCACCGTGCGCGGAGGTATCTCGTCGTTCACGCAGCTCGACCCAGCCGAGGCCGCAGCTGGGCATCGTCGCTTGGAACGCGCGCTGGCATCGGGGGAGTGGGACGAACGCTTCGGCGACCTGCGCGCGCTCTCGGAGTTCGACATCGGCTACCGCATCCTCGTGGCGGGGGACTGACGCGCCGTGGCGACCGAGGCCGACGTTCGCCGGATCGCGCTGTCGTTGCCCGAGACGACCGAACAGCCCTGGTACGGAACGCCGGGGTTTCGGGTCAAGGGCAAAGGGTTCCTGCGCATCCGATCCGAAGCCGAAGGCGGACTCGTGGTGTTCGTCGCCGACTTGGACGAGAAAGAGGCGCTGCTCGCCTCCGATCCGAAGAAGTTCTTCACGACCCCGCACTACGACGGGTATCCCACGGTCCTGGTGCACCTCGCGGCGGTTGGGGTCCGCGAGCTGCGTGAGCTGATCACCGACGCATGGCTCCTCAAGGCCCCACCCAAGGTCCGTTCGCGGCTCGACGCACTGCAGTGACCGCGTCGCCCCATTCGGTGCGAACCCCGGAATAGGTGAGAGGCGGCGGGGGAGCTGCCGGTACCCTGCTCGCCCATGCTGCGGCTGGTGATTCCGAAAGGTTCGTTGGAGCGAGCGACCCTCCAATTGTTCGAGGACGCCGATCTGCCCGTGCAGCGATCCAGCGACGTCGCCTATCAGGCCACGATCGCCGATGCGCGTGTCGACGAGGTGCGGATCCTGCGCCCACAGGAGATCGGTCGATTCGTCGAGCAGGGGCTCTTCGATCTCGGGATCACGGGGCGCGATTGGGTGCAAGAACCGGATGCCGACGTCGTCGAGTTGACCGAGCTGCGTTACGCCAAGAGCACCGATCGCAAGGTTCGGGTGGTGCTCGCTGTCGCCGCCGACAGCCCGTGGACCTCCGCGGCGGACCTTCCGACCGGCGTGCGCGTGCAGACCGAGTATCCACAGCTCACCGAGCGATTCCTCTCCGAACGCGGCGTCACGGCCCAAGTTGCCCTGAGCTACGGCGCGACCGAGGCCAAGATCCCTGAGATCGCTGACGCGATCGTGGACATGACCGAGACCGGCCGCGCGTTACGTGCCGCGGGTCTGAAGATCATCGACGAGCTTCTCGTCAGCGACACCGTGCTCATCGCCAACCGAACCGCCTACGCCGATCCCGCCAAGCGCAAGGCGATGGAGCAACTCATGGTGTTGCTCACCGGTGCGCTCGACGCTCGCGGCAAGGTGATGGTGAAGCTCAACGTCGACGAACCGAACTTGCAAGCCGTCATCGCGCTGCTCCCCGCGCTCAAGGCACCGACCGTGAGCAAGCTCTACGGTCAAGATGCCTATGCCGTCGAGACGGTCGTGGCGAAGTCGACGATCAACACCCTGATTCCAGAACTCGTCGACGCGGGCGCGACCGGCATCCTCGAACTGCCGATCAGCAAAATCGTCGCCTGAGGTCGGAGGCCACGACATGCTCGGAACCGATGCCGGAGTCGTCGTGGAGTTCGACGACCACCGCGGGATCGGCGTCATCAAGACGAGCGACGGCCGTCGGTTCGGGTTTCACTGCACGCAAATCGTCGGCGGAAGCCGCACGATCGCGTCCGAGACGGCGGTGAAGTTCAAGATCGTCGCCGGACCCTTGGGCCGACTCGAGGCGACGAGCATCACCCCGGTGTGATCACGTCTGCGTCCGGGTGGAGTTCGTCGTGGCGTTCGTGTTGCATCGCCGACAACGACCGGACGACGACCGCACACGCCGCCGCAGCGAACACGTACAGCACCAACCAATTGGTCGTCAGCGATCGCGCGCTCGTGTACGAGTCGATGAAGCCGCCTTGGTCGAAGAAGTTCATGTCGCTCTCGTCGGGTTCGGCTCCGCGTGCGCTGAACGCCATGAGTGCCGTGAGCGTCCACAACACGCCCCACGTGATCACCCGGCTGAGCCTGCGTCGCCGTGCCGGCTGAGAATGCCGCCAGATGTCGCCGACGACGAACTGCGGCATGAAGGCGTTCAAGCACGGTGCAAGGCACGCGCCGATCGCCCAGCCCGGAGCGAGGCCCGGCTGCCCGCCCAATGCCGACGCGTTCGCTCGAGCGCGTACCAGCCAGATCGTGAACACCACACCGGTCGCGAACGTGAACAACGCGACGAAGACGATGAGCAAGTTCGCAGTTGATTCGAGGCCGGCGAGGGCCTCGACCTCGGCGAACGATCCTGTGATCTCCGACCCGTCGTGGATCTCGCTCCACGTCGTCGACAATCGCAGGTTGGCGACCAGCGCGCCGACCGCGCCGAGCGCGCACACCCCGAACATGATCGTCAACCACGTGGTGAGGCCGCGCAGGGGCTCGAACGGCCGACTCGATCCGGGCGGCTGCCACATCGCGGGTCCCGGCGGCGTCCATTCCGCAGGACCCGGTTGACCCGGTTGACCGGGTGGCGGTGGCGGTGGTGGCGGGTTCGCGGGCGTCACCACCGCCATGCTGGCGGCCAGTCGCTCGAACTCGTCGGCCGGCGCGCCATCGTCGTCACCGAGATCGAAGGCATCCGCGGTCGGTGAGGACTGCAACCACGCTGGCCTCTCGGGTGGGGTGTCGGGCGGTGGCGTGGTCGGCGGTTCGGTCACGACTCGGTCACGACTCGGTAGCGGCCTGCAACGCATCGGCCGCCTGGACGTACAGCATCTGGATCTGGCCGACGGCGTCGCGCAGGGTTTGCTCGTCCTCGCCGTAGCGGGAGCCGAGCCCTTCGACCAGCGCGTTCATGGCGTCGATGACCACACCGGCCTGGGCAAGATCGGGCATGGGGATTCGGCCCTGCTCGTCGGGTGGGGTGCCGAGCCCGAGGTAGACCAGCGCCAGCTCGAAGAGCTGAATCACGTGGTTCGCAACGATCGCAGCTGCCGGAGTCGCTCGAATCTGTGCCTGCATCTGCAGCACTGCGGCGATCTGTTCGGGGGAGATGTCGTCCGCGTCGAAGGCGCCCGAAGGTGGGGCGCCCATCCCGGCGGGACTGCCACCAGCACCACCCGCCGATCCCGCGTCGGAGCCGGGGGTCGGCTCGGGTTCGGGGCGGTACTCGCCCGATGGCGTCCAGATGCTGCTCACGCTGGTACCCTTTCCAGAACAACTGAATGGCAAGAGGGCAGGTCACCCCGACCGTTGTCCCGACTCGACCCCGCAGGCACATCGCGGTTTGTCGTCCGGGCTCCGGCCGATCGTCCTGCCCCACCCGGCCAGCCCGCAGGTTCACTGCAGGTTGCGTCCAGGTCCGACCAGGCAACGGCAGCGTAGCCGTGGCGATCCGCCGGTTCGGCGGATGTCGCGTCGACGCGACTGGTGTCCCCGGCGGCTTGTCGTTCGACCGCCGGTGTGTGAACACCGGCGTCATGACATTCACCGACGCAAGGAGCTGCCGTATCGCCACTGACGACGCCAGGATCAACGAGCGCATTCGCGCCCGATCGGTCCGCCTCATCGACTCCGACGGAACTCAACTCGGAGTCAAGCCGCTTCCCGAAGCGCTCCAGATCGCGCGCGACGCCGGTCTCGACCTCGTCGAAGTCGCCGACAAGGCCGATCCGCCCGTGTGTCGGATCATGGACTTCGGCAAGTACAAGTACGAGCAGGACCAGCGTCGTAAGGAAAGCCGCAAGAAGGCCAGCAACGTCGTCATCAAAGAGATGAAGTTCCGGCCCAAGATCGATGAGCACGACTACACGACCAAGATGAAACACGTCGAGCGATTCCTGCTCGAAGGCTCGAAGGTCAAGCTCACGATCATGTTCCGTGGTCGAGAGATGGCCCATCCCGAACTCGGGCGCAAGATTCTCGACCGGGTCGCGGAGCAGGTCCAAGAGTTCGCCATGGTCGAGTTCGCTCCCCGCCAAGACGGACGCAACATGACCATGGTGCTCAACCCGACCAAGAAGCCGGTCGTGAAGAAGCCGAAAACCGAGTCGCTCGCCACGGTGAGCGCCGCCCTGACCCCGCCGGCCGCACGCGAACCGGCTCCAACCGAAGTTGCTCCGGTCGCACCGGCACCCGCCGACGCCGCCGAGGTCAGCTGACCCGAACGTCGTCGGTCTCGACCGATACGCACACGCATCAGAACCGCAACCAACGAGGACCACCATGCCCAAGATGAAGACCCACCGCGGCGCGGCGAAGCGCTTCACCCTGACCGGAACCGGCAAGATCCGGCGCCGTCAGCACGGACGCGCTCACCTGCTCGAGAAGAAGCCGTCGAAGCGCACCCGACGCTTGGCCCGCCCGGCCGAGGTCGTCGGCGGCGATGCCGACCGCGTTCGCAAGATGCTCGGAATCTGAGGGGAGTGACGACATGGCACGCGTGAAGCGTTCAGTTAACAGCAAGAAGGGTCGTCGCAAGGTCCTCGAGCAGTCGAAGGGCTACCGCGGTTCGCGTGGTCGGCACCTCCGGGCCGCCAACGAACAGGTCATGCACTCGGGTCGCTACGCGTTCCGCGACCGTCGGGCCCGCAAAGGCGAGTTCCGTCGACTCTGGATCGTGCGTATCAACGCAGCGTGCCGCGAGCACGGACTCAGCTACAGCCAGTTCATCGCCGGTCTGAAAGCAGCCGAAATCGAAGTCGACCGCAAGGTCCTCGCCGATCTCGCCGTGCGCGACTCGGCGGCGTTTGGCGCGCTCGTCACCACCGCCCGCGAGGCGCTCGTCGCCTAGTGCGCCGTTGAGCCCGCTGGGGGCCTCGCACCGCGAGGTCAAACAACTACGTCGCTGGCTTCGCGACCGCGAGGCGCGCGCGGCTGACGATGTGTTTGTCGTCGAAGGCCCGCGCGCGCTGAGTTCGTTGGTGGCACGAGGCGCCGTGCCGCGTGCGGTCTACTGCGACGTCTCCAGCGCCGCCAACGACGAGTACGAAACCCGAACCGTCGAGGCCGGGGTGCTCGACCGCGTGAGCGACACGCGGACATCGCAAGGCGTCATCGCAGTGTTCGCGCGTCCGAACGCGGCCGACGTGCGCGCCGCCATCGGCTCGGCTCGGTTCGTCGTGGTGCTCTCGCGCGTCAACGATCCCGGCAACCTGGGCACCGTGGCGCGCTCGGCCCAAGCCGCGGGCGCCGACGCGATTGTCGTCGGACCGGGCTCGGTTGACCCGTACAATCCGAAGACCGTGCGTGCTGGCGCCGGAGCGATCGGATCCGTGCCCCTGTGGGCAGCCAACGAGGAGGCGGAAGTGCGCGAGTTGCTCGACGAAGTCGCCGTCCGAGGCGGAGTCCGTCTGGGTGCGGTCGCCGACGGCGCATTCCCCATCGACGCCGCCCCCTTCGATGTCGAACCGCTTGCCGTCGTCTTCGGGCACGAGACGTCAGGACTCGCGCCAGTCCCGCTCGACGCCACCTTCGCGATTCCGATGGCCGCGGGCACCGAATCGTTGAATCTCGCCATGGCCGCGACGGTGACGTGTTTCGAGGTCGCTCGCCGTCGAAGGGGCGGGCGATGAGCGCTTCCGAACTCGTCGCCCGAGCCGAAAGTGCGGCGCACGCCGCAACCGCCGCGCTCGTCGCGGCCGCCGATCTCGACGAACTGCGTCGGATCGAACGCCAGGTCGATGACGAACTCGCCGCGGTGAAGAAGGGAATCAAAGACCTCGAAGGCGCGGACCGATCGGCGGTTGGCAAGGCACTCGGTGTCGCGCAGACCCAGGTACGCACCGTTGCCGACGACCGGCGCAGCGAACTCGAACGCGTCGCGGCAACGGCGCGCCTCGCCGGCGAACGGCTCGATCTCACCGCGCAAGGCCACGGATCTCGCCGCGGTCACCTGCATCCGGTCACCCAAGTCTGGCGCGAGCTCGAAGACATCTTCTGCGGTCTCGGCTACGAGGTGCACGGCGGCCCCGAGGTCGAAGACGATTGGCACAACTTCGAGGCGCTCAACTTTCCTCCGGGTCATCCGGCGCGGGCGATGCAAGACACCCTCTATGTCGACCTCGGCGCACCCGAACAGGTGCTCCTGCGTACCCACACCAGCCCGATGCAGATTCGGCTCATGGAGACGCAGGCGCCGCCGATCTACGCCATCATCCCGGGACGCACCTTCCGCCGAGACACACCCGACGCACGCCACTCGCCCGTGTTCCACCAAATCGAGTGCCTCGTCATCGATCGTGGCATCACGATGGGCGACCTCATGGGCACGATCGATGTCTTCTTTCGGGCGCTCTTCGGCGATGTCGAAGCCCGCTTTCTCCCGAGCTTTTTTCCATTCACCGAACCGAGTGCCGAACTCAGCGTGAGTTGCCCGTTCTGCGCCAAATCCGGATGCCGCACCTGTTCGCAGACGGGTTGGATCGAACTTGGTGGATGCGGCATGGTCGACCCGAACGTGCTCCAGGCCTGCAACCTCGATCCCGAAGAGTGGTCCGGGTTCGCGTTCGGGTTCGGCATCGACCGCATCCCGCTGTTGCGCAACGAGATCGATTCGCTGCAGACCTTGCTGTGGGACAACGACGTGCGCTTCCTGCGCCAGTTCTAGAGGATCATCGTGCGCGCACCGCTTTCTTGGATTCGGGAGTTCACCCCACTCGAAGCGTCGCCGGCAGACATTGCCGACGCTTTGAACCAACTCGGTCTCGAGGTCGACGACATCGACGAGCCCGGCGCCGAAATCAACGGCGTCATCGCCGCGCGCATCCTCCATGTCGCGCCGCACCCCGACGCCGACAAGATCCGCCTCGCTGACATCACCTTCGGCGAGGGCAAGGAGCTGCGCGTCGTCTGCGGAGCCCCGAACATCGCGGCGGGCATGGTGGTGCCATTCGCGACAGTGGGTGCTCGGTTGCCGGGCGACTTCGTGATCACGAAGCGCAAGATCCGCGGCATCGTGAGCGAGGGCATGCTGTGCTCGTCGCTCGAACTCGGATTGGGCGACGATCACGCTGGCATTCTCGAACTGCCGGACACGGCCGAACTCGGCGCCGATGTGCGCGACATCCTCGGCCTCGATGATGTCGTCTTCGAGTTGTCGATCACACCCAACCGGCCCGACGCAATGGGCATCGTCGGAGTCGCTCGCGATCTTGCGGCCCACTTCGGTCTCCCGTTCGTGGTCGCGTCGGCCGACGCGGGAACGGTGAGCGATCACATCGACGACGTCACCGTCTCGGTCGAAGCGCCCGACCGCTGTCCGCGATTTGTCGCGCGCATCGCTCGTGTGGCCATGGGCGAGTCTCCCGAATGGATGCAACGGCGACTTCGGTTGGCAGGGATGCGGCCGATCAGCAACGTCGTCGACGTGACGAACTACGTCATGCTCGAACGGTGTCGACCGCTGCACGCGTTCGACCTGGGCCGTTTGGCCGGGCGCGGCATCGTGGTTCGTCTCGCGCGCGACGGCGAGCGGATGACCACCCTCGACGGGGTCGAACGGATCTTGCAGGGCACCGATCTGCTGATCTGTGACGCCGAACGCTCGCCGCAAGCGATTGCGGGCATCATGGGCGGACGCGACAGCGAAGTCGATGCCTCAACGACCGAGGTATTGCTCGAATCGGCGTACTTCGAACCCGGCGGGATCTCGAAGTCGTCGAAACGCCTGGGACTGCGTAGCGAAGCTTCGGCGCGTTTCGAGCGGGGAATCGACCCGAACGGTGCCGCCGCTGGCGCCGACCTCGCCATCAGATTGCTCGCCGACGTCGCGAACGCCTCGGCCGATGCGCGCTCGATCGATGTGTACCCGACTCCGGTCGAACGACCGCGGGTGCTGGTGCGCACCGCACGCGTCAACGCCGTGCTGGGCACCGAACTCGACGCACCATCGGTGCGCGCACTGATCGAACCGCTGGGCATCGACGTCACGGCACAGGGCGACGACACCGAGGCGGTGTGTCCAACCTTCCGCCCGGATCTGACCCGCGAGATCGATGTGATCGAAGAGGTCGCGCGACGCGTCGGGCTTCAGAACATCCGTCGCACCGTCGCATCGGCCCCGGCCGGATCGGTCGGACGCCTGACCCAGGCCCAACGCGAACGACGGCTCGTCGTCGACACGCTCGTGGGGTGCGGGTTGTGCGAAGCGATGACGATGCCGCTCATCAGCCCCGCCGACCTCGAACGAGTCGGACTCGCGGCGAACGCGGTGGTCACGGTCACCAACCCGCTGCGGGTGGAGGAGTCGATCTTGCGATCGTCGCTTCGGTCCGGATTGCTGACAGCCGCCGCAGGAAACGCCGCACGCGGCGAACGGTCGGTGGCGTTGTTCGAACTCGGTACGGTCTTCGCACCGCCCGTCGCAGGAGCGTTGCTGCCCGACGAACACCCGCACCTCGGCGCGGTGTTGACGGGCCCAGATGTCAGGGTGGGCGCAGCCGTCGATGTGATCCGCTCGGTCGAAAGTGCGTTGCGACTCGAACCGTTGGTCCTCGACGCTGGAACGCTCGCAGGTCTGCATCCCGGGCGCGGTGCGCGGGTGCTCGCAGGCGACATCGAAATCGGTGTCGTCGGTGAGGTCGATCCGGCGATCGTCGACGCCCACGGGCTCGACCGTGCGGTCTTCCTCGAACTGAACGTCGACGCACTACTCGACGCCGCCCGACGTGGCGCGCGCTACGTTCCGATCTCGTCGTTCCCGCCGGTGAACTTCGACCTGGCC
>SXIR01000057.1 GCA_005772765.1 Actinomycetota bacterium
CTGCGCCGCGTGGCGCGCCGCGCACGCCTTGGCCGGGTTCGATCCCGACGAAGCGTTCGATCCGGTCGAGTTGGGTGAGGCCATGACGACGCTGCGCTGGTCGTGGTGGGGGCCGAGCGATGCTTCCCTCGGAACTGCGCTGCGCCTTGCCGTCGACGACCCCGACGACGGGATCGCCTTCGCGATCGAGGCCGTGGTCCTCGACGACCGCTGACTCCTCGCTGGGCGCGTCCGGCGCACAGGTCCGGCGCACAGGTAAGGCGCACAGGTCCGGCGCACAGCTCAGGCGCGGTTTCGCAGCGTCGCCTTGTCGGGCTTTCCGGTCGGCAGCAGTGGGAGCGCGTCGAGAATCTCGACCCGTTCGGGGGTCTTGAAGCGCGCGACGCCGCGCTCGGCGAACCACTCCTGACAGATGGTCAGGTCGAAACGGTCGCCGTTGGTGACGACGAACGCGCCGACGCGTTCGCCCAACCGGTCGTCGGGGAGTCCCACCACGGCCGCAGCGCTGACGGATGGGTGCGCCTCGAGCACCGCTTCGATTTCGGCGGCGGCGATGTTCTCGCCGCCCCGGATGATGACATCGCGCACACGTCCGACGATGGTGAGCCAACCGGCATCGTCGATCGTGGCGAGATCACCGGTATGGAACCATCCGTCGGGGTCGAAGGCCGCCGCGGTCGCCTCGGTCGACAGGTAGCCGACGCAGACCTCGGGTCCGCGGATCATGAGCTCGCCGTGATCGGCAACGCGGAGCTCGACACCATCGACGGCGCGGCCATCGTGGGTTGCGTCGTGGCGCTCGTCGTCGTCGGCATGGCTTGTCGCGACGGTCGGCGCTTCGGTGCTGCCGTATGTGCGTTTCACGCGGGCGCCGAGTTCGCGCCGGGCCCGTTCGACGAAGGCGGGGCTGACGCCGGCGCCGCCGCTGCTGATCAGCCGCAACGACCGAACTCGCTCGGATGAGAAGCCGTCAGCGTCCATCAGCGAGACGAAGAAGGTCGGAGGGCCGATCATGAACGTGACGGTTTCTCGTTCGATGATCTCCAACGCAACCATCGGATCCCAGCGGTCCATGAACACGGTGCGGGCTCCAGCGATGCCCGGCAGCGTGATCCCGTTGAGGAGTCCAGAGATGTGTGCACACGGTGCCGGCATCAGCACGACGTCGTCGGGCGTCAGGCCGTGGACTCGCTGCATCGACGTTGCCTTGGTCGCGAGCGTGGATTGAGTGTGCAACACGCCCTTGGGTTCACCACTCGAGCCGGAGGTGAACAGGACGGCGGCCAGCGACTCTGGGACATCCCAGTACGCCGTGATGGGGGAGCCGTCGACGAACTCAGCGACGTCAGTGACGTCGAGGTCGACGAACGGTTCGAGTTGCGCACGCATTGCCGCGGTTTCTGTCGCTCCCGCCTGATGATGGATCGGCGCCGCGATTGCGCCGAGCCGCCAACAGGCTCGGTAGGCCAACGCGACCTCCGGCCGATTCGGCGATTGCCAGGTGACGACCGAACCCGTAACGACACCTCGAGCGCGCAGCGCACCCGCCCACCGATCGACCGCGGGGTCGGCGCCGAGGCGTGCGTCGAGCGACCGGCCTGCCCACGGGCCTCCGGGCGCGCGGTAGCGCTCGCCGAACGGCGTGACGAACGTCGCTTCGATCATGGTGCGTCCAGCTCGATCATCGGGCGCGCAGTCTCGCGCCGAATCACCGGGTCCGGCGTTCGTCAACGCCAGGCGTCACCCGAAGGTTTGGTGCCGCCGAGCACGTTGGTCCCGATGAAGTTCTTTTGGATCTCGATCGTCCCGGCCCCGATGCACAGCCCGCGAATGTCTCGGTAGACGCGTTCCACCGGGTATTCCCGCGAGAAGCCGTAGCCGCCCAGCAACTGAATGGCTTCGTCGCAGACGAACTTCGCGGCTTCGTTCGCTGCTGCCTTGGCGAGCGCGGTTTCGAGCGGCGGTGGCGTGCCGTCAGGTCCGGCGAGATGCACGGCCCGCTGGAGCAAGAGACGCGCGCCTTCGAGGCGAATGGTCATGTCGGCAATTTTCCACTGGAGACCCTGGAAATCGGCGAGCGTTCGATTCCCGACGGCCCGATCGCTCATGTAGCCGATCGCGTACTCGAGCGCGCCCTGTGCGGCGCCGATGCACATCGCAGCGTTGCCACAACGTTCGTGGTTGATGTGCGCGATCAGCGTCTTGAAGCTGTCGGACGAATCAGGCGTACCCCAAACCAAGACGTCCTCGGGTTCGATGCGCACGTCGTCGAACGCCAACTCTGCTTCGCTCGTGCCGCGCAGCCCCATCTTCACGTGTGTGCCCGCGCAACTCACGCCGGGTGCCGTCAGGTCGACGAGCACTGCGCCGATTCCCTTGGTGCCGATGCTGTCGGGAAAGCGACACCACACGAGGCATGCGGCGGCCTTGTGACCGCCGGTGACGTAGTTCTTGTACGCGTTCAATCGAAAGCCGCTGCCGTCGGGTGTGAGTCGAGCTCGCATGTGATTGACCGCGCTGCCGGCTTCGCTCTCGGAGATACCGATGCAGAACAAGCCCGCGCCGGTCGCGGCGAGCGGCAGCCAACGATCGCGCATCGTGTCGTTGCCGAGGTGCTGGATCGCACGCGGGGGGCCGTTGAACATCAACTGGGCGAGGATCGCCGAACTCACGTCGGCGCGGCCGAGTTCTTCGAGCACGATGGCTGCTTCGATGTCGCCGAGTCCGCCGCCGCCGTAGCGTTCGTCGGTCGTGATACCGAGCAGTTCGGCCTCGCGCAGTGCGTCCCAACTCGCCTGGGGGAAGGTTTCGGTCTCGTCCCAATGGCGAGCGTTCGGGGCGAGGGCCCGGTCGGCGACATCTCGGGCGAGTTGACGCAGCGCCTGCTGGTCGTCGGTCTCGGCGAACGGGTTGGTACCTCGTGGGTGTGCAGCCATGGCGCGGACTTTAAAGACCGTGCCCGTCGGAAGGCGAGATCGCTGCGAGCGCACCGAGGTCGCCGGGCGGCGACGACGACGACGGGCGAGACGAACGTGCCGATCAGCGGGGGAGAACGCCGCCGAGCAATGTCAGCAGCGCGGCGCCGATCAGGCAAGGCTTGGCAACCGTCTTCGGCCCGAGGGTGCGGGGCCGCTTCGCCTTCTTTGCCTTCTTCGCCTTCTCGCCGCCGTCTTCGGCGCCGGCCTGCTCGTCGGCGGCCGCTGCGTCGTCGTCGGCCTCCGCCTTTGCCTTTTTCGCCACGCAGAAGATTCGACACGATGTT
Organism: Actinomycetota bacterium; assembly: GCA_005772765.1. GTDB lineage: Bacteria > Actinomycetota > Acidimicrobiia > IMCC26256 > PALSA-610 > SXJQ01. Next base: position 3,263 of record SXIR01000057.1, read on the forward strand.
CACCGGCCTTGACCCCTTCGCGGTCGTGGCAGGGCGCGATCGCCGGCTGGACCGGTGAGGTGGCGAGATCGCCGGCTGCGGCGGTGAGGTGGGGGCGATATCGTGACCTGACACGCACGTCAGGTTGGGTGCGACCCCGATTGTTTCCGGGCCGCACGAGTTGCTTCACGAGCGCAGGAGGCAGTTCTCGATGGCCTACGACCACGCTTCGGCAACCGATTTCTTCCATGGCCAGCCGTACCCGATGTGGGCCGACCAGCGCGCCGAGTGTCCCGTGGCACCAGCAGGGGAAGGCGCCGACCTGATGGGCGGCATCCAAGTGCTCGGATGGTCCGACGTCGAAACGGTGCTGCGCGATGCCGAGACGTTCGCCAGCGAGATCAACCTTCGCCACATCGGCGAGTTCATGGGTGAACTCATCGTGGGGCTCGACGGCGAGGAGCATCGCAAGTACCGCAACCTCGTCGCCAAGGCATTTCGAGCGAGTCAACTCGAGCAATGGGACGACGGACTCGTGCGGCCGATCATCGCGTCGCTCGTCGATGCGATCGCGCCGCTCGGGCGCGCCGACCTCGTGCGCGATGTGACCTTGCGCTACCCGGTGCAGGTGGTTTGCGGGATCGTGGGCGTTCCGCTCGAAGACGCTGATCGATTCGCCCAGTGGGCGGTCGAGATCAACACGGGGCCGATCAACCGCGAGGCGGGCTTCGCGGCGCGCGACGCCATGACCGAGTATCTGCGTCCGTTGGTCGAAGCGCGGCGCGCCAAGCCGACCGGCGACTTCCTGTCCGATCTCGTGCACGCCGAAGTCGACGGCCACACGCTGACCGACGAGCGGTTGTACGGCTTCTTACGACTGCTGCTCCCCGCCGGCGCGGAGACGACCTATCGCGTCATGGGAAACGCGCTGTTCGCGTTACTCAACAATCCCGATGTGCTCGCACGGGTGTACGCCGATCACGATCTGATCCCGAAGGTGATCGAAGAGACGCTGCGCTGGGAGTCATCGGTCACGATGGTGTCACGGGTCGCCACGCGCGATACGGAGGTCGCAGGCTGTCCGATCCACGAAGGTATGTCGGTCGGAGTGGTCACCGGTGCCGCAAATCGCGACCCCGCGCACTTCGACCGGCCCGACGTCTGGGACATCGATCGGCCGCCCGCGCTCCATGTCGCGTTCGGCACCGGACCGCATCAATGCCTCGGTATGCACCTCGCGCGGCTCGAACTGCGGGCCGGCCTCGAGGAGATCCTCACGCGGCTGCCGAACCTACGTTTCGACCCCGATGCGGGCGATCCCGAGCCGCTGATCGAGGGATACGCGTTTCGATCCCCGAACCGCCTTCCGGTGCTCTTCGGCTGACCAAGTCACCGTCCGGTCGACGAAAAGCGCGGCGAACCCTCCGAAACAGCGTGCCGCGGTCGACAAGGACAACGTGTTCGGTAGGCGCAACGATTGGCACAAGATCCGCTCGACCCACGCGTCGGTCCTCGAGTCGTTGGAGCAGGTGATCGAGCGGCATCCCGCGAACTGGTCTCCCCGCGTGGTCGAGGTCGAGGAATCCGAATCGGATGCGCACGACGCCAGCGATGGTGCTGGCGCCGTCGTGCTGCAGTTTCGGCCCCGACTGTCGACTGCGACGTCGGCGCCCGACGGCGCGGCCTGAACCACCTGGGTTGACCGGTTCGGTCGCTACGGTGACCGTTCGTGAGCGACCGTTTCTACTTCCGTCAACTCCTCGCCGGCCGCGATTTCGCGCGCGGTGACTTCCTCGCCGAACAGATGGTGAACTTCGCCTACCTGATCGGCGATCGCGAGACGGGCGAATGTGCCGTTGTCGATCCGGCCTACGGCGTATCGGAGCTGGTCGACATCGCGGGCGCTGACTCGATGCGTATCAGCGACGTACTCGTCACGCACTATCACCCCGACCATGTCGGCGGCTCGATGATGGGACACTCGATCGAAGGGTTGCGCGAACTTCTCGACCTCGGGGTGGACGCCAAGATCCACTGTCAGGCCGCTGAGGCGTTCGGCGTCAAACGGGTCACGGGGGTGGGTGACTCCGACATCGTCGAGCACGCCTCGGGCGATGTCGTGACGATCGGCTCCGTGCCGATCACGCTCATTCACACGCCCGGACACACGCCGGGATCGCAGTGCTTCCACATCGACATCCCCGGTACGAACGGTTGCCTCGTGAGTGGCGACACCCTGTTCCTCGAGGGATGCGGACGCACGGACCTGCCCGGCGGCGACGCCGACCAGCTCTACGACTCGTTGCACACCAAGCTGGCGGTTGTTTCCGACGACGCCTGGCTCTACCCAGGGCATCTCTACTCGCCGGAACCCTCGGCACCCATGGCGACGGTGCGTGAGCGCAACTATGTCTTCCGACTGCGCACCCGCGAGCAGTGGGGCATCATGTTCGGCGACAGCTGACCGGAGCGTCGCGAGTGCTTCAGCGGCGAGCCGTGCGAGATTCTCGTCGGATCTTCGGTCGACGGTTCGGACCCGCGTCTCCGCCAAGGTCAGGTCGGCGGCGGGTCGAACTGGGCGAGCTCGTCGGCGTGGGGGGCTTCGAACGCGGCGAACCATTCGACGAGTTGGTCACGGCCGATCGGGCATCGGTCCCATGGGGGCAGCGCGTTGCGAGCGTCGACGCGAGACCAGAGCTCGTCGATGGCAACGTCGAGGTAGTGGAGTTCGACGCCGGCGCCGAGGTCGCGTGCCGCAGTTCTGAATGCATCACGTTCTGCTCGCGCCCAGAGCCCGAAGTCGAGCACCACGCTCTGGCCGATTTGCAGCAGTCGTTCGGCGAGTAGCCAGAGTTGGTGTTCGACTCGCGATCCAAGCTGTTCGTCCCATGGCGTCGCGCCGAGTCCCCACAGCCAATCGTCCTTCGTCAACTGCACAGCTCGCCGATCGGCGGCAAGGCGACGTGCGAGCACCGTCTTGCCCGCACCGGGCAGACCGCAAGTGAGCATGAGCCGCGGCTCGGCCATTACGGCACCGACCGAGCGATGAAGACGTTTTCCTTGGCGGGGCGGTCGGGCGCTTCCCTGATGTCGACGATGGTGTAGCCGTGGGCGATGAGATCGTGCGCGATCTCATCGCTCGGTCGGAACCGCAGGGTCGAGTCGGAGCACAGCCGTTCGCCGTCCGCTTCGAACACGTAGTGATGACGGAACGACACCAACGGCAGGGCGACATCGGTGAGCTCGACCCAATGCTCGACTCGGCCGTCGGTCGGCGTGTCGTAGGCGGCGAGGCTTGCTCGTCGGGTCCAGTGCTCCCAATCTCGGCGGGCAGGTTCGCGCGCTTCGAAGACGAGGTGTCCGTTGGGCCGCAGCGCGTTGCGGATTGCGCCGAGCGCTCGTTGCCATTCGTCGTCACCGACGAACACCTGCGCCACGTTGCCCGTCATCGTCGCGAGGTCGACCGCGCCGTCGGGCAACGCGGAGGCGTCGCCGTGGATCCACGTCACGCCGGCGGCGTTGTCCTTGCTTCGGGCAACGTCGAGTGAGGCGGCCGCGGGGTCGAGCGCCGTCACCGAACGACCGCTGGCGGCGAGCCGACAGGCGAATGTTCCGGTGCCGCATCCGACGTCGAGCACCGCCTGCGCGCGGAGTTCGCTCACGATCGCCTCGTAGTGGTCGAGGTCGTAACGTGGTCCGTCGATCGTGTCGTAGATCCGGGCCAGGCGAGGCACCTCGAACAATGCGTCGGCCATCGAACGAGGCTACGGATCGGACGACCCCGCCGTTGCGAATTTCGCACGATCTGCTGCCGAGACAGTTGGTGCGACGCTGGGAAACGCGATGCCGACGCGAACCCTTCGGGCACCCCCGCGGCTCAGCGGAAGTCGAAGGCGACCTTGATCGCTCCTGAATCGGTCTGGGTTGCGAGCGCCGTGAAAGCGTCGCGCCAATCCTCGAGTCGGTACGTGTGCGTGAGCATCGCTGAGATGTCGACGCGACCGGCCGCGACGAGATCGAGATAGTGCTGCAGCGCATGCTTGCGCTCGCCTTCGACTTCTTCGATGCCGAACGCGTTCGAACCAATGATCGACGCGTCCTTAAAGTAGAGCGGCGACCACTCGAACCGGGCCGCGGCATTGACACCCGACACGACGATCCGACCTCGATACGCAAGGACTCGGAGTGCCTGTTCGATCGTCCATGGCGCACCAATCGTGTCGTAGACGACGTCGATGTGTCCTGGGTGCGCGATCGGGAGCCCTTGCCAGGGTTGATGCAGCACGGCGCCCGACCAGTCGGCGATCGCGACGACGGTGTCTTCGGCACTCAGGTGTGCGTCGATGACGTGCGCGCCCCATTTGGTCGCGAGTCGCTGCTGCGCCGGGTGGCGGGCCACGCACGCGATCTCGACCGACGGGTACAGCGCCCGAAGGATGGCGATACTCGACGATCCGAGTGCACCGGCCCCCCAGACGACGACCTTCGAGTGGGGATGTGGCGGATTGCGGGAGATGGCATGCAACGACACCGCGAACGGGTCGGCGAGCACCGCGACTTCATCGGAAATCGACTCGGGAACGCGAATCGCCATCGAGTCGTGTGCGGGCAGGCAATCTGCGAAACCGCCCGTCGCATCCGATGAGTTCCCGGTGTGAATCCCTGGCGTGAGACGCCCGGTCGTGAAGTTCCAACATGACGACAAGTCGCCTGCGACGCACGCGGGACATACCGGTGTGATCCCCCGAGGTCGACACGACAACCAACAGTTCAAGACCACCCGTTCGCCAACTGCCACGGTTGCGGCCGGTCCGGCCTCGACGACGTCGGCGACGACCTCGTGGCCGAGCACATGCGGGAACGAGATGAACGCGGTCAACGCGAAGTCGGACGCGTCGCCGCCCGTGTCCATGAACACTTGCTTGGTATCGCTACCGCAGATACCGGTCAGACGGCTACGCAGTACCAACCAGTCATCGCCGAACAACCGCGGTTCGGGCACGTTCTGCAGGGCCATCGGCGTACCGTGCAGGTTGACGAGCAGATGGTTGTCTGCATCCGAGGGAGGTTCGGCCGGAGGTTCCGGGGTCACCCCGAACACGAGCGCACGCATGACGCGCGAGGATACCGGCATGAGCCACGACGATGACGTCCGCACCGTGCATCGCATCTGTCCGCTGTGCGAGGCGACCTGCAACCTCGAACTACGGATCAAGGGGCGCACCATCGAACTCGCCCGAGGTGACCGTGACGACGTCTATTCGCACGGGTACATCTGCCCGAAGGGCTCCGCGATCGGGCACCTCGAGTCGGATCCCGACCGGATCCGGGCGCCGCGCATTCGCGATCGCGCCACGAATACGTGGCGCGACGTGGAGTGGGACGAAGCCTTTGCCTACATCGACGCCCACCTGACCCCGTTGCTCGAACGCAGTGGTCGCGACTCGGTCGCGATCTATGCGGGAAATCCGTGTGCGCACAATCTCGCACCGCAGGTCTACAACCGTGTGCTCATCCAATCGGTCCGGACGAAGAACGTCTTCTCGGCGAGCACGGTCGATCAGATGCCCAAGCAGGTGAGCGCGGGATACATGTTCGGCGCGGCGCTGAGCATTCCGATCCCCGACGTCGACCACACCGACTATCTGTTGATCCTCGGCGCGAACCCGTTCGCATCGAACGGCTCGTTGATGACGGCGCCCGACATCCCCGGTCGGCTCCGGGCGATCCGCAACCGCGGCGGCAAGATCGTCGTCGTCGATCCGCGCCGTTCCAAGACTGCGACGGAAGCGGACGAATGGTTGGCGATCGTTCCGGGTACCGACACCTTGTTCTTGCTCGCGATTGCCAACGTCCTCTTCGCCGAAGGGCTCGCTGATCCCGGAGATCATCTCCGCGATCATGTCAGCGGCCTTGACACGGTCGAATCGCTGGTCGCTCCGTATTCGCCCGATGCGGTCGCACGCGCGTGCGGGATCGACGCGTCGACGATCCATCGGATTGCTCGCGAACTCGCCGCCGCGCCGAGCGCAGCTGTCTACGGTCGCATCGGAACGACCACGACCGAGTACGGAACCCTGGCGTCGTGGGCGGTCGATGTCGTCAACGTGCTCACGGGCAACCTCGACCGCCGCGGCGGTGCGATGTTCAACCTGCCCGCGATCGGTGGTGGGAACAGCGGCGGTGCAGGGGGAGTGGGTCGCGGCATCAAGGTTGGCCGCAGGGTCTCGCGGGTCGCGAACTTGCCCGAAGTCTTCGGCGAGTTCCCTGCCGCGACATTGCCGGACGAGATCGAAACGCCCGGCGAAGGACAGGTTCGGGCGCTGATCACCATCGCGGGCAACCCCGTGTTGTCGAACCCCGACGCGACTCGCCTCGATCGCGCCTTCGCATCACTCGACTTCATGGTGAGCCTTGACATCTATTGCAACGAGACGACGCGCCATGCGGATGTCATCTTGCCGCCCGAAGGTCTGCTGGCTCGTGGTCACATCGACCTTGCGTTGCGTTCCCTCGGCATCCGAAACGTCGCGCACTACTCGCCGCCCGCGGTCGAACTCGAAGCCCACGAGTACGCGGAATGGCGCACGCTGCTGCGGTTGGCCGCGATCATGCAGGGACTCGGGTCGAGCGACGATGCGGTCGACACGGTTGATGATTTCGTGCTGCGCGGGCTGGTCGAGCGCGCGGTCGGGCGGCCGGGCCCGTTCGAAGGACGCGACGCTGACGCGGTCGTCGCCGAGTTGTCCGCCGGTGGTCGGCGTGGCCCCGAACGCGTCGTCGACCTCATGTTGCGTACCGGCCCCTATGCCGATCAGCTGAACCTCGACGCGTTGATCGAACATCCCCACGGCATCGATCTCGGACCGTTGCAACCGCGCGTTCCCGACGTGTTGCGCACGCCGAGTGGCACGATCGAGCTCGCGCCCGAGCCGATCGTCGCGGACGTGCGCGACCGATTGCCCGAGCTGCTCGACGAGCGGTCGCACAGCGACGCTGGGCTGTTGCTCGTCGGGCGGCGCGACCTGCGGTCGAACAACTCGTGGATGCACAACCTGCGGGTACTGGTCAAGGGCAAGCCGCGCTGCACGCTGCACATCCACCCCGACGATGCGCAGCGCCTGGGGTTGGCCGACGGCAAGCTCGCCCGGATCGCATCGACGTCGGGAAGTCTCGACGTACCCGTGGAGGTCACCGACGCGATTCGAGTCGGGGTGGTGAGCATTCCGCACGGATGGGGCCACGACGGCCCGGGTGTCGAGCTCTCGATCGCTCGCGAACACGCAGGTGTGAACAGCAACGTGCTCACCCGGCCCGACTTGCTCGACCCCCTGAGCGGTACGAGCGCGCTCAACGCCATCCCCGTCGAGGTCGCGGCCATCTCGTGAGGCGTCCTTTTGTTGCGGTATTCGCAACATAAAGACGCCCCAGCAACGCGGGTCAGCGGAGGGTGGCGGCGAACGCTGCCATGCCAGCGACAAAGGCGTCGCAGTTGGCCGTCTTGTCGACGATCATCTGTTTCGCATCCATACCGCCTGGGAACGCAGCCGGGGTGTAGTACTCGAAGCCGTTGTGCTCGATCGCTTCGGCGATTTCGAGCGCGCAGTCCTCCGCCGGAACCTTGTCGACGTCGAACAGGGCCGCTTCGTTGCCCGGCTGATCCCAGATCTCGGTCGCGATCGGGCCGGGCAACACGAGTTTGACGCCGACGCCAGTCCCTTCGAGGTCGATACGAAGGGCTTCGCTCCACCCGGCCACGGCATACTTCGATGCGCAGTAGGCGGCTTCGTTCGCAATCGGCATGCGCCCACCGGTGGACGACACGTTGACGAACAGGCCCGAGCCGCGCTCGACGAAGCGGGGGAGTAGCGCGAGGGTCAGTCGCACGGGAGACGCGAAGTTGACGCGCATGGTCTCGTCGACGAGATCGGCGTTGAGATCTGTCGCCCGCACGCGTTTGGGGATCGCCGCATTGTTGACGAGACAATCGATGCCACCGAGTGTTTCCCAGGCGTGCGCAGCGAGGCGATCGACGGCATCGAGGTCGCCGAGATCGACCGCGAAGGCGTGAGCCTCGCCGCCGATCGCCTGGCAGCGTTCGACCACCTCGTGGAGCCGACCGGCGCGACGGGCAACGAGGCCGACGCGGGCACCCCGCGCAACAAGCGTGGGTGCGAGCGCCGCGCCGATGCCGGAGGACGCCCCGGTGAGGAGCACCGAAGCGCCTGCGAGGTTGAGCGACTGCATGTCTGGACGGTAGCCCCGTCGATGCCACGACGGACGCGCTCTGGAGTTGTGTCGCGGGATGAGAACTTGTTTCAATCTGTGCGTGACGTTGGATCCTGAGGAGACGACCCTCGCCCGGAATCAGGCCGCGCGGCGACGCCGAGTCATCGACGCAGCCCTCGGTCTGGCAGCCGATGGTGGGTTCGACAACGTTCAGATGCGCGATGTCGCCAACGCCGCCGGGGTCGCGCTCGGCACGGTGTACCGATACTTCGCCTCGAAGGAGCGCCTCCTGCTGGAAGCCATGGCCGAACAGCAAGAGGACCTGCGCGAGTACCTCGTCGCCCACCCGGCCCCAGGTGCCTCGGCCGCGGAACGCGTGATCAACGTGCTCAGCCGAGCGAACACGACCTTGCGGAAGCACCCCGACATCACCGCAGCGATGGTGCGGGCGTTCGGCGCAAGCCGCGAGGAGAACCGCGACCTCGTGTTGCGGGTTTCAGACGTCATGGGGTCGATCATCACGAACGCGATCGGTTCACACACGGCCCGCGATCGACACGTCGCACGGATCCTGGTGCAGGTCTGGATGTCGTCACTGATTGGTTGGGTCGGCGGAGTCGATCAAGCCGAACGGGTCGACGACGATGTTGCGATCGCTGCGCATCTCCTACTCGACGAACGCGACTGACCGGCCGTGGATCTGAACGACTCGCCGAACGAAGCGGCATTTCGAGCCGAGGTGCGCGCCTTCCTCGAAGCCCACGGACCGACCGAGGACGTCAGCTCGTTCTCGTCGCCGGACGAAGACGCCGTCGTACCGAGGGCCGACGCGTGGCAGCGCACCATGCACGCGCACGGCTGGGCCGCATTGGCGTGGCCGAAGGAATTCGGAGGGCGGGGTGCCGGCCCGGTCGAACAGATCATCTGGAATCAAGAACTTGCCCGCCACGCCGTCGGAATGACCCACCACGTCGTCGGGGTCGCCATGGTGGGCCCAGCGTTGCTGTACCACGGCACCTCCGCGCAGAAGGCGCAACACCTCGAACGCATTCTCAATGCCGACGACATCTGGTGTGAGCTCTTCAGCGAACCCGGCTTCGGGTCGGACCTCGCAGGCGTGCAGACCCGCGCCGAGCGTGACGGCGACGAGTGGGTCGTGACCGGGCAGAAGGTGTGGTCGTCGGGTGCCCACCGCAGCGACTACGGGTTGGCCTTGTGTCGAACCGATCCCGCCGTTGCGAAGCATGCGGGCCTCACCGCGTTCGTCATCGACATGCGCGCCCCTGGGGTGGAATGTCGACCGCTTCGCCAGATGACGGGCAACGCGCACTTCAACGAAGTGTTCTTGAGCGAGGTCCGAGTGCCGCACGACGCCGTAGTCGGGGAGGTGGATCGCGGATGGGAGGTCGCACGCACTGTCTTGATGCACGAGCGCATGGCGCTTGGCGGTATCGAGACTGCGTTCGATTGGGGCGACTTCGCTGCGTTCGTGGCGGCGCACGCCGATCGTGTCGACGACATCGCCCGCCAGGACATCGCGCAGCTGTACGTCTGGGCACGTTCCCTGGAGTTCTTGAACGCCCGGGTCATCACCAAACTCGGGCGGGGTGACGTCCCGACCGCAGAGAGTTCGATCATGAAACTCGCGCTGGCTCGGCTCGTGATCGAACAAGGCCGCATTCAGATGCGGTTGCTCGGCGCAGCCGGACTCGGATCCGGCGATGCGCAACTGCGGTTCCTCAGCTCGCCGGCGATGAAGATCGGCGGAGGTACGGACGAGATCCAACGGAACATCATCGGCGAACGCGTGTTGGGTCTGCCTCGGGATCCCGGGTGAACGAGATCGGCGCCGATTCCGGGTCACCCCAGCCCGACCGCGCGGGCGCGCTGACGCATCGGCAGATCCTGACCGTCTTCTCGGGCGTCATGGCTGGCATGTTCGTCGCGGCGATCGACCAGACGATCGTGACCACCGCGGCCAAGGAGATCGGAGGCGACTTCGGGAACTTCACGGACCTCGCGTGGATGTTCACGTCGTATTCGCTGGCGTCCACGGCGGTGATGCCGCTCGCCGGCAAGCTGTCCGACCTCTACGGCCGCAAGCTCGCGTTTCAAGCCGCGATCGTGATCTTCACGGGCGGGTCGTTGCTGTGCGGTGTCGCGCCGTCGTTCGGGTCGTTGATCGCGTTCCGAGGCGTCCAGGGAATCGGGGGTGGCGCGCTGATCGTGTTGGCGTTCGCCATCGTCGGCGACATCGTGTCGCCCGCCGAACGGGGCCGCTATCAGGGTCTCGTGGGCAGTGTGTTCGCAGTGGCGAGCGTGATCGGTCCGCTGCTGGGCGGCATGATCGTGGCGAACACGAGCTGGCGTTGGATCTTCCTCGTGAACCTTCCGGTGGGTGTCGCGGCCTTGCTCATCACCAACCGTGCCCTCGACCTTCCCTTCGCGCGTCGAGACCATCGCATCGACTGGCTCGGCGCCGCGCTGGTGGTCGTCAGCGCGTCGGGATTCGTGGTCGCGGCGGCGTTGATCGGCGAACGACACGCGTGGTCGTCGCCTGCGGTGTTGGCCTGTGGCGCGATTGCGGTGGTCGGCGCGTTCGCGTTCGTGGCCCAGGAACGACGCGCCGAGGAGCCGGTGCTGCCATTGCGACTGTTCGAGAGCCGCACCATGCAAACGACATCGGTCGTTGCGTTCTTGCTCGGTATGGGGATGTTCGGCGCAATCGTGTATCTCCCGCAATACCTCCAGGTCGTGAAAGAATTGGTTGCGACGAACGCAGGGTTGCGGATGATCCCCGTGATGGGCGGCATCCTCATTGCTTCGACGACCTCAGGTCGGCTGATCGCCCGCTGGGGGCGCTATCGGATGTTTCCGATCGTCGGTCTGGCCATCCAATCGGTGGCGTACCTCGGGTTCGCGCAGATGGGAAGGTCAACGCCGCTGGTCCTCGTGTTCGCGCTCATGACCACCGCCGGGATGGGAATCGGTATGGTCTCGCCAGTGCTGGTGCTTGCCGTACAGAACGAAGTTGCGCCGAGCGATTTGGGTGCGGCGACGAGCGCGACAACGTTCATCCGCCAGATGGGTGCGACGCTGTCGACGGCCGTCTTCGGTGCGATCATCGCAGGTCGGATTCCCCTCGAAACGAAGTTCCTGCTCGACGACCCCGACCGTCTCGAAGCCGTGGATCGAGCCGCCCAACTCGCAGCCATCGACCTCTTCATGGATACCTTGCGAGTCGTATGGTGGTGCACCGTGCCCGTCGCGGTGATCGGTTGCATCGTCGCGTGGCGAATTCCCGAGAATGCGCTCCGACGTTCTGCGAACGTGACCAACGCGCCGAGCGGCGCACCCACTGCTGTTCCCGAACCGACGTTCCAAGGAGATTGACGTGTCCCTCTGCTATCACTTCGCCGATCTGTTCGAGCAGGCCGCGTCGAAGGTGCCCAACCGGTCTGCAATCATCGACGACGACCGCGCCATCACGTACGCAGAGTTGGAAGCACGCGCCAACCGCTTGGCGCACGCACTGCTCGCACGTGGTGTGCAGCCCCACGATCACGTCGCGATCCTGTCGACGAATCGGATCGAGTGGGTGGAGGCGATGTTCGCCGTCTACAAGGTGCGAGCAAGCGTCGTGAACGTCAACTTCCGTTACACCGAAGCGGAGTTGCGCTACATGCTCGACAACTCCGACGCAGTTGCGGTCGTCTATGCCGCGGAATACGAGCCCATTCTGGCCGCCGCGTCCGACGCGCAGCCGAAACTGACGACGTTCATTCGGATCGAAGACGGCACCGGGACGCCGCACACGATCGCCGACGCACTCGACTACGAGGAAGTCCTTGCGACGCACTCACCCGAACGCGATTTCGAGCCGCGCAGCAACGACGACATCTACCTGCTTTACACCGGCGGAACGACGGGCATGCCCAAAGGCGTCATGTGGCGGATGGAAGACGTCTTCTACGCGCTCGGCGGCGGTGTCGACGTGTTCACGAACGAGAAGGTCGCGAGCCCGACTGCGCTCGCAGACAAGATCGACCCCGAGGCACCCGGCGCGCTCGTGACCTTGCAAACCGCACCATTGATGCATGGCGCCGGCCAGTTCGGGGTGATGCGTGCAATGTTCGAAGGCAACACAGCAGTGTTGCCGAGCCAGTTCGATGCCGATCAGGTGTGGCAGCTCGTGCACGAGCATCGGATCAACGTCATCGGGTTCATCGGCGACGCAATGGCGCGTCCGCTGAAGGACGCTTACGAGAAGGTCCGTGACGACATCGACATCTCGTGCGTCTTCTCGTTCAGTTCGACCGCGGCGATTTTCTCACCGACTCTCAAGGCCTACTGGCGCGAGACGTTGCCCGAATACACCGTGATGCTCGACGCCATCGGGTCGTCCGAGACTGGTATGAACGGATTCCGCATGGTCGAGAAAGGCAAGGAGCGCACGGAGGGCATCACGACCGTGAACGCGTCGCTCGACTCGGTCGTGCTTGGCGACGACTTGCGTCCGGTCGAGCCCGGAAGCGGACAGGTCGGCAAGGTCGCGCGAAGCGGCAACATCCCGATTGGGTACTACAAGGACGAAGCCAAGACCGCCGAGACGTTTGTGGTCGACGCCGATGGCAAGCGGTGGTCGATACCGGGTGACTTCGCTCGCGTCGAGGCCGATGGGACGATCACGCTGCTCGGGCGCGGTTCGGTGAGTATCAACTCTGGTGGCGAGAAGATCTTCCCCGAGGAAGTCGAAGGGGCGCTGAAGGCTCACCCGGAGGTCGTCGACGCCATCGTGGTCGGTCTGCCCGACGAACGATGGGGCGAGGTGGTGTGCGCGCTCGTCCAGGCCGAGCCCGGCACGACGCCGTCGTTGGAATCCCTGCAGGAGACCGCTCGAGGGTTGATCGCCGGCTACAAGGTGCCGCGCCAGATGTACCTGATCGACGCCGTGCCCCGGCACCCCAACGCGAAACCCGACTACAAGCGCGCCAAAGCGCTGGCCAACGAGATCAACGGGACCGCCTGAGCGCCCGAACTGCTCGTTCGGGCGCCGACATGGCGCGAAAACCCCAGGTCAACCGAGGATTCGTGAGGGTCGCGCCGGGCGGGGCGCAGGGTTGGGTACGGTCGTTGGCGGCGGCGGAGGAGACGGACGCTCGGCGATGCGCGGGCTGTCCGACTCAAGCATTTTGCGCATCTTCCGATGAGAAGACTGATGGCTGTACTCCGCAAGTTCGCGCCCGCGTGCGCCACAACCCTCGCCGGCCTGGGTCTGTTGGCGGCACTTGCCGTGCCCGTCCCTCCGGCGAACGCCCAGGTTCTGATGACGTCGGGAACGACCGTGATGGGCCGCCCGGCTGTGACCGCTCGGCAACTGGCTGATTACTACTACTCGAAGAAGGGCTACGACTTCGCTCGGCTGCCCACCCTCGACGGCGATGTCGAGCGACTCGCGAAGATCTTCATCGACGAAGGTCGCAACGACGGGGTGCGCGGCGACATCGCGTTCATGCAGACGATGCTCGAAACCGGTTGGCTCGAGTTCAAGGACTACGGACAGATCCGGCCAACGTTCAACAACTTCGCCGGCATGTTCGCCTACGACGGTCGACCCATCGGGACGACGTGCGCCGCGGAAGAGGCCGAAGAAGCCGCCGGTGGTTTGAAGTCGCGCTGCTTCGACTCGCCCGAACTCGGCGTGCGCGCGCAAATCCACAAACTGCGAAGCTACGCCGACGCTTCGGTCGCCAACGTGTCGGGTCGCCTTGGGTACGCACCGAGTTACTCGCGCGGCAAGGCGCCCTACTGGGAACAGTTCGGCGGCGCCTCCGGCATCGCGATTTGGGCGACCGCCCCCGACTACGGCAACTACATCCTCACCAAGATGTACCTGCCGATGCTCAACCGACTCGGGATCACGCTGCCCTGTCAACCGAGCGGTGCGAACACCTCGGGGACGAGCGGAAATGGGTACTGGGTCATCACGAGCGCCGGAAGGTCGTACGAGTTCGGTGCGGCGACGCGACGCGGCGGAGCCGCGGCTGCGGGCGCTGAACATCCCGTTGTCGATATCGCCGCGGCCCCCGACGGGGGCGGCTATTGGCAGTTGACCACCGACGGCGAGGTCTGGGCGTTCGGCTCTGCGGTCCACCTCGGGTCGTTGGGCCGCGCGCGGCTCGGTACGCCAGCCGTCGCGATCGTCGAGACGCCTTCGGGCGACGGATACTGGATCGTCACCGCCGACGGCGGCGTCTACCCGTTCGGTGACGCCGACGATGTCGGCAACCTGGGACGCGAGGTGCTGCGGGCCACGATCGTCGATGCGGATCGCACCGCCGACGGCCAAGGGATGTGGTTGGTCTTCGACGACGGATCCCTTCGTGCGCTTGGCACCGCGGTTCTCCACGGCACGCCCGCGGAAGTCGGTGCGACATCGCCGCCCGTCGCCATCGGCCGCAGCGCCAGCGGCGGGTACGTCGTCGTCACTGCTCGGGGCCGGGTTCTCGCGTTCGGCGATGCCGGGCGCGTTGGCGACACCGCGGGTTGTGGGCTCCCCAACGCGGTCGACATCGACACCGCGCCGAGCGGCGACGGGTACTGGGTGACGCTCGAATCCGGCGAAGTCTTCGCGTTCGGGACCGCACGGAACTACGGAAGCCCGACCACGCTCGCGGCTGGTGCCGTTGGCCTGGCTCGTTTCTAGCTCACCGAGTCGCGTCCGACGGTCGCGTCAGGCGGCCGATCCGCCGTGGGTTTCCGGCACGCCGTGGGTTTCCGGCACGCCGCGCGTAGGCTCACGCTCGACCAAATCGGGGAGCTCGGGGAAGCCGGGCTGAGAGGGCGACCGCGAATCCGTCGCCGACCCCATGAACCTGCTCCGGGTAATGCCGGCGAAGGGAGTGAGCATGGGCGACGGCTCCGCGATTGTCTCGGCGATCGTCTTGTGCGGACCGACGCGACCGGCGGTGGAGATCAGAGCGCAGCTCCCGGCCGGGGCAGTCGTCATCGCCGCCGACGGCGCGTTCGCGCACGCGGCCCCGCTGGGATTGACCGTCGACCACCTCGTCGGCGACTTCGACTCCATCGCGCCGCACGACCTCGCCGCGGCCCGATCGGTCGGAGTGACGTTGCGTCAGTCGCCGCGCGACAAGGACGACACAGACCTCGAGCTTGCGCTGCAACTCGCGTGCGATCTCGGCGCACGAGACATCATCGTCGTCGATGGCGGCCTCGGTGATCGTCCCGAGCACTTCGTTGCGAACGTTGCGGTGCTGGCGAGTCGTCGCTGGTTGCCCGCTCGGGTGCGCGGCGTCATCGCGAACGCGTCGGTCGTGGCGATGCACCCCGATCTTGCTCCGTTGACCGTCCGGGGATCGATCGGTGACCTCGTGTCGATCGTGACCGTTGGAGCGCCGGCGATCTTCGAGCGCAGCGCAGGCCTGCGATGGCCGCTCGCCGCCGTCGAACTCGCCGCCGACGTTGGCCTCGGCCTCAGCAACGAGTTGATCGCCACGACCGCGACGATTTCCTTGCGTTCGGGCGCGGCGCTCTTGTTTCGATCCGAGGAGTCAGCATGACCATGAACCCGCGGCAGGGCCCGGGCACGCGTGCCCGGATCGGGTCGATGTCGATGTGCTTCCTGGTGGTCGTCGGTCTCGTGGGTTGCAGTACCGACGATGCGCGTCCTGCGGGCGAGGCCGGCGACTCGGGCGGTCCGGCCGCGACGGTGACGGTCCGATTACTGGCTCATGACTCGTGGGCGGCGAGCGACGGGATCTTCGACCCGCTGCTCGAACAGGGAATCGACGTCGAGGTGATCACCGGCGGCGATGCTGGCAGCCTCGCGAACTCGATCGTGTTGGATCGTGAGAATCCCCAAGCCGACGTGGTGTACGGCGTCGACAACACCTTCGTCGGGCGCGCGCTCGAGAACGACGCCTTCGCAGTCCGCGAGTACGACCTGACCAACGTCGTGCCCGAGCTGCTCGCCGAGGTCGACACCGAACGAATTGTGCCGATCGACTACGGCGACGTCTGTGTCAACTTCGACGAGGCGTGGTTTGCCGAACGCGAGATTTCGCCACCGACCTCGATCGACGACCTCATCGACTCGACCTACTCGGGGCTCACTGTGGTCCAAGACGCCAACCTGTCGTCGCCAGGTCTCGCGTTCTTGCTCGCGACGACCGAACGAAACCCCACGGGCTGGGAACAATGGTGGTCGGCATTCGTGAGCAATGACGCGCTGGTCGTCCCCGACTGGACGACCGCGTGGGCCGAGTTCAGCGCGGGCGGCGACGACGGTGCCCGTCCGATCGTCGTGAGCTACGCGTCGAGCCCGCCGGTCGACGTGCTGTACTCCGACCCGCCACGCGACACCACCCGGATCGGCGTCGTCGACGACGGATGCTTCCGACAGATCGAGTATGCAGGCGTGTTACGCAACGCGCGTCACGACGACGCGGCCGCCGATGTGGTGCAGTTCCTGCTCAGCGAGCGATTCCAAACTGACATTCCCCTGAACATGTTCGTCTGGCCGTCGAACCGCTTGGTGCCCGAACCCGATCTCTTCGCTCGCTTTGCGTTGCATCCGAGCGATCCGATCGTGTTGACGTCGGCCGCGATCGAGGAACGCCGAGACCGCGTGCTCGAGGCCTGGACCGACATCGTGCTGTCGTGAACGCAACGGGGAGCCGTCCCGCGACCGGCGCCGGCCCGGTCGTTCGCGGCGCAGCATCGGCCATCACCGTCGCGTTCGTCGGTGTGCTGGTGCTGTGGCCGCTCGCTGCGATTCTGCGGCGGGGCTTCGCGCCGGCCGGTTCGATCGAACTCGCCGCGATCAGTGAGGTGTTGGGCTCGGCGCGCAGCCGATCGGTGCTGTGGTTCACGGTGGTGCAAGCGGGGTGGTCGACGCTCGCAACCCTGCTGGTCGGCCTGCCGGCAGCGTGGGCAGTCAGCCGACCGTTTCGCGGGCGAGCATTCGTCTTGGGCATCACCGCGGCTGCGTTTGCCACGCCCACCGTCGTGATGGGGCTCGCCTGGCGTTCGGTGCTCGATCGGGGTCTGCTGGCAGTGGTCTGTGCCCACGTTGCGTTCAACGTTGCCGTTGTCGTCCATGTCGTGGGGACGGCATGGAGCGGGATGGATCCGCGGCCTGCGGAGGCAGCCCGGACACTCGGCGCCTCGAAGGCGCGCGCGTGGTACGACATCACGTTGCCGAGGCTGCGCGGCTCGATTGCAGCTGCGACGCTGCTGACGTTCCTCTTTTCGTTCACGAGCTACGGCGTCATCGTGGTCGTCGGATCCAACCGGCAAAGCACGATCGAGAGCGAAATCGCACGACTGTCGCGCAACTTGCAGTTCGACCGGGCTGGCGTCCTGGCGCTCGTTCAACTCGTCGTGGTGATCATCGTGGCCACGACTGCGCGTCGCGCCGAACGCACGGTTGTCTCGGAGACAGCCGCGAGCGCTGGACGGGTGCGGTCGCTGCGACGAACGCTGTCCGCGCTTCCCGCTGCGCTCGTCGCCGTCGTGCCGTTCGCTGTCCTCGTGCGACGAGTCATGTTCGTCGACGGACGGCCGAGCGCTCGGGCCCTAGCGGCGCTGCACGACGTCGACCTCCGAGTCGGAGCGACACCAATTCGGGCGCTCGGCCAGTCGGTGGTCGTCGCGGCGGTCGCCGTGTGCGTGACGATGGTGGTCGGGCTTGCCGCGATCGCTGCAACCGCAGGACCATCCTGGATCGCTCGAGTGGTCGACGTCGCAGTCATCGTGCCGCTCGGGGTTTCGGCCGTGACCCTCGGCTACGGCTACTTGATCACGTTCGACGAAGCGCCGCTGCGGCTTCGAGATCACTGGTGGATCGTGCCGCTGGCGCACGCCGCTGTGGCGGTGCCCTTCGTCGTGCGCTACATCCGACCTGGGCTGCGTTCGGTCGACGCGAGCGTGGTGGAAGCCGCCGCGACCTTGGGCGCCGACGCTCGCCGCCGTCTCACCTCGGTGGTGCTGCCCCTCTTGCGTCCGGCGATCGTGGGCGCGGCCGCGTTTGCCGCGGCGATCTCACTCGGTGAGTTCGGCGCAACATCGATGCTGGCCCGACGCGGTGAACCCACGGCGACCTCCTTGATCGGTCAACTTCTGGGCCGGCCGGGCGATGCTCCGCGGCTCGCTGCCGATGCCTTGGCGCTCGCACTCGCCCTGGTGATCGTTCTCGTGCTGGCGGCCGGTAACCGCTTGACGCGCACCCAGGTGGCGCGATGAGCCTGGTGCTCGACGATGTCACGGTCGAGCGTGGTGGTGTCGTTGCCTGTCACGGCATCTCGTTCGCACTCGGCGCGCATGATGTGGTCGCGCTGCTCGGCCCGTCGGGTTGCGGCAAGACGAGTTTGTTGCGAGCCATCGCGGGATTGGAGCCGTTGCGATCCGGGACGGTGCGCTTCGAGGGTCGCGACCTCGAAGGAATCCCCCCGGAGCAGCGCTCCTTTGGCGTGATGTTTCAGGACCTTGCGCTGTTTCCACACCTGGACGTCATGGCCAACGCTACGTACCCGCTTCGGATCCGCAAGGTCGCGCGACATGCGCGCGACCGTCGAGCGCTGGACTGGTTGCAGCGTGTCGGCATCGACGCCCTGGCGTCTCGCCGCTGCGATGCGTTGTCCGGTGGTGAACGCCAACGGGTCGCGCTCGTCCGCGCGCTCATTGCCGAACCGCGTCTGCTCGTGCTCGACGAACCGCTCGGCGCGCTCGTCGTGCGGCTGCGTTTGCGGCTCGTCGATGAGTTGCGGGCGTTGCTGGCTGATGTCGGGCTGCCGGCAATCATCGTGACGCACGACCACGACGAGGCGTTCGCGTTGGCCGATCGAGTGATCGTGATGCGCGACGGCCGGATCGTCCAGGACTCGGACGCTCGCGACCTCTGGTCGTCGCCGGTCGATGCCTGGGTCAGCGACTTCATCGGACATCCGAGCGCGGTCGACGCGTTCGTCGCCGATGGCGAACTCGTGACGCCTTGGGGGCGGACCCGGTGGGACGGACCGAATCGCGCGGTGCGCCTCGTGGTACCCCGTTCGGCGACCCGACTCGACCCGGAGGGCGAATGGCACGGGCGGCTCGCAGCGGTGCGCGTCCAGCGGGACCGGTACGCGGTCGAGGTGGTCGGCACGGATGGCGCTTGCTTGACGACGTTGGTCGACGACCCGTCCGAGGTGCCGACGAGTGCTGTTGTCCGGCTCCGGGTTCGCGCCGGGCGACTGTTGGTCTTCGACGCCTGACCTCGGCCCCCGGAATCGGCGGAATCGGCGGAATCGGCGGAATCGGCGGTGTCCTTCGCGGCGATGCACTCACCGTGATCGTTCATCGCGGTCGTGCCCAACCGAAGATGACAAGCCTCTCGGGCGCGCCTCCGAGGGTGTCGCGGCGACCTAGGCGATGACGCCCGACCGACGCAGCGACGTGATCGTCTCCGCACTGATGCCCCAGTCGGCGTAGGCGGTGTCGGTATCGGCGCCGGCTGGTCGCGGCGCGTTGGCAACGGCTCCGGGTGTGCGACTGAATCGTGGCGCCGGGGCGTGCTGCTCGACGCCTTCGACGGTGACGAACGTTTCGCGTTCGACGTTGTGGGGATGCTGGCGAGCTTCTGCCATCGACAGCACCGGCGCGAAACAGATTTCGTGGCCGGCGAAAAACTCGACCCATTGGTCGCGCGTTCGGGTCTGGAATAGCTGGCCGAGCCGAGTCTTCCACTGAGGCCAGCGGTCCTTGTCCATCTGCGCGTCGAGCGGAAGATCGGCGGGTCGCAGACCCTCGACGTCGAGCGTCGCCAGGCGGGCACCGAAGTTGGCGTAGAACTGCGGCTCGAATGCAGCGAGGCTCACGTACTCGCCGTCGGCGCATTCGTACGCGCCGTAGAAGTGTGAGCCGCCGTCGAGCAAGTTGGTGCCGCGCGGACCCCAGAAGCCGACGGAGTCGATCGCGACGAAGATCGACATGAGGAGCGCGCTGCCGTCGACCATTGCCGCGTCGACGACTTGGCCCTCGCCGCTGAACCCGCGCTCGACGAGTGCCGCAAGGACGCCGACGACGAGCAACATCGAGCCACCCCCGAAGTCGCCGACGAGGTTGAGCGGCGGAACTGGCGGTCCGCCGGCGGTGCCGCTGTGGGCGAGGACGCCGGCGAGCGAGATGTAGTTGATGTCGTGACCGACGTCGTGGGC
>SXIR01000058.1 GCA_005772765.1 Actinomycetota bacterium
CGCACGCACGTGCAGAAGGTCATCGGCAAGGTCGGCGCCCACTCCAAGCTCGAAGCGGTCGCGATCGCTCGCCGCGAAGGGCTCGTCTGAGCCCTTCGTTCCGCCTGCACCTACCCGGCTCAGTTCGGCAGGCCCGGCTCAGTTCGGCAGGCCCGGCTCAGTTCGGCAGGGTTGCTCGCAGGACCCGCAGCAACTCGTCGGCCGCGAATGGCTTCACGATGACGTCCGCAATGACCGCGGCGCGCAGTTCGTCGAGGTCGACATCGCGACTGCTCATCAACACGATCGGGATGTCCGGCGACCGTTCTCGGATGACGGTTGCCGGCGAGATCCCATCGAGTTCGGGCATGCGGGCGTCACACAACACGAGGTCGACGGGCGGGTCGCCATCGAGTCGGGCGAGCGCGGCCGACGCCGTCGTCGCGATGACCACCTGCCAACCAACGCTTCGCAACATGGCCGCGGTCATCTCGCCCACATCGGCTTCGTCATCGATCAACAACACAGTGCCGGTTCGCTCGGGGGTGAGTTCTTCCGCAGCGAGCGGCAACGCGCAGGTCACGGTCGTGCCCACGCCAGGCGTCGACTCGATCCAGACCACGCCGCCGAGCGCCGCGACGATGCCGTGCACCGACGACAGCCCAAGGCCGCTGCCTTCGCCGGGTGGTTTGGTCGTGAAGAACGGTTCGAACGCGGTACGCAGCACTGACTCGTCCATTCCCACACCGTTGTCGCGTACCCGCACGAGCACCACCGGACCGGCGAGGCCGCGCTCGACCGACGCCGAGAAGTCGGTCTCGGCCGCGTCGACGACGATTTGAATCACGCCATCACCGCTGACCGCATCGCGGGCATTGAGCACGAGGTTCACCAACACCTGTTCGACCTGTCCACGGTCGGCATCGACCGACGCGTGTCCGCGAACCTCCAGTTGGAGTTGGATGTGCGACCCGAGCGCACGATCGAGCAGACGCACCACCGACCGCGCCACCGCTCCCACGTCGAATC
Source organism: Actinomycetota bacterium (assembly GCA_005772765.1). Taxonomy (GTDB): domain Bacteria; phylum Actinomycetota; class Acidimicrobiia; order IMCC26256; family PALSA-610; genus SXJQ01. The sequence goes on from SXIR01000058.1 coordinate 1,009, forward strand.
GTTCGACGGTCGGAGGCTCACGCCGGGCGAACTGCAAGAGCTGCCGGACGAGGTCAGTGCCGCGTTCTGCGGCACGCCGCATCGAGTCGATATCGGCGCGAACTCGTTCGTCGAGATCGCTGCGACGATGCAACAACGTCGAGTAGTTGAGGATCACGCCCAAGAGATGGTTGAAGTCGTGGGCGATGCCGCCCGACAGGCGCCCAAGGCTCTCCAGCCGTTGCGCGCGCGCCAACTCGAGCTCCAGCTGTTCCCGCGCCCGCCGGGCCTCGAGCCGCTCGAACTCGATGTCACGCTCGCGGAGCCGCGTCTCGAGATCGAGCCGGTCGCTGACGTCGCGAGCGGTGATGATCACCCCACGAATCGCTGGATCGTTGAGCTTGTTGTTGGCGACGAGTTCGACAGGGCGAACCTCGCCATTGGCAGTCCGCATCCGGACGAGCAACGGTGGCGCGGGGCCGGGGCGCCGAACGGTATTGCTCAGGGATTGCATGGCAAGCGCTTGGTCGTCTTCCAACACGAAATCCAACGCGTTCGCACCGGTGACGTCCGCTACGGCGTAACCCAGCGCCTTCTCGATGCCCGGGCTCACGTACCCGACGACGCCGTGACTGTCGACGACGACGACCACGTCGGAAATCTGCGCGACGTACGTATTCAGCTTCTCGTCCGCGAGTTTGCGATCGGTGATGTCGATGGTCTGCGCAATGCCGTACAACGGCGCGCCGTCGTCGTCGCGCAGCAATGTCGCGTATGAAAGGGTCCACACCCACGATCCGTCGCCACGGAGTGACCGGACCTCGAGCGACGCAGTGTGGGTTGTACCCGCCACCAGATCGCCTAACGCGGCGACCACGATGTCCGCGTCCGCGGGATGCATCAGATCGTCGACGTTCAGGCCGACGAGCTCATCGACGGAGCGCCCGAGCATGTCGGCGTACGCGCGATTGCAGGAGAGGATCTTGCCCCGGTCGCGAAACGAAATGATGACGGCACCGATACCGACGTGTTCGAACGCCAGGCGATGCTGTTCGGCTTCACGATCGCGGCGAACGGCAGACGTGACGTCACGAAACGACACGGCTACGTGTGACGGCACGTCAGACTTCTCGCGGAACAACGGACGCGCCGTCACCGACAACCACACGCGTTCGCCGTGCGGCAGCGCGACTTGCATGATCACGTTCTCTGAAACGACACCCGTGCGCAGTGTCACCATCGCGGGGTGCTCTTCGCCGGGAAGTGTCTCACCGTTCTCGCGACGCGCCTCCCAGCGAGGATCCATCGAATCTCGCCCGATGAGTTGCTCATGGGTCAACCCGAGCAGTCGACTCGCCGCCGGATTCGCAGCGACGATCTCACCCGACGCGTGCTGCAGCACCACGCCGACATCGATGGCGTGGACGAGCGTTCGGTAATCCTCGAGATCGAACTCGTCACTCATCGTGTGCAGTCTCGCGCTCGACGCCAATCGTTCGTAACATCGCATTGTGCGAATCGTCCATTCTGCAACTCACCGTCAACACAATCCGCCGATTCAGGTCGAAGCAGGTCACCGCGACCCGATGCAGGAGACTCCCGCGCGAATCGACACGATCGTTGCGGCACTCGACGCTGACGGTCGGTTCGTCCGGGAATCGCCCGGCGATCACGGTCGCTCCGCGATCGATGCTGTCCACGACCCGGCAATGGTCGACTTCGTCGCCGGAGCCCACGCAGCCTGGTCGGGCGCGGCTGGACACGACATCGCGATCCCCGACGTGTTCTTGCACCCAGGACTGCGTTCCGGGATGCCGCCCTCGACCCCGCCGAAGTCCCCGCTCGGCGCGCTCGGATATTGGTGTTTCGAAACCACCACCCCCATGGTGGCCGGGACCTACGCCGCGGCACGCGCCGCGGTCGATTGCGCGTTGACCGCCACCGACATCGCTCGTTCGACAGCAGGTGCGTCGTACGCATTGTGCCGGCCACCCGGTCACCACGCGGCAACCGCAGTGTTCGGCGGCTACTGCTTCTTCAACAATGCGGCGATCGCAGCGCAGCACGCGATCACGAACGGCGCCGACCGTGTCGCGATCCTCGACGTCGACTATCACCACGGCAACGGCACCCAGCAGATCTTCTACGACCGGGCCGACGTGTTCTACGCGTCGCTCCACGGCGACCCCGACCGTGCGTACCCGTATTTCGTCGGTCACGCCCACGAACTCGGTACGGGTCACGGGCACGGTTGCAACGTGAACGTTCCGTTGCCCGAGGGCTGCGACGACGGACGGTATCTCGACGCGCTCGGCGGTGTGCTCACCACCCTCGAACAGTTCGCGCCTGATCTGCTCGTCGTCTCGCTCGGACTCGACCTCTATGCCGACGATCCGCTCGGCGATTTCGCCGTGACCACCAACGGGATCGGCGCGGTCGGCGAGGCCATCGCGTCGCTGCACCGACCGACCGTCATCCTGCAAGAAGGTGGATACGCGGTCGCAGCGCTCGGTGACAACGCCGTGGCGTTTCTCGACGCGTTCACCCGACCGATCGACCGCGCTCAGCGATAGACCGGTTCGAGCATTTCGTGCACGACGCAATCGCGCCCGAAACTCAAGAATCGGTCACACCCCCGCATCAACCACCGGTCATGGGTCACGAGCAATACCGTGCCCTGGAACTGGCCGAGCGCGTGTTCGAGCGCTTCGGCCGACGCCAGGTCGAGGTTGTCGGTCGGTTCGTCGAGCAAAAGCAAGGTCGACCCGCTGGTCTCGAGCAAGAGAATCTGCACCCGAGCCTGCTGGCCTCCTGACAAGGTCGCGAACGACTGCTCCCACTGCTGGTGGAGTTCGTACCGTCGCAAGACCGCCATCGCTTCGCCCCGCGAGAAACTGCGGTCGAGCAACACGTCGAGCAAGGAACGCCGGCCGATGGCATCGGCTCGATGCAACTGGCTGAAGTACCCGGGTACGACCCGGGCCCCGAGCCGCCACGCCCCCGAGTGGCCGATCGATTCTCCGGCCAGCAATCGCAGGAAGTGCGACTTTCCGGTGCCGTTGTGCCCGATGATGCCCACCCGCTCGCCATAAAAGATCTCGGTGGAGAACGGGTCGGTGAGTCCGTCGAGCGCGAGATCCTCGACGATGACGGCACGCTTGCCCGTCCGATCGCCACCGAGCCGCATCGTGATCTGTTGATCGCGTGGCCGTTCGGGCGGTGCGGTGCGATCGAGTTGTTCGATCTTGGTCTTGGTTGCTTTCAGTCGAGACGCGAACGCATCGGTCACCTGCGATCGCCGCCGGAGCTCCGCGACCTGGGCGACGAGTTGGTCCCGGCGCTCGAGGAATCGTCGGTGCTCGTCGTCGAGGCGCGCCAATCGGCCGTCGCGCGCCTCCGGGTAGCCCGCGAAGGACCCGCCGTGGGTCCACGCGCCGCTCCCCTCGATCGTCACGAGCTTGTCGACCGCGTTGGCCAGCAACTCACGATCGTGGCTCACGAGCAGGATCGTCTTGGTCGACTCGCGCAACGACCGTTCGAGCCACTCCTTCGCCGGAACGTCGAGAAAGTTGTCTGGTTCGTCGAGGAGCAGCACCTCGGCGTTCGACCGCAGCATGTACTCGAGCACCAATCGCTTCTGCTCGCCGCCACTCAACGTCGAGACCAAGCGATCGCGGATCGCATCGAAACCGAGCCCGAGCGCTGCGTTCGCACACACATCCCACTCGACCTCGATATCCCACCCGCCGGCATCACCGAATCGTTGGTGGGCACCCGCCAAGGCCACTCCCCGCTCGTTGGTTGGGTCGTTCGCGAACGCGACCTCGGCTCGACGCACATCGGTCGCGGCGCGGCCAATTGTCAACGGCGCAAACTCCATCAGATATTCAGCGACCGTTGTCTCATCGGCGGGGGCGAACTGACGCATCACCAGCAGGCGCCCGTCGACACGCGTGCTGCCTCGGCGCGGTTCGAGTTCGCCGGCCAAGAGCCGTAGCAACGTCGTCTTGCCGGTGCCGTTCGCGCCGATCAACGCGATGTGCTCGCCGTTCCCGACCCGGAACGAGACGTTGCTGAAGAGGGTGCGACCGCCCGGGAGCGCATACTCGACGCCGTTGACCTCGATGACTCCCATCGATGGTCAGGTTACGAAGTCGGGGTCGACGGCGACCATGAATTCTCGTTACGGTCCATCCATGGTCAGTGAAGTGGTGCGCCATCGCGCGGGCGCGTTCGATATCCATCCGGCGTCGACAGACTCCGCGGTCTCGGTCGCGGACGGCATTTGGATGTCGCCCGGTCTCTCGAACAGTTTCTGCGTCGCCAACTCGACCGGGCGCGTCGTGATCAACACAGGCATGGGTTTCGAGGCAGGGCACCACAAACGCCTGTACGACGCGGTCGCTCCGGTGCCGACGCGTTACATCCTGCTCACCCAAGCCCACGTCGATCACGTCGGTGGTGTCGACCACTTCCGCGAGTCAGACACCCAGCTGATCGCCCAAGCCAACAACCCGGCATGCCAAGCCGATGACGAGCGGATTCATCGGTTTCGGGTGAAGCGATCGATGCCGTATTGGGCCGAGGCGGTGAGCAAAGCCGATCGTTTCATCAAGTCGCAACCTCCCGACGCACCGATCCCAGCGCAGAGCGTTCCGACCCCCGACGTGCTCTATGTGGACGAATACGCCTTCGCACTCGGCGATCTCCGCTTCGAACTCATCTCGACCCCGGGCGGCGAAACCGTCGATTCGACCGTGATCTGGTTACCCGACCGCAAGATCGCGTTCGTCGGCAACGTTTTTTCGGCGTTGTTCGGACACGTGCCGAACCTGGTGACGCTTCGAGCCGATCGTTTGCGGTACGCCCTGCCGTTCGTGGCCGCGGTGCAGCAGGTGATCGACCTCGACGCCGAGGTGCTGTGTGTCGGGCACGGCGACCCACTCGTCGGCGCCGCCACGATCCGCACCGAACTCGAACGGCTGCGCGACGGCGTGCAGTGGCTGCACGATGCGGTCGTCGACGGCATGAACAGCGGCCGCAGCGTCTACGACCTCATGCGCGAGCTTCGGCTCCCCGACCACCTCAGCCTGGGCGAGGGGTACGGCAAGGTCGCCTGGGACGTTCGCGCGATCTGGGAGGGATACGCCGGGTGGTTCCACGCTCGGGCGACGAGCGAGTTGTATCCGATCGAACCCACAGCAGCGTCGGCCGAACTCGTCGCGCTGGCCGGCGGGGTCGGTGCGGTGCTGGCCGCCGTCGAGCGACACCTTGGCGCTGGCGACCCACAGCTGGCCCTCGCCCTCATCGAGCACGCAACGGCCGCCGCACCGAGCGACCCCGAGGTGCAGCAGATGTCCATCTCGGTCCACGAAGCTTTGCTCGCCGAACACGTCGCCGAGCACCCCGATGACTTCACGAACTTCTGGCTGGTCGGCTGGCTCCGCCACCAGATCACGACCCAGCATCGTGCGCTCGCAGAGGTCCGGCCGTGAAGCGACTTCGCCTCGCCATCGTCGGTTGCGGCGCGATTGCCGACTGGCACGTGAACGCGATCGACGTGGCACTCGAACGTACCGACATCGTCGCCTGTGTCGACCCGAACCCAGACCGCGCCGCCGCCTTTGCAACCCGCACGGGCGGCGCGGCGTGTTCGTCGATTGCCGACGCGATCGCGATCGGGATCGATGCGGTCGCGATCATGGTTCCTCACCACCTCCATGAACCGCTCGCGCTCGAGGCGTTCGCAGCCGGACTGCACGTCTTGCTCGAAAAGCCGATGGCGACCATGCCCGACGCATGCGAACGCATCCTTGCCGCCGCGCCAACCGATCGCGTGTTCATGCTCGCGGAGAATGCTCAGTATTGGCCCGAGGTACTCCTCGCTCAGCAACTACTCGCCGACGGCGCCATCGGCGACCTCATCACCGCCCGCGCGTGGCACTGCTTTCCACCCATGGGTGACTTCTACGCTGGCGACGACCCGTGGCGGATGTCGCTCGCGGCTGCGGGCGGCGGGATCGCGATGGATGCGGGCTCGCACTGGCTCCGGCCCCTCCGCATGTGGTGCGGTGAGCTCGTGGAGGTAGTCGCGGTCACCGGGCGACCGTTCCCCGGAATGGAAGGTGAATCGATGTGTCGGGCGCTGTGCCGGTTCGACTCGGGCGTGGTCGCAAGTTTCGACGCACTGTTGGTTCCCGGCGGCGTCTCGGACCTGCCGCTGTTCCAACTCACCGGCACCAAGGGCGAGATCGTCATCGAAGGCATCGGGCGCGTGCGTCATTTCGATGGAAGCGAATGGCGCGGCACCGTCGTCGGACAAGGCAACTACCTTCAGAGCTACGAGGGCGAGTGGCGCGATTTCGAAGCCGCAGTACTCGATGGGACACCACTGGCGGCCAGCGCTCGCGACGCGCTCGGCGAGTTGTACGGAGCGTTGGCGATGTATCGATCCGCTGCATCGAAACAATGGGAGCCCGTGTGGGTGTGACCTTCGATTTCGCGGACGCCACCGTGCTCGTCACCGGCGGGTCGAACGGCATCGGTCTTGCCATCGCCCGAGCGTTTCAGGCGTCGGGCGCCAACGTGACCATCACCGGCACGAAAGCGGATGCGGCGTCGTACGAACACGACCTTTCAGGATTTGTGTACCGCCAGTGCCTCATGCGCGACGCGGATGCCGTCGAGGCGTTGGCCGCAGACATCGAACGTTGCGATGTCCTCGTCAACAACGCCGGCCAGAACCTTCCCGGCGGACGCAGCGAGTACGACCCCGACGTCTTCGACGAAGTGCTCGCCGTTAACCTCTCGGCGCCGTTTCGGCTCTCGAATCGTCTCCTCGACCGCATCGGTTCGAGTGCGCTCGACGGCGGCGGAAGCGTCATCAACATCGGCTCGATGAGTAGCTTCTTCGGCGTCGAGGTCGTGCCGGGCTATGGCGCGGCGAAGGCCGGCATCGTGCAGATGACCAAGACCCTCGCGGTCGCATGGGCCAAGCACCGCGTGCGCGTCAACGCCATCGCGCCCGGCGTGATCGAGACCAACATGACCGCACCGATGATGCCGTTCGCCTTCATGACCGATCCTCTCCTGGCACGAACGCCGATGCAGCGGTTCGGAACACCCGACGATGTGGCCCCGGTTGCGCTCTTCTTGGCGTCGGGCGCAGCGCGGTACATCACCGGTCAGACGTTGCCCGTCGATGGCGGCTTCTCGATCCAAGGATGATCACGTGACGCACGGACTCGTTCGCCTTCCGACCGCGACCGAAATCGAGACGTTCTGGGTCGATGGTGCGATCGTGTTGCGCGGCGTCATCGACCCCGAGGTTGTACTCGCGCTGGAGCCCCACGTCATGGCATTGCTCGATGAGCGCGAGATGGCCGACATGACGGCGATGGGCGATGGCTTGGCCGCCGCGGGAGAGGCAGTGTTGCGCGACCCGCAACCCGGTCGCGGTCGGTTCATTTCCGGTGTCGATCACTGGCTCACCCATCCCGAGTTCGCGGCGTTCGCTTGTTCGTCGGCCGTTCCCGCGATCGTCGCGACCCTGTTGCGCTCGCCGAAACTGAACCTCTGGGAGGATTCCGTTCTCGTGAAACAACCCGGTACCGGTGAACGCACGGCCTGGCACCAGGACCTCTCGTACTTTCACGTGACCGGCGATCAACTGTGCACGACCTGGATTCCGCTCGACCACGTCGATGCGTCGTCGGGCGCGATGTCGTTCGTGCGGGGGTCGCACCGCTGGAGCACCGTCTATCGACCGAATCTCTTCGTGTCGACCATGCCCATTCCGGGCACCGAAGGTGACGTAGTCCCCGACATCGAGGCGCTCGCAGCACGCGGCGAGGTCGACATCGTGCAGTGGGAACTCGGGCCGGGCGACATCTCGGTTCACCATGCCGGAACCCTGCACGCCGCAGGACCCAACACAACGGCCGACCGCTGGCGCCGGGCGATCAGCATCCGGTACTGCGGCGACGATGCCCGCTACCACTTCCGCCCCGGCGCACCCCGCAAACCGCATCACACCGACGATCGCGAAGGACAGGTTGTCGACCACGAACGTTGCCCGGTGGTTTGGCCGGCCTGAACGTCAGTCGTCGTCGATCAGACGCTTGCCGTAGCTCACCACATCGTCGCGGATGAAGCCGAGCGAGTCGTAGAACGCCATGGCTCCAGCATTCGTCGAGCGGACCTGGAGGTTGAGCTTCGGACAGCCTCGGGCGACCAACCACGACTCGGCTGCGGCCATGATGGCCCGGCCGTAACCTTCGCCTTCCACGTCGGGATCGACGCCGAGATAGTTGACCCAACCACGGTGTCCGTCGTACCCGACCATGACCGCGGCGACGACGGTTCCATCGATCTCACCGACCAGGAAACCATCATCGGCAACCGCGAGCTTCCGGTCGATGTCCTGACGCGGATCGTTCCACGACCGCGTCAACCCGCACCGCTCCCACAATGCGACGACGGCGTCGGCATCGCCGCGACGAAACGCTCGAACCTTCACCGCCGCATCATGGCCTGGAGTTCCACGCCGTTCGCAACTCCGGGGCTCCGCATTGCATCGTCGCTCGTCGGCGCATGCCCCGAGCGCATGCGGGTCGGTGCAGGACCCGGTCTGTCCACCACGCGATTCAGGAACGTCGCGGTCGCAGTGTGTCCGATCCCGATGAGTCGAGGCGTCTTTTTGTTGCGAATAGCGCAACGTAAAGACGCCTCAGGCGAACTCGACCCGGCCGGGCGCTCACACCTGATCTCGAAGCCTTGTTCGCCGAGCAGGAGCAAGTCGGTGAACAAGAAGCCGGAGACGGTCCGGGATCAGACCCCGACGAGATCGGCGAGCGAGCCGAGGTCGCGCACGACGAGGTCTGGGGAGGCGGTCGCCGCGGGCGTCGCTCCGTCGCTGCCATCGTCACCACGCCGATTGATCCATACGGTCGTGAATCCGAGTGCCTGCGCGGGCGCGTGGTCATGGAACAGGCTCTGGGCAACGTGCACGATCTCGGATTGCGGCCGTCCGATCCGACGCAAGCCCTCGTAGAAGTGAGCGGGATTCGGCTTGTACGAACCGACCTGTTGGGCGGTGACCACGTGCGCGAACTCGACGCCCGGCAGTTGCTCGGCCGATGCGGCGAAGAGGTCGTCATCGACGTTCGACAGAATCACGAGGTCGAACCGGGACCCGAGCCGTCGCAGCGCCTGGGCCGAGTCGGAGAACGCCGGCCAGTCGGCGACGGACGCACCAAACGCGTCGCATTCCTCGGGCGTCGGCGTAACACCGAGGTCGGCGCCGACGCGCCGCAAGGTTTCGGCGAGTACGTCGCGATAACGCCGCCCGTCTTCCTCGACCACGTGCTCATGCGCGGCAAAGGCGCGTAGCAACTCGTCGCGCGCAACTTCGATGTCGTAGGTCCGCGCCACTTCCGCGAGCGCGTTGGCGATGCCCGACTCCCAGTCGATGATTGTGCCGTAACAGTCGAACGTCAACGTTCGGACGGAAGCCCAGTCGATCGTCATGCGTCATCTGCCTCCTCGCCGGCCGCGTCCAAACCCTGGCCGGTCGTGCGCGTGTTGCCGATCCAGCTCTCGTACAGCGCCGCGTAGACGCCTTCGCCCGCGACGAGCTCGTCGTGATGCCCTCGTTCGACCAACTGGCCTTGGTCGAACACCAGCACCAAGTCCGCAGCCTGCGCGGTCGACAAACGGTGCGCGATCGACACCGTCGTTCGCCCGACGGCGAGACGATCCAGCGCACCGGCCAGCGCTCGTTCGGTCTCGGGGTCGACCGCGCTCGTTGCCTCGTCGAGCACCAACAGCCCGGCTCGGCCCAACTGCGCACGCGCCAAGGCCACGAGTTGTCGTTCGCCCACCGAGAGGTTGTCACCCCGTTCGCCGGCCGGCGTGTCGAGTCCGGCGGGGAGCGACGCGACCCACTCGTCGAGGCCGAGTGAGGCGAAGGACGCGTCGATCGCGTCGTCGTCGGCGCCGGGACGCCCGAGGCGAACGTTGTCGCGAATCGACAAGTCGAAGAGAAACCCATCCTGGGGAACCAACCGAATCGCATCGCGGCGTGCAGCGCCGTCGACGTCGGCGAGGTTGTGGCCGGCGATCTCGATCGTTCCGCACACCGGATCAGCCATCCGGCACAACAGCTTGGCGAACGTCGTTTTCCCCGACCCCGTCTCGCCGACGATCGCAACCCGGGCGCCAGCGGGGATTTCGACGCTGACGCCGCGCAGTACGAGGTCGCCGCCGCGATAGCGGAAGTCGACATCATTGGCGCGCACGTCGAGTGGCCCGGTCGGTAGATCCCGACCCGTTCCCGGTTCGGGGTCCGCAACATCGATCGGGACGTCGAGCACCGCGAGGACCTTGCGCCACCCGGCCACAGCGGTTTGGGTCAGGTCGAGGACCTCGCTCAGCTCCGCGATCGGGTTCAACAGCACCTGCACCAGGAACAAGAACGCAACCGCTTGACCGAGTTGCAGCCCGAGTTCGTCGCCGGCGAACACCGACACGGCAGTCACCGCGCCGAGGGCCACCGACCCGAACAGGTCGCCGATCGTGAACATCCCAGCGAAGTACTTCGCTGCCCGCAGATGGGCCCGGTAGAGGGCGTCGACGCGTTCTCGCAACCGCGTCCGCGCTCGCGTTTCGAGGCCATAGGCGCGAATCACCGTGATCCCGGTCACTGTCTCGGAAACCTCCGACAGCATGTCGCCGGTTCGATTACGGACCGCGTCGTATGCCGCCAGCTGGTGCCGTTGCATGGTCCGCAACACGGGCACCGCAGGTGCGAACACGATGACCACAACGATGGTCAACACCCATGAGTACAACGCCATCACGGCGATCGTCGCGACGATGAGCGTGGAGTTCACCACCCAACTCACACCACCCCACTGGGCGAACCGCGCCAAGGTTTCGACGTCGCTCGTGACCCGTGCGACGAGAATTCCTTTGCGGGAGTCGGTGTGCTCGGCGACCGAAAGACGATGTATGTGTTCGAACACCCTGACCCGGAGGCCGTACAGCGTCGCTTCCGCGGCCGCGACCAAGCGGAGGTAGGTGACGCGCTGGACGAACGACAGCGCGACGACGAACATGCCGCCCACTGCGCACGCCGTGTACACGAACCCGGCATCAAAACCTCCGTCGAATCCGCGATCGAGCACCTGTTGCACGAGGATCGGAATCATCAGCCGCCCGAGCGCGACGACGACAGCGAAGCCAACGCTGACGCCGAGTCCGCGCCGGAGTTCAGGACTGACCACCAGACCGCGCCGCAACACCGACATCGCCGAGTCGGGTTCGCCGACGTCTTCGTCGTCGAGCGCGAGTTGCGCGGCAAGCGAGTGCTCGTGAGAGAACAACTCGTCGACTGCTTGCGCACCGGCCGGGTCAGCCAGCGCGTCGAGCGTCGCGCCGTGCGGATCGTCGGCGCGGCTCACGATCCGACCTCGGTCTCGTAGGCCGACACGAGGGCGCGGTAACTCTCGTCACGAGCGAGCAGATCCGCGTGCGTTCCGACGGCTTGGATGCGTCCGTCGCGCAACATCGCAACTCGATCGGCCAAGGCGATGGTCGAGACGCGGTGCGCGACGATCAGCGTCGTCGTGGAGGATGACGCCCGCAGGCCCGCGAGAATTCGGGCCTCCACCGTCGGATCGACAGCACTCGTCGCGTCGTCGAGCAACAGCACACGCGGTTGGCGGGCGAGCGCGCGGGCCAGGGCCAGCCGCTGACGTTGGCCGCCCGACAACGTCACCCCGCGTTCGCCGAGCACCGTTGCCTCCCCTTCTGGCAACTGCGCGACGAATCGGTCGGCTTGCGCGGTGGCCAGTGCGTGATGCACCGCGGCCGGGCCGGCAGCATCGAGTGCAACGTTCTCGCGCACCGAGTCTGCGAACAGAAACGACTCTTGGAACACCAACGCCACATCGCGATGCAATGCACTCGGATCGATGACGTCGAGGGGACGGCCCTCGATCTCGACGCGACCCGAGTCGGGCGGCATCAGACCAGCGAGGAGCTCGCACAACGTCGTCTTCCCGCTGCCGGTCGCACCGACGAGCGCAACGACCTCCCCCGCCGCAACCTCGAGGGAGCAGTTCGCCAACACGGGCTCGCCATCGACGTACCCGAATCCGAGATCGATCGCACGAATGGCGATCGTTCCCTCGGGAAGCCGTTCGCCGGACACCGGAGTCTCAGCGATCGGTGCCGCAAGCACGTCGTCGATGCGCTCCATTGCGACGACCGACCGCGGCAACTCCTCGAGCAGGAACCCCACAACCCGCATGGGAAACGCCAACAAGTTGAAGAGCGCAATGACTTGCACCATGTCGCCGGCCGTCATCGCACCTTCGGACACACGCCAGGCACCGAGCGCGAGGACCGCGACGATCCCGACCGACGGCAACGCATCGAGCAACGGTTCGAAGATCGCGCGCAACCGTCCGACCGCAAGGCGCTCGCGGCGTAGCCGGTCGGCAGCGGCGGCCAAGCGGTCGACCTCGTGCTGTTCGAGCCCCAGTGTCTTCACCACCATGACGCCGTCGAAGCTCTCGTGGGCAATCGCCGACACCTCGCCGACCCGCGCCTGCACCGCCGCGGCCGGCGCTTCGACGCGACGCGTGTAGAACCGGTTCAACCCAAAGAGCGACGGAAAGAGCGCGAGCCCGACGAGGGCAAGGACGGGATCGGCCGCGAACAGCGACACGACGGCGAACACAATGAGTGAGAGCAGACCGAGCGAGAACGGAAGCGGGTTGATCGTCTCGACCGCGACCTCGACATCGGTGTCGGCATGCGCCAGGAGTTCCCCGGTCGGGCGTTGCCGGAGCCACGACAGGGGCGCCGCGAGATAGCGGTCGGTGATCGCGGTGCGCAGCGTCACCTGCATACGTCGTGAGGTCACCGCGGCGCTGTAACGACGCAGGATCACCCCGATCGCTCGCGCCGCGGCGAATCCGAACGTGGCGAATGCGAACAGCCACACGGTCGAGGCGTCCACACCGCCGCCGAACGCCGGCGTGAGCACCTCGTCGGTGAGACGCCCGAGAACAACCGTGCCGAGCACGGCGGCAGCCGCATAGAGCACGGCTCCGGCCATGGCGACGGCAAAGGGCCGCGGGTGCGTTCGGATGAACCGCACCAGCACCGCGGACCCCCGCCGCAACACGCTGACCTGGTCGTTCACGCTGCGTTCCTCGGGTCGTGGCGTCGTGGCGACCCGTGTCGGTCGGCACGCATCGGACGGGGTGGTCGCCGATCCTACGACGGCCGATGTCGACCGATTTGGTGGTTAGTCCGCGGTTTGACCGGTCGATAACGAATCATGCCGAAGGAGGCGCCGGGGGCGGCGCGCGTCCAATCCGAGTGTTTGGACCAAGCGAACTCGTCGACGTTCCGCGCCGTGGCTGCCACGCCGCCGGCAGTGATCTTGCTCTCGTTGATCCTCGGTGACAGCGTTCCGCTGGGGCATCGCGTCGCTTGGAGTGCTGTCGTCTGCGCCAACGCCGCGCTCGGCTGCGCGGTCTCGTGGCAGTACTTCCGACGTCGGCGGCGCGGCGAGGACCTCACGCGTTGGCTCCCTGGGATCCTGACCAACGTCGCCGGCGGGACCGTATGGGCGTCGGCGGCGATCTTCACCTTTCCGCCCGACGACAAAGTGGAACTGCGCGCTGTGCTCGCCCTGTTCATGTGTGCGGTCGCGTCGACCAACATCGTCGGGGCTGCGTCGTCGCGGCTGTCGTTCTTCGCGTTTCAGATCCCGATGGCGACGGTGCTCACCGCCGCGTTCGTCGTCGATGGCGACCGGGTCACCCGCCTGATCGGCATCGCCATTCCCGTGTACTTCGGGACCGTTGCCGGCCTGTACCACGAGGTGAACAAGAAGTTCGTCAGCGAGATCACGCTCAAGTATCACAACGAGGGGCTGATCGCGGACGCGCAGGCCGCCAACGATCGACTCACTGAGATGGTCATGCGCGACCCGCTGACCGGGCTCGCCAACCGAATCGCACTCTCCGAAACGCTCGACCGTTCGATTGCTGCGGCGCGGCGCGATGGACACGTGATCGGAGTGTTGTACTTCGACCTCGATCGCTTC
>SXIR01000059.1 GCA_005772765.1 Actinomycetota bacterium
ATCTTCTTGCTCATGATCGACGACGAGATGAGCGGAATCGACTCGACGGTTCCCGTCACATCACGGAGCGCGTAGAGCTTGCGGTCGGCGGGCGCGAGTCCCGCTCCGGCCGCGGCAATGAAACATCCCACGGACTCGAGGAGTTCGACCATTCGGTCGTTGGACAGCAGCGGCGACCAACCCGGGATCGCCTCCATCTTGTCGAGCGTGCCGCCCGTGTGGCCGAGTCCACGTCCGGAAAGTTGCGGCACCGCCGCGCCACACGCCGCAACCAAGGGACACAGGACGAGCGAGACTTTGTCGCCGACTCCCCCGGTGCTGTGTTTGTCGACCGTCGGTCGTCGGACCGACGACAGGTCGAGCCGCTCTCCCGAGTCGATCATGGCCGCGGTCCAGGTCGCGAGTTCACGTCGATCGAGGCTCTGCCACACAATCGCCATCAGGAGGGCGCTCATCTGCTCCTCGGCCACGTCACCAGCGGTGTAGGCAGCGATCAGCCACTCGATGTCGACATCGGTGAGCGCGCCGCCATCGCGTTTGGTGCGGATGAGGTCGATGACGTCGGGCATCGGTCAGTGCAGCGCTTCGGGCCCGAAGGCGTGCGGCAGCAGATCGCCGAGGCGACGGACCGAACCGTCGCCGTCGACGAGGAGGTCGGGTCCGCCGCACTCGTGGAGCAGTTGACGACAGCGCCCGCACGGCATGACTGGTGCGCGGTCGGGTCCGCCCACGCACACAACCGCCACGAGGCGCCCGCCGCCACTGAGGTGGAGTGCCGAGACGAGTCCGCACTCGGCGCAGAGTGTGAGTCCGTACGACGCGTTCTCGACGTTGCAGCCAGAGACGATCCGCCCGTCGTCGACCAAGGCCGCCGCGCCGACCGCGAAGCTCGAGTAGGGCGCGTAGGCGTGCTCCCACGCGTCGCGTGCTGCGACGCGCAACGCGTCCCAGTCGATCATCATCGTTCCTCGCCGCGACGGAACGGAATCCCAACCATGGCTGGCGCCCGCGATCGTTGGCGAGCAACCGCGAGAACGACGAGCACGGTGACGTACGGCAAGACGTTGGCGACCTCGTCGGGCAGGTCGGTCGAGGGGACTCGATCCCGCCACCACCAAAAGGCCACCGCCGCTGCCGCGAGAGCTGCCGCGACGCGAAAGCGGCGCCGGTAGACAAACCACGCGGCTGCGAGGGCACAGAGCGCTGCGACAAAAAGAATCAACGCGTGTACGGCGTCGTCGGAGCGCTGTTCGAGCGCGCTTGCGTATCCAAACAACCCTGCGCCTGTGGCGAGCCCGCCGGGTCGCCAGTTGCCGAACACCATCGCGGCAAGTCCCAGAAAACCGCGGCCCGCCGTTTGGTTCTCCTTGTAGATCCCGGCGCTGACCAAGACGAGGTAGGCGCCTCCGAGACCGGCAAAGCCGCCCGAAGCGATGACGGCGATGTAGCGGGTGCGGATCGCGTTGATTCCGAGGGTTTCAGCCGCGTAGGGATTCTCGCCGCACGCACGGAGCCGCAGCCCGAACGCGGTGCGCCAGAGGAGCCAGCCGGTCATGGGAACGAGTGCCAGCGCGAGCAGTGTGAGGAGTTCGACCTCGGCGATGAGCCCGCGAGCGAGCCCAGCGGCGTCGGACGCGAACACCCAGTCCCAGGCGGCGATGCGGCCGAGCACATCAGGGCTCTCCCACCCGAAGAGATCACCTCCGGCGAGCACGGGCATCGTGAACAATCCGAGATCGCCCTCGACGTTGGGTGATTGCGTCTCTCCCCCGCCTGCATTGACGAAGATGGTTTCCGACAAGAACCGCGTGAAACCGGCAGCGAGGAGGTTGATCGCGACGCCCGAGATGATGTGATCGACCCCGAACGTGACGGTGGCGAGCGCATGGACGGCGCCGCCAAGGGCACCTCCGAGCACGCCGAACAGAACGCCCCACCACGGGCCGAACTCGTAGCCTGCCCACGCTCCGAACCAGGTCCCGAGGATCATCATTCCTTCGAGTCCGATGTTGACGACGCCGCTGCGTTCCGACCAGAGGCCACCGAGACCCGCGAGCAAGATCGGTACCGAGACGCGCAGCGTCGCACCCGACGTGCCCTCGGTCGTGAGCTCTCCTGCTCCGTCGACGAACATGCTGAGGAGCGACAAGAGGGCGAGGACGCCACCGGAGCCGACGAGGATCCACGCCAGCGAACGTTTCGACGTGCCGGCTCGGGTCGCTGCCGCCGCGACGGGGTCGACCACTGCCGTCGGCTCGTCGGTTGTATTCATGACGCCACTCCCGATCCAACCGCCTGGGCTTCCGAGACGGGATCGACGCCGGCCGCGACTTCGCGGGCTTCTTGCGCTCGGCGAGTCCGCCGCACGACTTCATACGCGACGACCACCAGGAGCGGAATCATGCCCTTCATGATCAAGATGACGGAGTTCGGTACCTCGACGAGGTCGAGTCGCTGCGCGACCCGATCGAGCCAACCGAACAGCAGCGCAGCTGCTGCGATGCCTGCGGGGTGACCGCGGCCGAGGAGGGCGACCGCGATTCCGGTGAAACCGAGACCCTGCGGGAAGTCGGTCAGGTCGAACTGGAAGGACTCGCCGAGCAGATACGGCAAACCGATCAATCCTGCGATCGCGCCCGACAACAGCATCGTCGTATAGATCATGCGGGTGGGGTCGACTCCCGCGTACTGCGCGGCACGCGGGTTCATCCCCGCAGCGCGCAAATCGAAACCGAACCGCGTGTTGCGCATGACGTACCAGAACACGACGCCGACGACGATGGTGGGGAGCAGGAACCCCGAGAGGTGAAAGCCGCGTTTGAGATCGATCCCGACCGCTTCGAGCCACGAGTTCAGCGACGGGAGTTGGCCCGACGCGGGCAGGAGTTCCGTCTTGATCGACTGATCGAAGTCGTTGGCCTTGAAGCGCATGCGGTCGCGAGCCAAGAAGGCGGTCAGGGCGAGCGCGATCGCGTTCATCATGATGCTGCTGATGACTTCGTGCACGCCCCTGCGGACCTTGAGGAGTGCGATGCCGCCCGCCCAGGCCGCACCCGCGGCCATTGCGATGAAGACGATTGCGACGAGGTGGAGTGGTGCTGGCAGCGCCAACTCGGTCCCAATCGCGGCAGCGAGGAGCGCCGCGACGCGGTACTCGCCCTCGACCCCGATGTGAAAGAGGTTGTTCCGAAACGCAATCGTGAACGCAAGCCCAGAGAAGAACAGTGGAAGCGCCCGGTTGATCGACGAGACAACCGATTCGCGTTCCCATCCGAACGACCACACTTCGCGTAACGCGAACCAGGGATCGTGGCCGGCGATCCAAAGAATGAGCGCGGAAACCGCAATCGACGCAGCGATCGCGATCGCAGGCGCCACCATGGCGAGACCGATCCGCCGCACCGTCACCGGCGCGCTCATCCGGCGCCGATCATGGCGGCGCCCAGGGTCGCGGCAGTGACCGACTGCGGGTCGAGTTCGGCCACGATTCGTCCGCGCAGCATGACAAGAAGGCGGTCGGACAGCCCGATCAACTCCTCGAGGTCCGACGATACCAACAGCACCGCAAGTCCGTCTCGGCGCGCGCTGCGCAGGTGTTCCCACACGTCAGCTTGCGCACCGACGTCGATGCCGCGCGTCGGGTGGGCAGCGATCAGTGCGCGCGGTTCGGCAGTGAGTTCTCGCCCGATGATCAACTTCTGCTGATTGCCGCCCGAGAGGGCATGCGCGGCAACGTCGGGGTTCGGCGTCTTGACGCCGAACTTGCGATCGATGTCGTCGGTGCGGGCGCGCGCTGCGTTGCGATCGATGCGCCAGCCTTTCGCGTACGGCGCCGCGGTCTGATGCCCGAGCATGGCGTTCTCCCAGAGCGGCGCGTCGAGAAGGAGGCCCTCGCGGTGGCGGTCCTGAGGAATGACTCCGATCCCCGCCGTTCGTCGTTGCCGAGTCGGTTGCTCGCTGAGATCGTCGTCGCCGAGATCGATGTGCCCCGTCGCCGGCGTGACCCCGAGCAACGCTTCGATGAGTTCGTGTTGGCCGTTGCCCTCGACCCCGGCCACGCCGACGATCTCGCCCGCGTGGACGGTGAAGCTCACATCGTCGAGTGTGATGCCGTCGCGTTCCGGGGTGCGAAGGTCGCGCACAACGAGTGTGGGCAGCCCATGTGATGCTGGGTCCTTCGTCGGGCTGGGGAGCGCGTCGCCCACCATCAGCTCCGCCAAGGTATGAGCGTCGACCGATTCGGCAGGAACCGTCGCAACCGACCGGCCACCGCGGAGCACTGTGATTGCATCGCTGACCGCGAGCACTTCGTCGAGTTTGTGGTTGATGAAGATGATGGTGACGCCGCCAGCGCTCAAGGTACGCAGGCTTGCCAGAAGCTCGTCGACCTCCTGTGGCACGAGGACGGCCGTTGGTTCATCGAGAATCAGGATCCGGGCGCCGCGGTACAGCACCTTCAGGATCTCGATGCGTTGACGCGTGCCGACAGTGAGGTTGGCAACGGTTGCATCGGGCCGTACTGGAAGGCCGTACTGGGCGGCGAGCATTTCGATGCGTTGGGTGGCGCCCTTGACGTCGATGCGGCCAAAGCCCCGTGTCGGCTCGGCGCCGAGGATGACGTTGTCGAGCACCGTGAGGTTGTCCATCAGTTGGAAGTGCTGGTGGACCATGCCGATCCCCGCGGCGATGGCGTCACGAGGTGAACGAAATCGGGCGGTCTTGCCCTCGACGACGATCTCGCCTTCGTCAGGCCGGAGCAGCCCGTACAGGACCTTCATCAACGTCGATTTCCCGGCGCCGTTCTCCCCGACGAGCGCGTGCACGCTGGCCGCTTCCACCGACAACGTGACATCGTCGTTCGCCACGACGCCGGGGAAGCGTTTCGTGATGCCGCGCAGTTCGATGGCGGGTGACTCGGTCATTCGGGACCTCGAAGCCGGACACGGAGTCGAGCGATTACACGTACGCGGTGGGCCCGGGCACAGCCCGGGCCCACCGTCTCGTTCATCAGCGTGTGCTGATCGTTGGAGCTTGGATCATGGATCTCGGCTCAGGGAGCGGTCGGGACCTCGATCTCACCGTCGATGATCTGCTGCTTCAGGTCCTCGAGCGTGGCCTGGGTTGCAGCGTCGAGGCCAGTGTTGTTCGTCGAGTAACCGACACCGTCGACGCTGAGGTCGAACGCCGTGATGCCACCTGCGAGCGTCCCGTCAACCGACGCTTGCGCGGTCTCGTACACCGCAACGTCGACCCGCTTCAGCATCGACGTGAGAATGTACGGCTGCTGGTCCGCCGGCGCAGTGAGGATCTGGTCGGAGTCGACACCGATGGCCCAAATCTCGCACTGCTGACCCGTCTCGGCCGCAGCCTCGAACAGACCTGAACCTGAGCCACCTGCTGCGTGGTAGACGACATCGGCGCCACCGTCGTACATGCCCTTGGCGATTTCCTTGCCCTTGGCAGGGTCGTTGAAGCCGCTGAAGTCACCGGCCGGCGTGATGTAGCTGATCTCGATCTCGATGTCGGGGTTGACCTGCTTGGCGCCCGCGACGTATCCGGCTTCGAACTTCTTGATGAGATCGATCTCGACGCCGCCGATGAATCCGATCTTGCCGGTGGTGCTCTTCGACGCTGCTGCGGCACCGACGAGGAAGCTTCCCTGCTCCTCGGCGAAGACGAGCGAGGCAACGTTGTCGGCTTCGACGACCGAGTCGATGAGGCCGAACGTGGTGTCGGGGTAGTCAGCGGAAGCCGCCGTCACCGAGTCGGCGAAGGCGAAGCCAACTGCAAACACGAGGTTCGTGCCGTCTTCGGCGAGCGTGCGCAACAGCTCTTCGCGGTTTTCGCCGCCAGCTTCGGGTTCGAGCTCCACCGGAGTGAAACCGAACTCGGTCGTTGCCCGGTCGAAGCCGGCTGCGGCCGAGTCGTTGAACGACTTGTCACCGCGTCCGCCGACGTCGTACACGAGACCGACGCTGAGATCGGCGCCAGCCTCACCTGCCGCCGGTGCTTCGGGCGTCGGCGCGTCGGAGACCAGGCCGCACTCGGGTTCGGCGTCGTCCACCGTCGTTGCGGTCGAGCCGCCGTCCGAGGTGCTGGACTCGGCAACCGGATCTTCGTCGTCGTCGCCACATGCTGCCGCCACGAGGCTGAACGCAGCGAGCAGGGCGAATGAAGTACGCCACTTCCTCAAGGTGTTGCTCCCTTATCGCGCGAGCCGAACCCTGCGCCCGGCCCCGTCGATCGGATCATAACGAGGTTGTCGTGAGTGCGAGTGACAATGTCGCCGCAATCTGCGCGTTCTGGACGGCAAGCGAGCGATTTGCGACGATCGACCGCCCATTCGTCGAGACGAAGATTCGCTCGAGGACGAACGGCGTGACCGCGCCCGACGCAACGCCGGCTCGTTCGGCGTCCTGCAGTGCTCCGTCGATGATGGGTGCCAGGTCCTGTGCGTCGATTGCTTCGGCGGCCGGACACGGCGCGGCGAGGATCAAGCCGGTGTCAGAGCGCAGCGACCGAGCGGCGCGCACGATGCGGGCCATGGTCGCGACGTCGTCGACTCGTTGGTCGAGGTGGATCCCGCTCGTGCGGCTCCAGAACGCGGGGAACTCGTTGGTCTGCCAGCCGATCACTGGCACGCCGAGCATCTCGAGGTGTTCGACGGTGCGGGCGACATCGAGGAAGCCCTTGACACCCGCCGTGACGGTGACCACGGGATGGCGCGCGATCGCACCGAGGTCGGCGCTGATGTCGCCGGTCCGTTCGACGCCTCGATGGACTCCGCCGATCCCTCCAGTCGCGAACACTTCGATCCCGGCTGCCGCAGCCATCGCCACCGTCGCTGACACGGTTGTCACGCCGGTCGCGCCGGAGGCGATAGCGACGGGCAGGTCGCGCTCGCCCAACTTGCGGGTCGTCGCAAGCACCCGGTCGAAGTCGTTCGTGCCCACGACCGCGACGCCGTCGATCACGGCACACACCGCGGGTGTTGCACCGCCCGCGCGGATTGCCGCGAGACAGTCGTCGAGTACCTCGCGGTTGGTCGGCGCAGGCAGGCCGAGGGCAGAGAAGATGGTCGACTCCAACGCGACGACCGCGCCACCCCGCTCGATGGTTTCGGCGACTTCTGATTCGATGCGCACGCTCACGCCGGTTTCCTCGTTGCTCGATCGGGTTGTTGCTCTCGGTCGTCCCGCGGGGTCGCGGTCGTTCCTTGCGCAGTGAGATGGCGGCGCGCCCGCCGATGTCCGGCCTCGGTAGCCTCCGCCGGATCGGCTCCGTGCATCGACGCGACGATGTACCCGCCAGCGAACGCATCGCCCGCTCCCGTCGGATCGATGGCGTCGATCGGGCCGACAGTGGGTATCTCGAACCTGGCCGAGCCTGCAACAACGATCGCGGGCTCGGCGCGACGCTTGATCACCGCGACGTCTGCCAACCTTCTGAGACCTGACTCATTCCCGAGTGCCGCGGCCTCGTGTTCGTTCGCCAGTACGACGTCGACGGCGAGGTCGTGACACCACCGGCGGACCTCTTCGGCACCGACCGCGTCGATCAAGGTCGTACTCGCCACATCGAGACTCAACCGGACCTGCGGGTGGCGCCGACGCGCGGCATGCACCGCGGTGCACCCATCCGGTGTCGCCAACGTGTATGCCGAGAGGTGCAGCCACGCCACGTCACGAAATGCGACATCGTCGATGTGAGCGAGTTGTGCGGAGGCGCCGCGATCGGTCAGAAAGCTGCGTTCGTGATCGGCGACGACCACGACCACGGTGCCGGTGACCCCTCGTCGCTCCACCACGACGTCGACGCCCTCACGTTGGAGCGCGGCGACGAGTTCGTCCGCAAGCGCGTCCGACCCGACGCGACCTGCGAAACGGGAGCGTCCGCCGTCGGCCGCCACCGCACAGGCCACGTTGGCTGCACTTCCGCCCCGGCGGCGCACGACGACGGCTCCCGCGTCGGCGCCCAACCGAAACCGTGATTGCAGCGACACGACGACGTCTTCGACGAGGTCGCCGACGCACAACGCCACGTTCGCGACCACCGATCTCCTCCGTCACTACAGTGCGTCCCGCACGATAACGCGTCCCTCGACGCCGTCTCGATGAACGGGGAGTTGGAACTCGAACATGGACGTCACCACGGATCCGTACGGCGCTGCTCGACGCGCGGCCGACGCGATCAGCCACGCGACCGAGGTCGTTCACCACGACGTCGCCGTGGTGCTGGGTTCAGGTTGGAGCCCCGCACTGGCGACACTGGGCGAGACGACGGCGTCGGTGTCGATGGCCGACCTGCCCGGGTTTCCCCCACCGCGCGTCGCCGGCCACGCAGGCGAAGTGCGATCACACATTGTTGGAGCCCACCGCGTGCTCGTCCTCGCCGGACGTGTCCACCTCTACGAAGGCCACGATGTTTCGGTGGTCGTGCACGGTGTTCGTGCCGCGGTGGCGACCGGAGCCCGCGCCGTGGTGCTCACGAACGCCGCCGGCGGAATCGACCCACAACTCGCCGTCGGCGAAGCAGTGCTGATCTCGGATCACCTCAATCTCACGGGAGCGGGACCGACCGCCGGTGCCGAACCGCCGTCCGAGATCGCATCGCGATTCGTGGATCTCTCCGACCTCTACAGCCGCCGACTGCGCGCGCTTGCGCAACGGATCGATCCGTCGCTCCGCGAAGGCGTGTACGCGGCCTTGCGGGGACCGCACTACGAAACGCCAGCCGAGATCCGGATGCTCGCCGGTATGGGCGCGTCGCTCGTCGGGATGAGCACGGCGCTCGAGGCGATTGCCGCTCGCCACCTCGGAGCCGAAGTGCTCGGTATGTCGCTGGTGACGAATCCCGCCGCGGGCACGGTTCCGGACGGGTCGCTCGACCACATCGAAGTCCTCGCCGCGGGCAAAGCTGCCGCGGGCGCGCTCGGCGCGCGACTCTCCGCGATCATCGAGGCACTGTGATCGAGCGAGCGTGCATCGGGCAACCATCGAACGCGACGACATCGGTCCCGCAGCGGTGTCGCGGACTGGAGATGCGAGGATGCTGACGGTTGTCCAACATCCGATCGTTGCCGACCGCGTTGCGCAGTTGCGCGATCCCGCGACCGGCGGCGCCGATTTCCGCCGGCTCGTACGCGAAGTCGCGGAGTATCTGACCTACGAGGCCACCCGCGACCTTGCGACCGAATCAGTGACGGTCCGAACAGGTTTGGGCATCGACGCAGCGTGTCGGCGAGTGACACAACCGGGTCCCGTGGTCGTACCGATCCTGCGCGCCGGGCTCGGCATGCTCGACGGCGTTCTGGCCGCGCTGCCGAACGCCGAAGTCGGGGTCATCGGACTGCGCCGGGATGAGCAATCGTTCCGACCCGTCGTGTACGCCGAGAAGCTGCGTGACGATCTCACCGATCGCGACGCGTTCATCATCGATCCGATGCTCGCGACCGGTGGCTCCCTCGTCGCCGCGTGCGAAATGTTGCACGCGCGTGGCGTCACCCGCGTGACCGCACTCGCGCTGCTCGCCGCGCCCGAAGGAGTCGCGCACGTTCGCGAACACGTCCCGTCAATCGCCATCTACACCGCGGCACTTGACGACGGGTTGAACGAACGCGCGTTCATCGTCCCCGGGCTCGGCGATGCCGGCGATCGACTCTTCGGACCAGCCTGATCGATCCCTGCTCCTGAGGCGGTACCCATTGGCTCAGAAACTCCCCCGCTATCGCACCGGCGATCCCCACCTCGACGAACGCATCGCCGCATTCATTGCCGACCTCGGTGAGGTCGACGATGCCGACCTCGTCTTCGAGTTGATGGTGTCGGCGGTTGGCTTGTCCCGCGACCGAGCGGATCGCGGTGATCTGAAGATTGCCAACGCGGCGCTGAAGGAGTTGCGCCAGTCGTTCCAGGTGTTCGCTCCGTATCGAGCGATTCGCAAGGCTGCGATCTTCGGCAGCGCTCGGACCCGGCGCGACGACCCGCTGTACCACCAGACGGTCGATGTCGCCCGAGCGCTGGCCGCTCGGGATTGGATGGTGATCACCGGCGCCGGCCCTGGGATCATGGCGGCTGGAGTCGAGGGTGCCGGCGCCGAGAACAGCTTCGGAGCCGGCATCAAACTGCCGTTCGAGACGACGACGACCGAGTTCTTGGACAACGACCCCAAGTTGATCGTGTTCCGTTATTTCTTCACCCGGAAGGTCACGTTTCTGAAGGAGTCCGACGGGTTCGTCATCATGCCCGGCGGATTCGGGACGCTCGACGAAGCATTCGAACTCCTGACGCTCATCCAGACAGGCAAGGGGCAACCCAATCCGATCGTGTTGCTCGACGTTCCGGGCGGCACCTATTGGGAGCATTGGTTACGGTTCGTACGTGACGAACTCGGAGCGCGGAACTACATCTCCGATTTTGACGAGTCGCTGTTCTGCCTTACCGACGACTGCAATGTCGCGGTCAACGAACTCGACGGGTTCTACCGCAACTACCACTCGCAGAGGTACGTCGCCGGCGATCTCGTCCTGCGGATGCGGCGGCCGCCGTCTCCTGCGCAACTCGACGCGCTGAACACTGACTTCGCCGACATCGTGACGCGGGGCCGCATCGAGATTGCCGATGCGTCGAAGGCCGAACGAGCGGACGACGACGTGGTCGACCTCGCTCGCTTGCGGTTCCGGTTCGATCGCCATGGCTTTGCCCGTCAACGACAGATGATCGACCGCATCAACACCTTCTGACCGGCGACGACGCGTCGGTCAGTCGAAGTCGGGATCGCGCGGCGGCCCCAGTGATTGCAGCGTCGCCATCGCTTTCGCGATCGAACGCCGGGCCGACGACAGTTTGCGCGCTTCGGCTTCGGCGACCCACGCCTCGTCGCTCTCCGGGCGAGCCGCTGCGTCGCTGAGCCGTTCGAAGGCGCGATCGCGCAAGTCCTCTTCGATCGACGTCAGACGTTCGATGATGTCATCGTACGGGTTGCTCATCGCGATTCGTGCTCCGCAGGCTGGGGAATCAATGCGTCAGCGAGCAATTCGACCGGGTGACGCACCTCGAAGCCGAGCGCTCGCAATTGAATCGTGCACCCAGGATTCGCCGATGCCACCACGACCCCAGGTCGGTCGGCACCCACCGCTCGCAACGCGGCGGCCTTTCGTTCCCCGATGGCGCCCGCCAGTTCGGGTTGGGTCGCGGCGTACGCGCCGCCCGCGCCACAACACATGCCTTCGTCCGCCGGTTCGACCAAGTCGTACGCGCCGCCGAGCACGGACCGCACTGCGGTGTGACAACGCTGCACGTGGCGGAGGTGACAGGCGTCGTGGACGACGACGGTTGTGCCTGTGGTGCGAAGCGGTAGCGATCGCTCGGACGCGAGCCACTCGTGCACGTCGTACACGCGCGCCGAGAACGCTCGCGCGGACGCGTCGTCGAGGAGATCCCCGTACTCCTTCAAGGCTGCGCCGCAACCCGCTGCATCGACGACGATCGGCGCGGCGCCTGGAAACGCAGCGACGACACGTCGGGCGTGATTGCGGGCGAGATCCTGTTCTCCCGCGTGGAGCGCGAGTGCTCCACAGCACACATTGCGCTCGGCGCGGCCAACGGTTGTGCCCGTCGCACGGATCGCCTGGGCTGCGGCATTGTGGGTTGCGCCCATCCATGCGTCCATGACGCATCCGGTGAACAACCAGACATCGGGCCGTCCACCTCGCTCGATCGTCGACCGGACGCGCACATCGAACGGGCGCAGGTTCGGTGCAGTCGATCGCAGTCGGCGCGGGATCACATGCAGGACTCGCCCGATGACAAGTCCCCACCCGCTGAGCCGCAGCAGCCACGACCACGTCAGCGCACGACCGAGCAGCGCTCGTCGTACGAGACGCTGCACCCGAGACACCGAACGTCGCCCTCGATTCGGATCGGTGGGCTCGTTCGCGGCCAGGCGTGCACGAGTGCCCTCGATCAGGTGTCCGAAAGCGACCCCGCTGGGGCACGCCGCTTCGCAGCCGCGACATTGCACGCATGCATGCATGGCCGCCGTAAAGGCTTCGTCGATCGGTGCCAATCCTGACTCGACGGTCCGCATTGCGGTGATGCGTCCACGGGGAGACGCGATCTCGAGACCCGTGACTCGGTACGTCGGGCAATGTGGCAAACACAGCCCACAGCTCACACATGCGACGAGTTCGTCGGGATCGAGACCGAGCGGCGTCGAACCGGGCGGCGTCGAACCGGGCGACGTGATCATGCGAGACCTCCGAACCGGCCCGGGGACAACCGATCGAGCGGATCGAACGCCACTTTGACTCGTTGTTGCAGATCGGCGTGCGGGCGCTCGACACCGAATGGATCGATGTCGGAGGCGCCCGCTTCTCGCAACATCCAACCGCCATGACGAGCGGCGACGGCCCGCGCGACCTCGAGATCCTTGCCGGTGTCGGCGCCGAGGTGCACGGTTCCGACGCCCCACTCGGCCGACCAAGCCACTCGCTGGGCGAGTTCGGTGTCGAGCGCAGCCGTGACGGAGCCGATGTCGCGCGGCGCAACGGAGATCCGGCCCCGGTGAGCGCGCGTGGGCAGCCGTGGCGCAGCAACCTCATCGACGACGTCGAGACGCGAGCGCAGCGCCACCGCATCGGCCGCCTCACCTTCGAACCCCACCGTGGTCGAGTCGCGGTTGGACACGATCGCCACTGCACGAAAGGCACGCTCGAGCGCCGTCACCCCATCGACGCCGACCTGCCACCAGGTCCGTACCGCAGGTGTCGGGCGGCACCGCAACGTCACCGTGACGAACAGGCCCAGGGTGCCGAGCGAACCCACGAGGAGACGCACGAGGTCGTAGCCGGTGACGTTCTTGACGGTCGGTCCGCCGGCCTTGACGAGTTCGCCGTCGGCTGCGACGTAGCGAACCTCGAGCACGTGATCGCGCAGTGGTCCGTATCCGAGTCGTCGGATGCCGCTGAGCCCGGCCGCGATCGTGCCGCCAACTGTGGCGAGCCGATCGACGGGGTCGAGCGGAACGAACTGACCGTGCTCGTCGAGCACCGCATCGAGTTCGGCGACTGGCGTTCCGGCAAACACGGTGACGGTGAGGTCGGCGGGATCGTGGCGGACGACGCCGCTCGGGGCTCGAACGATCGTGGGATCACTCACGGGAAACCCGATTGCGGCGTGGGTGCGTGATCCGTGCGGTTCGACGCGAACCCCAGCGCGCACCGCCTCGATCATGGCGTCGACCTCGGGGCGCTTCAGATGCGCGTCGTGCTGCGATGCCGTCGCCATCAAATCCAGGCCCCTTGGGGAACGGGACGATTCGCGCCAGCTTCGCCACAACGGCTTCCTGCAGGAAGCACCTTGTGCGGATTGGCGAGCCCATCGGGATCGAACGCATCGACGAGACGGCCCTGCGCAGCGAGATCAGCTGGCGAGAAGTACTGGCTCATCAGGTCGCGTTTCTCGACACCGATGCCGTGCTCGCCGCTCAACACCCCGCCGGCTGCGAGACACGTTTCGAGGATCGCCGTGCCGGCGTCGTAGACGCGTTCCCAGGTTCCCGCGATTCTCCGATCGAACACGATGAGCGGATGCAAATTGCCGTCGCCCGCGTGGAAGACGTTCATCATCGTCAGGTCGAAGCGAGTGGCGATGTCGTAGACGTCGCGGAGAACGTCGACGAGTTTGGTCCTCGGAACAACCGCATCGTGCAGGTAGTAGTCGGGAGCGATCCGCGCAATGGCACCGAATGCCGACTTCCGTCCTTTCCAGAGCAGCTGCCGTTCGGTCTCGTCGCGAGCGACGCGCACGGATCGGGCACCGTGTTCGTGCCCGATCCGCTCAACCGATCGAACCTGTTCGTCGACCCCGCCCTCGAGCCCGTCGAGTTCGACCAACAACACTGCTTCGGCGTCGCGCGGATACCCCGCCCCGACGAAGTCCTCGACCGCTCGTGTGATCTCGGCGTCCATCATCTCGAGCGCGGCAGGAAGGATGCCCACGGCGATGATCCCCGAAACCGTCGCGGCCGCTGCATCGATCGACTCGAAGTCGAGCAGCAGCGTGCGGACCACGGGAGGATTCGGTTGCAGGCGAACGAGGACCTTGGTGGTGATGCCGAGCGTGCCCTCGCTTCCGACGAACGCGCCGCGCAGGTCGTAGCCGGGCGTGTCGGGGACCTCTCCGCCGAGGGTCACGGTGTCGCCCGTCGGCGTGACCGCCTCGACTGCCAGGACGTGGGCGGTGGTGGTGCCGGAGGCGAGACAGTGGGGCCCGCCTGCGTTGGTACCCACGTTGCCGCCGATCGAACAGGCCTGCTGGCTCGATGGATCGGGTGCGTAGTGCAGGCCGAACTGCGTCACGGATCGAGTCAGATCGAGATTCAAGACGCCGGGTTCCACCCAGGCCCGCCGTTGGTGCCGATCGACTCCGACGACGCGGTTCATGCGCGTCGTGACGATGACGAGCGCGTCGTCGAGGGGTGTGGCCCCACCCGCAAGACCCGTGCCGCTCCCCCGCGCCACGAACGGAACACCGTGACGTCGACACGCTGTGATCGCGAACGCGACATCGGCGGCATCGTTCGGGAAACAGACCGCTCCGGCGCGGCCTTCACTGAGACCCGCGTCGCGCGAGTACAACGCCAGTTCGAGCGCTTCGGCCCGCGCCGAGGTGCCGAAGCGAGCCTGAAGATCGTCGACGAGTCGGGCTACCGCGCTGATCGTCGCAGGCTATCGACGTGACTATCGACGCGGCATCCTGACCGTGCCGTTATTCTCGGCCGTGATGGCGAAACAACCTGCTCACCCCAGCAAGGCGCGCGTTCCCGGCGTCACGCGCGAATGGATCACGATTCCGGTTGCCGGCAAAGCCCGCGAGCAATGGCAGGTCGACGTCACCTATCTCACCTCCAACTACCGCTGCCTGTTCGGCGACGGCTGTTGCGGTGTGCTGAGCGAGCCCAGCGCAGAGCTCAGTCAGGGTTGCTGCTCCTACGGTGCGCACGCCAACAGCGACGACGACAAACGTCGGGTCGAGAAGATCGCGAAACAGCTCACCGCCGACGAGTGGCAGTTCATCGAGATCGGCAAGAAGAAGGGCGTCTGGCGTCGGTCGGGTCGCGACGAGTGGGTCACCCGCCTCCACGAGGACGCATGCGTGTTCCTGAATCGTCCCGGGTTCGAACGCGGCCCGGGTTGTGCACTGCACCTCCTCGCGGAACGCAAGCAAGTGCACTTCTCGGAAACCAAACCAACGGTGTGCTGGCAGCTCCCCTTGCGTGAGTTCGACCGCGACGAAGAAGACGGTTCCGTCACCCACGTCCTCACCGAGTTCGCTCGAGATGGATGGGGCGAGGGCGGCACCGAGTTCGCCTGGTGGTGCACCGAGGCCGCAGAAGCGTTCTCTGGTTCGGAGCCGGTGTACAAGTCGATGGAACCCGAACTGCGCGCCATGATGGGCAACGCCGTGTACGACGTTCTGCGCGAGCACCTCGATGCTCGTCTCAAGACGGGATCCACGGTTCCGCACCCCGCGTCGGTTCCGGTGCAGATCGGGCGAACTCGCCACCATCCCCCGGTCTGAACGACCCGATCCCCCGCTCCCGGTCCGCACTGGCGGTCGGAACCCGAGACCTGCGCCGGGATCTCGCGTAGCCCAAATTCCCATCATCTCGACGGCGGGAACCGCCGATACCCCAGGGTGCCGTTGTTTGCTTTCGAGGATCGTGCGCCCGTGGTCGACCCGGCCGCATTCATCGCGCCGACGGCGACCCTGGTCGGCGACGTCTTCGTCGAAGCCGGTGCATCGATCTGGTTCGGAGCGGTGCTGCGCGCCGACGTTGCGCCGATCGTTGTGCGATCTGGCGCGACCGTGCACGACGCGGTGGTGATCTACGCCTCGGCCGGGTTGACCGTCGACATCGGTGCGGGGGCGACCGTGGGTGCCAACTCGGTGATTCGCGGCGCAGTGATCGAAGCCGGAGCAGTCGTTGGCACCGGGGTGACCTTGCTCGACGCGGCCACGGTCGGCGCGGGCGCGTTCGTGACCGCCGGATCGGTGGTCGCCGCCCGGGCAGTCATTCCCGCGGGATACCTCGCGACCGGGTCGCCGGCCGTTCCGAAGCGTCCGGTCACAGGTTCGCCGGGTGAGATCCTCGTCGCCACCATGGCGTTCGATAGTCGAGAACTTGCGGATCGGCACCGTGTGGGCCTCCGCCCGGCCTGACCCGAACCTCGCCGCTCAGCGGACGGCTGCGCCCCCGTCGACGACGACCGTCTCACCTGTCATCCATCCGGACGCGTCCGAACACAGGAACAAGGCTGCCGCAGCAATGTCGTCGGGAACGCCCAACCGACCGAGGGGATGCATCTTCGCTGCGGCCGCTTCATTCGGTTCCCACAGCGCCCGCGCCATGTCGGTCTTCACGAGCGCCGGCGCGACCGCGTTGACCCGGACTCCGGGAGCGAGCTCTTGGGCCAGTTGACGGGTCAGGTGGATGAGCGCCGCCTTGCTGACGTTGTACGCGCCGATCATCGGGCTGACGCGCATGCCACCTACCGATACGACGTTCAGCACGACGCCACCGTGCTCGCGTTGCCACTGACGCCACGCGGCCTGACAGAAACGCAACGGCCCGGCGATGTTGACATCCCAGACCTTGGCGACCACGGCGAGTTCAGCATCGATGAGCGGACCGAACTGCGGGTTCGTCGCGGCGTTGTTGACGACGATGTCGCATCCGCCGAGTTGTTCCACACAGCGTTCGACTGCGGCGTCGGCGACCGTAGCGTCGCCGGCCGAACCCTGAAACGTCGTGACGCCGACGCCGTACGAGCGCAGGGCGGCCTCGGTCTCGGCCAGCTCTTCAGGTTTGCGCGCGTTCACGCACACGTTCGCACCCGCCGCAGCGAACGCCTCGGCGATGCCGCGGCCGATGCCCCGCGTTGCTCCGGTGATGAGCGCGCTACGTCCGTCCAACCGCAGCGTCGTAGCCGGGTTCACGGTCATAGGTAGAGCCCTGTGCCACCTTCGCCTCGTTTGGAGGCCACGGCCTGGATATCGCGCTCGCGCAGGATCAGGTATTCCTCCGCTCGAATCTCGACCTCGTAGCCGGTGTCCGGCGCATACAACACCTGGTCGCCCGGTTCGATGTTGCGCACGGTCGGCCCCGCGGCGATGACCTCGGCCCAGTGCAATCGGCGATTCAGCGCAGCCGTCGCCGGGATCAGGATCCCCGCACGGGACTTGCGCTCACCGTGTTCCTTCGACGGTACGCACAACAGCCGATCCGCAGTCATCCGTATCGAGTGACGGACATCGTCAGCAGCACTCATGAAGCCAGCACACTAGAGACGAGCACATGACCTGGGCGAAACCATCGCCGCGCTGGGTTCGCACCGGGCGCGATCCCAGAACCGAAGTCCCAACTCGGTAGCCTCGACCGAGCCGACAAGGAGCCAAAGACATGTGGAGCCCGCGAGCCAACCAGAGTCGTCGAATTGCGTTGATCGGTCTCGTCGTCGCGGGTGCGACGTTCGCAGGCTGCGGCGGCGACGGCGGCGACGACGACGAAGCCGTCACGAAGACGGCATCGGGCGGCAAGATCACCGTCACGTCCGAGGGTGTCGACTACGACGTCGACAAGATCCTCGCAGAGCCGGGCGAGTTCGAGGTCACCTACGTCAACGACGACTCGCAACAGCACAACTTCTTCATCGCCGACGAAGACGGCATTGCCGATGCAGCAGGCGGCGAGACCGCGACGTACTCCTGGGATCTCACCGCCGGCACCTACAAGTTCTTCTGCACGATCCCCGGCCACGAAGCCCAGGGAATGAAGGGCTCGATCGTCGTCGAATGACGACGATCCCCGCTCGCCCGTGACCGCCACCGCAGCACCTCGATCGGCCGCGCGACCGGGCGTGCTCGCTCGTCTCGGGCCGTGGGTCCGCATGACCAAACCGCGTGTCGTCGAGTTGCTGCTCGTCACGACCGTTCCCCCGATGGTGCTCGCCCAACAGGGCCTTCCGTCCATCGGGCTGCTTGCGGCGGTGCTCATCGGTGGCTCCCTCGCCGCCGGCGGCGCAAACACGATCAACAGCTACATCGAACGTGACCGCGACCTCTTGATGGAGCGCACGCAGAATCGGCCCCTCGCCACCGGGGCGATCCGGCCGACGCATGGC
Organism: Actinomycetota bacterium; assembly: GCA_005772765.1. GTDB lineage: Bacteria > Actinomycetota > Acidimicrobiia > IMCC26256 > PALSA-610 > SXJQ01. The sequence continues at coordinate 18,185 of SXIR01000059.1, forward strand.
TTGATCTTCGGAATCGCGCTGAACGTCATCGCGTTTGCGATCATCTGGCCGGTCGCGAACTTGCTCGCAGCTCTGTTGACGATGAGCGCGACACTGTTCTACGTCTTCGTCTACACGATCTGGTTGAAGCCCCGAACGACACAGAACATCGTGATCGGCGGGGCGGCGGGCGCAGTGCCGGTACTCGTTGGATGGGCGGCCGTTACGAACGAAATCGCGTCGCCGGCATGGGTCTTGTTCGTCGTGGTCTTCTTGTGGACGCCGGCTCACTTCTGGGCGTTGGCGATCCGTTATCGCGACGATTACGCCCGGGCGGGTACGCCGATGTTGCCCGTCGAACGCGGGGTTCGTACGGCAGCGAATCAGATCGTCGTCTACGCCGCGCTCACCGCCGCGGTGAGTTTGTCGCTCGGACTGACGATCGACGTCGGCCCCTTGTTCGTTGGATCGGCGGTGGTGCTCGGCCTGGCAATCGTCGCCTTGGGGCTCGACCTACGCCGCTCGCCGACCCCCGAGCGGGCGATCCGGTTCTTCGGGATGTCGAACGTCTATCTGCTCGCGGTGTTCGCTGCGGCTGCGCTCGACGTCTTCGTCCAGCGCTGAGCCGTCACTCCTCCCAGCGGAACCGGCGAACGGCCAACAACGGGGCGCCGACCGCCCAGACGCTGAGTACGACGAAGCTGCCGATCGGAAATCCGAATCCCGGCACGAGCAGACCGCGCAGGCATTCGGACAGCGCAGCGGCTGGCAACACGTCGGCAAGGCTTTCGAGGACCGCGGGAAGCTTGTCGATCGGGTACGCCATTCCGCCGAGAAACAGCAGCATGAGGAACAACGCGTTCGACAACGCCAGGGTTGCCTCGGCGCGCAACGTTCCGGCCAGCAACATGCCGATGCCGGCAAATGCCACCGTGCCGATGATCACGATCGCCACGGCGGGGAGTGCGCCCGCGTTGGGGGTCCATCCGAGTGCCGCGCCGACTGCAACGATGAGACCGAGTTGCAACACCTCGAGCAACAACACGGTGACGGTCTTGGCGACGACGAGACCGCGGCGGCTGAGCGGGGTGGCTCCCAGCCGTTTCAAGACCCCGTAGCGACGTTCGAAACCGGTCGCGATACCGAGACTGACCATCGCCGCAGACATCACGGCTAACGCGATGACGCCCGGCAACAAGAAGTCGACGGGATCGTCGTAGCCGTCCGGGATCGTCGCGTCGAGCTTCGAGAAGAACACGAGCACGCCCAACGGAATGGCCAAGGTGACCATCAAACTCTCGCCGCGCCGCAACGTCATCGTGAGCTCGGCTCGTACCTGAGCGACCAACGCTGAACGGGTCATCCGTTGCCCTCTTCGGTGACAAGCTGCATGAAGACGTCTTCCAACGACTGGCGACCTGCTTCGAGGCTGTTGATGGCAATGTCGTGGTCGCGCAGGAATGTCGCGAGATCGGCGATCAGTGAGGGTGTTCCGGCCGCTTGGATCCGATACTGGCCGGCGGGGTCGGCGACGACAGCGTCGAGCGCGAGATCGAGTGCGTGAGCAAGCTTGGCGGGATCGAGCGTGACGGCGGTCGTGAAGCGAACCTCGCGTCGTTCACCGCTGGTCAGCTCGTGCGGCGATCCGAGCGCGGCGAGCCGACCTGCCGCCACGATGGCAACTCGATCGCAGAGCCGTTCGGCTTCGTCGAGAAGGTGGGTCGTCAAGACCACGGTGGTGCCGCGAGCGACGACCGACCGGACGAGCTCCCAGGTCGTGGCCCTCGCTTGGGGATCCATCCCGGCGGTGGGCTCGTCGAGGACCAGCATCTCCGGGGTTCCGACGAGCGCGCACGCGAGTGACAGACGCTGTCGTTGACCACCCGAGAGACGCCGCACCATGCGATCGCGGTCGGTGGTCAGTCCGACGTCGTCGAGAAGTTGGTCGGCGCTCGCGTGACCGACGCCGTGATAGGCGGCGAACAGGCGGATCACCTCGCGGGTGCGCAATCCGGGATAGAGGCCTCCCTCTTGCAGCATCACACCGACACGTGAGCGCAATGCCGTCCCGTCGACGAACGGGTCGAGGCCGAGGACGCGAACCTCCCCGGCGTCGGCCTGGCGGTACCCCTCGAGGATCTCGACCGTGGTGGTCTTGCCCGCGCCGTTTGGTCCGAGTAATCCGAAGACCTCACCGTGAGCCACCTCGAACGACAGCCCATCGACGGCCCGCGTTGCGCCGTACTGCTTCATGAGCCCGGTGACGACGATGGCCGAGCGCTGATGATCGTTCGTGCTCACCGATCGCGCCAGGCGACGTAGTCGGCCAGTTCGTCGAGCCAGACCCGCGCCGTATCGACCAACGGCGCCGCCGCAATGGCCTCGTGGGCTCGCTGGGTGAGGTTGGCAATCGTGGTCTCGACGCGTTCGCGTGCGCCGGTCTCGATCACCAGTTCCTGCAAGGCCGCGACTTCGGTCGCCGTGAGATCACTCGCTCCGACGCGTTCGAGAAGCGCACGTCGGGCGGTACTGGTGGCAGCCGCGTCGGTGAACGCGAGCAAGGCGGTCGGCTTGCCCTCGCGCAGATCGTCGCCGACCGGCTTGCCGGTCGCATCCTCGTCGCCGAAGACTCCGAGCACATCGTCACGGAGTTGAAAGGCTTCGCCCAGCGGGAGACCAATGGCGCTCAGCGCGTCGGCCAGTGCCCCGCCGCTGTCGGCAAGCGCGGCTCCGAAGTGCATCGGTCGTTCCACGGTGTATTTGCCGGACTTGTACGTCGCGATGCGAGTCGCGGTTGCAAGGTCGCGTCGGCGGGCAGCCGTGCCGAGCAGATCGAGGCTCTGTCCGATGCACAGTTCGACGCGGAGCTCGTCCCAGATGGCGGCGAGAACGCTGCCGACTTGGCGAATACAACGTCCGGCGAACTGATCCGAGTACACGTAGGCGAGGTCGCCGACGAGAATGGCGATGCCCTCGCCGAACCGACGCGCCTCCCCGCGGCCTCGCTGCTCGGTGTGGTGATCGCTGAACTGGCGATGGACCGCGGGCAAACCACGCCGACGTTCCGATCCGTCCATGACGTCGTCGTGGAGGAGCGCAAACGTGTGGAGCAACTCGAGCGCCGCGCTCGCGTCGAGGGCGACCGGATCGCCGGGATCACCGCCCGCGCCAACGAACCCAGCCAGACAGAAGGCCGGACGGAGGCGCTTACCCCCGGCGGCGACCAGTGCTCGTAACGACTCGAGCGGAGGTACGAGCGCCTCGTCGACCCGTTCCCAACGCTCGATCTCGGAAGTCAAAAAGCTATCGACGTGAGCTTCCACCGCGGTCGCGTGGTCGCCAAGAGCGACCGGATACCGCACGGTGGGCTGGGGCATACCACCAGGCTACGTCGACAGTTGGGCGCACTTCCCAAGCGGCACCAGGCCGTGCGGCCAGCCGTTGCACACGGCACGAATCCACCTAGCGTGCGTCCATGACCGTCGACCCTCCCGAATGGTTCGCCACGATCACCGCGGCGGTCGCGCCGATCGGACTCGACACGACGATTGTCATCGAGTTGCGAGTCGAGCCCGCCCGACCGATGGCCGAGTCCGCAATCGCGGCGGCAACCCCCGATCCGGATGATTCGCCGGCGCCGGGCCCTCGCGAGGGCTCGGTCTGGCAGGTCGTGCTCGCACCTGAATCGAGCGCGCACATGGGTACGCCGAGAGTTCCTGATGTTGTCTTCAGCACCGACCCCGAGACTGCAGCGGCCCTCGCGTCCGGTTCGACGAACGCGCAGCAGTCCATTTCGGCCGGGAGGCTTCGGGTCCGAGGCGACCTCCGCCGCCTCGTCGGCGCCGCCGCCGAGCTGTCGTCACCTCGGTAGAGTCCGCGCCATGAGCGAGACCACGTCGCCCTCGATCGAGGAGTTCCGCGCGTCCGCCCAGGCGTTCCTCGACCGCACCTGCGAGCGTCGGACCGAAGAGACCTTCGTGTGGGGGCAGGGTTCCGACAAGGTCGGCATGTTCGAGGAAAAGTCGAAGGCGGACGAACAGCGAATCGTCGAGACCGCAAAGGCGTGGCGGCGTCAGTTGTTCGACGCCGGCTTCGGGTGGATCACCGGCCCGCTCGAGTTCGGCGGAAGTGGTCTGACTAGCGCCCATCAGCGAGCGTTTCTCGAAGAAGCCACCGGCTACCGGACCCCGGACGAGAATCCGTTCACCATCGGGCTCGGCATGGTTGCGCCGACCATCCAGGCGCACGCCACACCGGAGGTTCGCGACCGCTACCTGCAGGCGCTGTGGCGCGGCGAGGTGATCGCTTGCCAGTTGTTCTCCGAACCGATCGCAGGCAGCGACCTCGCCGGCATTCAGACCCGTGCCGTACGCGACGGCGACGAGTGGGTCATCTCGGGTCAGAAGGTGTGGACTTCGGGCGCGCAATACAGCGATATCGGCGAGATCATTACGCGCACCAACGTCGACAAGCCGAAGCACAAGGGCATGACGATGTTCGTGATCGACATGCGCGACCCCGCGATCGAGATCCGTCCCCTTCGCCAGATGACGGGTGGCGCCAGCTTCAACGAGGTGTTCATCAACGAATTGCGTGTCCCCGACTCGCATCGGCTTGGCGACGTCGACGAGGGCTGGGGTGTCGCGCTCACGACCTTGATGAACGAACGCATGTCGATCGGTACCGGCATGGGTGGCGGCGGCTCATCGCTGGGATCGTTCACGCGACTGGTCGCGCTTGCGCAGCACTTCGGACGCAACACGGACCCGGTGGTCCGTCAGCAACTCGCCGACATCTACATGCATGCGAACGCTTCACGTTGGAACAACCTGCGTGGTCTGGCCAAGATCAAGTCCGGACAAACGCCCGGACCCGAAATGTCGATCGCGAAACTGACCGGCACCCTCAATGGTCTGCGCACGGCGTCGGTCGTCGGCGAACTTCTGGGTCCGCGCCTCACGGCCGACACCGGCGAGTGGGGAACCTTCGCATGGTCCGAACTCATCGTCGGTTTGCCCGGCGCGCGCATCGCCGGCGGGACCGACGAGGTGATGCGCAACATCCTCGGCGAGCGGGTCCTCGGCCTCCCGAAGGATCCATCGCACCAGAAATGATGCGATGACGGGCGCAGGCGTCACGCGATGAGCAACCCGTTCGAGCGGCTTCGGTCCTTGGCTCGGTGGTCGGGCGACGACGATCAACTCGCCGGCGAGGCCGCGCTCGCAATTGCGGGGTTGGCCGGCGACCCGGGAATGGTCGTTGCGTGCCGGCGCATGCTCGCCCACCATCCCGCGAATGCTCGCCTGTGGTGGTTGCTCGCCCACGTGTTGGCCGCGCCCGAACCGCGCCTCGCCGCACGCCAGTGCATGGACCGACTCGACGCCGACCCGACCGCGACGCATCTGGCGGCGTCGCTCGAAATCCAAGACGAGGGCGCCCGGCTCGGGATCGTCGGATGGAATCGCACCGTCGACCTGGCGATGAGCGAACGATTCGACCTCGACGTGGTGGCAATCGCAGTCGAAGGCGACGATCCAACTTCTCTCTTGCGACGACGCACGACCGATCGCAACGTCCGGGTCGTCGAGCCGTGGGAATGCGCGGCCGCTGGTGTCGATCATCTGTTGGTCGTGGCCGTCGCGCTCGATGACCGTGGGGCACTCGTGCCGCGTGGGGTCGCGGACCTGCTGTGGGAGGTTGGCGACGACGTCGACCTGTGGCTGGTCGGCGGCGTCGGAACCGTGCTGCCACACGCCCTTGTCGCGGCGATGCTCGACGCGATCGCTGACACCGAATCGGATCACCCGGTTGCCCTCGAGCGCCTGGAGTTCGGTCGGGTGACCAAGGTCGTCGGCCTGCGCGGTGCAGAACCGCCGGACGAAGCGATCGGCGGCTTCACTTGCCCGCTGCCGGCCGAGTTGCTGCGACCACTCTGACCGTGCTTCGTCGATCGCGCCGCGATCCGATCACACGTCGATGATGTCGTCACGACCCTTGTCGGAGTGGCCAACCCGACCGGAGCGGCCGGGCGTCGCTTGGATGCCGACGAGACGAAAGCGACGGCGGACAACGTTGCGATAGAGCGCTCGGGTCGGCGGAAACAGCACGCTCAGCGCAATCAGATCGGTGACGAAACCGGGGGTCAGCAACATGAGCCCACCGAGCAGGATCAAGAACCCGTCGATCAGTTCGTTGCCGGGAACTTCGCCACGAGCCGCGCTCGCGTTGATGCGTCTCCAGGTGACGAATCCCTCGTGGCGGGCCAACCAGACGCCGATCGCCGAGACGAGGACCATGAGTCCGAGCATGTTTGCGAAGCCGAGCGCTTGGCCGATCTGGACCGAGACGGTGATCTCGACGATCGCGACGAGCACCAAACCCGCGAGGAAAAGCGCGAACATGCAGCGACCGTAACACCGACTCGAGGGACGACGATGACCGGTTCCGACACGAATGCTGCTCATCACGATGCGAGCGGCGGGCCGAGCACGCCGCCGAACGCGCTGGCCGTCGTGCAGCAGTTCTTCACAGCGCTCGAGGCCGGCGATGTCGCTGCGATGGACGCGTTGTACGCGCCGGAACTGCGGGTCTGGACGAACCTCACCAAGGCCGACGCCGAACGCGAACCGAGTCTGAAGCTCGTGGCGTGGCTCGCTCGTTCTGTTGTCGACCTGCGGTACGAGATCGTCGCGCGTTACGCCATCGAGATCGACGAACACACCACCGGCATTGTGCAACAACATGTCTTGACCGGTGCGGCGACGGACGGCACTCCCCTGCGCGCGCCGGCGTGCCTCGTGATCGCGGTCCGCGACGGCCTGATCGCCCGCATCGACGAGTACCTAAATGGGGCCGACGTGGAACCGTTGATGCGGCCGGTCACGCGGCACCACGACGACTCGGACGGGCGATACCCTCCGGTGAACGGGTAGGGCACAATGCGGAGGTCGATCGTGGTTCGTGGTTCGTGGCATCGGCGCGCGGTGGTGCTCGTCGCGCTGACCCTCCTCCCGTTGGTCGGCCTCACGTCCCGGGCCAGCGCCGTCGATACCCCCGACTACGGCGATGTCGGCTCTCGCAAACTCGCCTCACCTGTGGTCGGGATCGCAGCCCGACCACAGGGCGACGGTTACTGGCTCGTCACTGCCGCTGGCAATGTCTACGACTACGGCGCGGCACGGTGGCGCGGTGCGCTCGCGGACCGAACGTTGGCGTCGTCGGTGCGCGGTATCGAAGCCACACCCGACGGCCGCGGCTACTACCTCTTCTTGCGCAACGGTCGAGTGTTCGGGTTCGGCACCGCGGTCGAGCACGGATCGCCCGCACGCTCCGACCTCGATGGTGCCGTCACCGCAATGGCCGTCACCCCGACCGGCAACGGCTATTGGTTGTTGACCGAGGCAGGCAAGGTTCTCGCGTACGGCGACGCGAATTTGTTCGGGCGAGCGCGGCCGGGCGGTCATGCCGCAGTTGCGATCGCGGGGACGCCGACCGGCGATGGCTACCTCATCGCAATGGAGAACGGCAATGTGGTCGCCCGCGGCGACGCCGACCATCACGGCGATGCCGACGGCACAGTGCGTGCTGGCGTCGTCGATCTCGTCACCACCGGCGACGCGGGTGGGTATTGGCTCGCAACCACGGCAGGCCAAGTGCTCGACTATGGCAACGCGAGGTTTCACGGCGCGTTGCGTAATCGACGTTTCGATGGCTGGGTCGTCGGGATGGCTCGCCGAGCCGACAGTCGTGGCTACTGGTTGGCCACCCTCGCTGGTCGAGTGTTCCCGTTCCCTGGTACCGATCTGCCGCCGGCTGGTTCGCCTTCGCTGTCGGTGACGCCGGTGGTGAGTGGCCTCACGATCCCCTGGGACGTCGCGTTCTTGCCCAACAACACGATGCTCTTCACCCAACGGATCGGCCAGATCAACGCGTTGGTCGGGGGGAATGTGCGCACGCTGGCGACGCCGAGCGACGCCGTGGTCAGCGGTGAAGGCGGTGTCCTCGGGCTCACGGTTGATCCGAACTTCGCGCAAAACCGTCGGATCTACGTGTGCTTCATGAGCGACCTGCCCGCGGTTGGCAACGACGTTCGCGTGGTTCGATTCCGAGTCAACGACACGGTCACAGCCCTCACGAACCGGGCCGACATCGTGACCGGTCTTCCGGTCAACACAACGGGTTCCCTCGGACGGCATTCGGGGTGCCGACCCCGGTTCGCGCCCGACGGCTACCTGTGGGTCGCGACGGGCGATGCGGCAATCGGCACCCACCCGCAAAACGACAACAGCCTGGGCGGCAAGGTGCTGCGCGTCGACACGAACGGCAACGCCGCCCCCGGAAACCCGGGCGGACGTCGCTGGTACACGAAGGGACATCGCAACGTGCAGGGCCTCGCGTTCCAGCCCGGTACGGGGCGGCCCTACGCCGTCGAACATGGTTCCGACCGCGACGACGAGATCAACTTTCTCGTCGCGGGCGGTAACTACGGATGGGATCCGGTCCCGGGCTACAACGAATCGGTGTCGATGACCGACTTCACGAAGTTCCCGGGCGCACGCGGCGCAGCGTGGTCGTCGGGCTACCCGACGATCGCGACCAGCGGCGCCGACTTCTTGGTTGGCGACCAGTGGCGCGATTGGGAAGGTGCGCTCGCAGTCGCAACCCTGAAGGAACAGGATCTGCGGCTGTATCGCGTGAGCGCGAACGGACTGACCGCAACGCAGTTCGCCATCCGCTTCAACAACACGTATGGCCGTCTGCGTTCGGTGGTGCTCGCACCGAACGGCGCGTTGTACGTGACGACGAGCAATGGTGGTGGTGACGACCTCATTCTGCGCATTACCGCAAGCTGATTCGTCGACGTCACCGCCCGGCGCACTGCGCGGCGGACCGTGACCGAAGGGACACACGTGGAGCGGATTCCGTTTCCGATCAAGTGGGACGCCGTGAGCAACGGCGAGTTCATTCCACCGTTGCCGTCGCCGTTGGTGCTCGAAGCGCAACGCCGAACGCTCGAACACATCGAGCGTGAAGCGCGCCGACGCGGTCTCGACCGGCGCGTGTTCCTCAAGGGATTGTGCGGCTCGGCGACGATGCTCTCGATGCTCGCAGCATGTTCGAAGGATTCGACATCGTCGAGTTCGTCGACCGCGGGTTCGACGACCTCGCCGTCCGGGACGTTCACGGTGCCCTCCGAAGCAACGACCTCGACCTCCGTCGCCGGGGAGGTGTTGGGCGGACGAGAGTTCATCTTCGACGTCCAGACCCACCTGCTCGAGACCGCTCCCGGCGGCGTTGGCGAAGCGATCTCGTCGTTCGCGCTCGGCTTTCCCTACGCGAGTTGCGGCGAAGAGGACGCGATCGACTGCTTCCGCACCGAGCACTGGCTCGACGAGATCTTCGGACGCTCAGAGACGTCGATGGCGATCATCTCCGCGATTCCGATCGTCATCGATCCGAATCCGTTGTCGACCGCGGTCATGGCAGAAGCGAAGCGAGTTGCCGAGCGCGTCTGCGGAGACGGACGGGTGCTGATCCACGGGCAGGCGAATCCGAACGTCGGCGAGATTGCGGCCACGGTCGACGGTATGCGTGCGCTCGTCGATCAGTACCCGATCGCGGCGTGGAAGGTGTACACCCACATCCCGGGTGGACTGCCGTGGTATCTCGACGACCGTGATCCCGAGGCCGTGCAATGCGGACGAGCATTCCTCGATGCGGTCATGGAGATCGGACCACGTGTCGTTTGTGTTCACAAGGGTTTCGGCGGACTCGGTGGGGGTACTGCCTTCGATTTTGCGTCGCCGATCGACATCGGACCTGCGGCGAGGGACTACCCCGAGATCGACTTCATCGTCTACCACTCTGGGTACGAGTCGGGGGGAGCCGAGGGCCCCTTCGATGACGATGCTGACGCCGACGCGCTACGCGGCGTCGATCGCTTCATTCGTACGTTGCGCGACAACGACCTCGGACCAGAAGGCAACGTCTATGCGGAGCTCGGCTCGACGTGGCGAGCGATCATGCAAAGCCCCGACACGGCCGGACATGTCGTCGGCAAGCTGCTTGCGCAACTCGGGCCCGAGCGGATCTGTTGGGGCACCGACTCGATTTGGTACGGAACGCCGCAAGATCAGATCGAGGCGTTCCGGACGTTCACGATCACCGAGGAAGCGCAGGAGCAGTTCGGCTATCCGGCGCTCGACGCCGCAGCGAAGCAACGCGTCTTCGGATTGAACTCGGCAGGGGTCTACGGCGTCGAACCGGTTGCCCCGTGCGAGCTCGACCCCGCGGCAACCGAAGCGTCGAGACGGGCATCGCCGCCGTCGGTTCCACTCGGTCCCCGGACCGCGGCCGAAGTCCGCGCGCTGATCTCGATGCACGCTTCGTGAGCGGCGAACCCAGCAATCGAAACCGGTTTCGGAGTGAGCGTCGTCGTTGCGCTCCCGATGCAGCGCGCGACGGCACCTGGGCGAGGTTCAGAAGGTGCCGCCGTCGACGCCGATACGTTGCCCGGTGATGTAGCTGGCGCGCTCGCTCACGAGGAACCGCACCGCGTCGGCCACCTCCTCGGGACTGCACACGTGTCCGAATGCTGAAGTGGCGTCCATCGTTCGAATGTCGTCGACTCCAGCGGCACCCTTCACGAGCCGACGCCCCATCTCGGTGTCGACGAGACCGGGAGCGACGACGTTCACGTGAATCCCATTGCGCCGCTCCTCCTTGGCCAGGCCCAGAGCGAGCGCCTCGAGCGCGGCCTTTGCCATGTTGTACGGAGCGCTGTTCGCGGCCATGTGTACGGTGGCAGCCGAACTGATGAACACGATGTCTCCGCGGGGTTGATCGCGCATCGCGGGAACGAACAAGTGCGCCAACGACCACGCCCCGAAGGCGTGCGTGTCGAACAGCCGGTGGACCTCGGCCGGCTCGGTTTTCACCACCGACCCACCGCGTGACGCAACACCTGCGTTGTGGACGAGGATGTCGACGGCCCCGAAGTCCACGAGCGCGGCTGTCGCCATGGCTTCGCAATCCTCGAAACGGGCAACGTCGCCCGCGTACGCCCGCGCCGTCCGACCCAACGCTTCGATCGCGGCGACGGTCTCGGCGGCGGCGTCGGCGTCTCGCCGGTAGTTGATGGCGACGTCGGCACCATCGGCGGCCAGGCCGAGCGCGATTGCCCGGCCGATGCCGCGCCCACCACCGGATACGAACGCAACGCGCGTCATTGGTGCTCCTCGGTTCGAAGGGTCAAGTCAACGGTCGTGGAACTCGGGCGGACGCTTCTCGAGAAAGGCGCGCATCGCCTCGGCGAGATCCTCGGTCTGGGCCGTCAGCAGTTGCGTGCGGTTCTCGAGATCGATTCCGGCGTGCAGCGAACCGACCTCCAACTGGCTCCACATGACTTCTTTGGTCATCTGCACGCCGAACGGGCTGTTCGCGAGGATCAGGTCGGCTTGTTCGAGGGCGGCGGCCATCGCGTCGTCGGCGACGGTCGTGACCAATCCAATGCGTTCGGCCTCGTTGGCGCCGACGAAGCGTCCGGTCAACATCAGCTGATACGCCCGCGACGCGCCGATGAGTCGCGGCAGGAGCCACGAGACGCCGATGTCGCATCCAGACAGACCGACCCGCACGAACGCCACGTTGAACCGAGCGGACGGCGAACTGACTCGAATGTCGCTCGCCAGCGCCAGCGCGAGACCGCCCCCGCTCGCGGCGCCGTTGACGGCGGCAACGATTGGCTGACGCATCGAGCGCATCGTCGGCACGAGCGCGGCAATGGATTGCTGCACCGCCAATCCGGCTTGCGCGCGACCGACCCCTCGAGCTTCGGGCGGCGACGCTCCCTCGCGTAGGTCGAGACCGGCGCAGAACGCTCGTCCCGCACCGGTCAACACGATGACGCGGCATGACCGATCGTGGCGCAGCGTCGCGAACGCATCGTGCAAACCCGCGATGAGATCGGCGTTCATGGCGTTCAGGTGCTCGGGGCGATTGAGGGTGACGACGGCGACACCGTCTCGGGAACGATCGATCTCGACTGCGGACATCACAGGCCTCGACTTCGCACGAGTTCGCCAACTCGGCTGCGTAGCGTGTCGGAGCCGAACCGATCGCACCAATCGGACCACGCCGTTTGGTCGGGGCCCCGCCACTCCCAGTCGTCGACCGTGCCGACCGGCGCATCGAGGCGGAGCGTGGCCAAGGTCCGAAACAACCTGGCGTCGTCTCGGTGGCCGCGCAAGGTGGCCCCGAGTTTGGCCGCACCACGGACCGGGACGTCCCAGGTGGTGTCGTCGTCGGGGATGCCATCGATGGATCCGTACCGACTCAGCAGCGCCGCCGCAGTCTTCGCGCCGAATCCGGCGAGGCCGGGGAAGCCGTCGGCCGTGTCTCCGACGAGGGCGAGGTAGTCGGCGATTGC
>SXIR01000060.1 GCA_005772765.1 Actinomycetota bacterium
CGACACTGGCGACTACCCAGGTGCGCTCGCTCGAGTGCTCGCGGCCGCCGACTACGACGCGTTGCGCCGTGAGCAGGCCGAACGGCGAGCTCGAGGCGACGCTCGGTTGTTGGGTATCGGCGTATCGAGCTACGTCGAGATCACCAACCCTGGTGGCGAGGGCGAGTTCGGGTCGGTCGAGATCACTGCGGACGGCGGTGCCGTCGTCCGGACGGGTACCTCAGGCCACGGGCAGGGCCACGACACGGTGTTCGCGATGCTCGTGCACGACGAGACCGGGATCGCCATGGACCGCATCGAGGTCCGCCACGGCGACACCGACGACGTCGCCCGCGGCAACGGCACCGGTGGCTCCCGGTCGCTCCAGGCCGGCGGCCCTCCGATCGTGGCTTCGGCGCGCGACGTCGTCGACGTCGCGAAGTCGGTCGCGGCGGAGCTACTCGAAGCGAATCCTGCCGATCTCGTGCTCGACCGCGACCACGGCCAGTTCCATGTCGTCGGTACCCCGTCTCGATCGGTGGGGTGGGCGGAGGTCGCGGCGCGCCATGCGGCCGACGAGGGTGCAGCCTTGCTCCGGGAACACGACGTGGAACCCGAAGGTGCAACCTTCCCGTTCGGCGCGCATGTGGCTGTGGTCGAGATCGACCTCGACACAGGTCACGTCGAGCTCCTCCGGCATATCGCCTGCGACGACTGCGGGGTGATCATGAACCCGATGATCGTCGCGGGTCAGGTGCACGGAGGCGTTGCGCAGGGTGCGGCGCAGGCGTTGTGGGAGGAAATGCGTTACGACGGCGAGGGCAACCCGCTGACGGCGAACTTGATGGATTACGCGTTTCCGTCGGCGGCCGAGTTCCCGAGCTTCGAGCGCGTTGCGATGGAAACCCCGACCCCGCGCAACGCACTCGGCGCGAAGGGAATCGGCGAGTCGGGCACGATCGGAGCGACGCCGGCCGTGCAGAACGCGGTGGTCGACGCTCTTGCCCATCTCGGCGTTCGACACGTCGACATGCCGTGCACATCCGAGCGAGTCTGGAACGCGATCGCGGCAGCGAAGGAATCCTCATGACCTACCGAGTCGTTCAGTGGGCCACTGGATACGTCGGTGGCGAATCGATCAAGGGCATCGTGGCCCGACCCGACATGGAGTTGGTCGGCTGTTTCGTGTACAGCGACGCGAAGGTCGGCGTCGACGCAGGTGCGTTGGCTGGGATTGCTCCGATCGGCGTCGGCGCAACGAACTCGATCGATGCGATCTGCGCGCTCGACGCCGACGCCGTCGTGTATTCGCCGATGATGGCGAACGACGGCGACGTGATCCGGTTGTTGGAGTCGGGCAAGAACGTCGTGACGCCATGCGGCTGGGTGTACCCGCGACGCGATGGTCGCTACGCCGAGATCGAGGCTGCCGGAGCGCGCGGGAACGCGACGTTGCACGGCACGGGCATCCATCCCGGTGGGATCACGGAACGATTCCCGCTGACGCTGTCGGCGTTGTGCCGAGACATCACGCACGTGCGGATGGAGGAGTTCTCCGACATACGCAACTACGGCACGGCGTCGGTCGTGCGCGAGATCATGTTGTTCGGGCAACCGCCCGAGGTCGCAGCGCAGTCACCGATGTTGAAGGTGCTGGCGAACGGGTTCTTGCAATCGATCGACATGGTTGCCGACGCGCTCGGGTTCCGGCTCGACGCGAAGAAGCGGACGACGCACGAGATGGCCGTCGCGACGCGTCAGGTGCCGACTCCGTCGGGGCCAATCGAAGCAGGAACCGTTGCCGCGCAACGATTCTGTTGGCAGGGAACCGTCGATGAGGAGCCAGTGATCACCGTGCGCGTGAACTGGCTGATGGGTGAAGGACACCTCGACCCTGACTGGAAGCTCGGCGATCAACGCTTCGAGGTCGAGTTGACTGCGGATCCGCCGCTGCTCACGACGTTTCACGGGCTCCACCCGCCCATCCTCGGCGAACGACCCGAGATCGGCCTCATCGCTCCGGCAATGCACTGTGTCAATGCCATACCCGCGGTCGTCGCGGCTGCGCCTGGGATCGCCACCTACCTCGATCTTCCGATGCTCTACGGTGCCGCGATCACCGGCTTGCACCGCTGACTCACCCGAAGATCGTTTGGTTCACCCGAACGCCCCAGCGGCCTGGAAGTGCCGTGCGCAGCGATTCGGGTTGACCCCCGAGGTGTTTCAGAGTTGGTCGAACGGCACGGTGAAGGCCGGGTGTTCCACGCCGCCATCGATTTCGAAAACCTTGCCGGTGACAAAGCTCGAGGCGTCGCTCGCGAGATAGACGACCGCGGCCGCGATGTCGTCGACCTGACCGACGCGGCGCATGGGTGTGTTGTCGACGAGCTGGCGGCGCACGGCGTCGTCGGTGAGCACGTGAGCGAGCGCCTCGGTCTCGATGCCGCCGACCTCGATTGCGTTGATCCGAATCTTCGGCGCGAGTTCGGGCGCCATTGCGCGGGTCATCATCGACAGTGCGGCCTTGGCGGCTGCGTAGGCGGTGAACATCGGTTGCACCATCGACGCTGCGCGCGAGCTGATGTTCACGACTGCGGCGTTGCCGGTTGCGGCCATGTGGGGAACCGCCAACTGCGTGAGCAGGAACGCTTGCGTGACGTTGAAACGCAGCGCGGCCTCGAAGTTTCGCTCGCTGGTGCCGAGGATCGGGCGAGGTAGCCAACCGCCTGCGTTGTTGTCGAGGATGTCGATTCGCCCGAACTGCTCGCTCGCGCGGGCGATCAACGCGACGAGTTCTTCGGTCACGGTCACATCGGTCGGCACGGCGAGC
>SXIR01000061.1 GCA_005772765.1 Actinomycetota bacterium
GGCATCACCCGCGGCACGACCCGCGCCCACATCGCCCGCGCGGTTGTCGAGTCGATGGCGCTCCAGACCGCCGATGTCGTCGACGCGATCGTCGCCGCATCCGGCGCGACCCCGACCGAGATGCGAGTCGACGGCGGCGCATCGGTGATGGATCTGTTGTGTCAGTTCCAAGCCGACCTGCTCGGCGTCACGGTGCGACGAACCGCGGTGCAAGAAACGACCGCGCTCGGCGCGGCATACCTCGCCGGCATCGCCGAAGGCATCTGGCCGACCCCCGCCGACGCCGCCGCAGCCTGGCGCGCCGAGGCAACCTTTGAACCAACGATGGATCCCGCCGAACGCTCAGCTCGCATGGAAACCTGGCACCGCGCCATCGACCGCAGCCGAGCCTGGGCAACGGAGTGACTGGCAATTCCGCGCGTCATCGCGTGTGCCGTCGCGCCGGTGCACCATCGGGTCGAAGTCGCCTCCGGCGAGCTGCCCGTCGGGCACAGCCGATCCCGGCAAGCAAGACGATCGCGATCGCGCAACCGAGGAGCCCAGCAAGGAGCGCCTCGTTGCCGGGATCGTCAGTCGTCAGCGTCACGATGATCAGCGCAATGACGGCGAGGGGGGCACCAACACGCCTTGCCGTTGAGCTGCGCGATTCGAGGATCGGACAACCGGACCGATGAAATGTCGAAGACTCACACTCCGAGCAAGTTCGGTGCATCATCAGGGCAACGACGGTTCAGCCTGCGTTCCTCGTCGCGACGTCGTTCAGCTCGCGAGGCGGACTGGTTCGGTCGGGACGTCTTCGGCCTTCTTCGTCGCGTAGGTGTCGACGTACTCGTAGCCGGTGAGTTGTTGCAGCTCGAACATGATCTCATCGGCGATGTCGCGCAACGCGAGGTGATCGTTCTCGCGGCCGCGGTAGTGCTCGTAGTCGAGCGGTTCGCCGAACTTGATCACGACCTTCTTGAAGAACCTCGGCATCTTGGTGTCGACGGGCTGGATCGCGTCGGTGCCGATGAGTCCGACCGGCACGATCGTCGCGCCGCTGCGCAAGGCGAGCCGCGCGACTCCGGTGTGGCCGCGGTGCATCAAGCCGTCGCGCGTGCGGGTGCCTTCGGGGTAGATCCCGAACACACCGTCACCCTCGAGCACTTCGATGGCCGATTCGAGTGCCCGCTCTGAAGCCGACCCACCTTCTCGGCGAATCGGAATCTGACCGACGCCACGGAAGAACCAGGCGGTTTTCTTCGAGTCGAAGTACTCGGCCTTGGCAACGAAGGTGACCCGCCGGAACAGCACCGCGGGGATGAAGACCGAGTCGAGAAAGGAGCGGTGGTTCGCGGCGAGGATTACCGGCCCCGACTTCGGGACGTTGGCGCGGCCTTCGACGCGAACCCGCCACAGCACTCGCATGAGCGGAGTGACCAGGATCTTGATGACCCAATACAGCACGACCGGACGGTAGCCCCTCCAACGACGCGCGGCGAGCGCCTTGCGCTCGCGACGTTTCGATCATCTGGCACGCTCCGTCGACCGGGGAAGCGACCAGGTCGACGCAGCGTGCCGAGATGAACGTGCGGCCCGTCGACCTTCAGGCGGCGCGGCCGGGACCGGTCGCGCCGCCCGCAACGTCGGGCTCGGCCGAAGCCGTGACCCGCAGTCGAGCTTCGAGGGCGTCGACCTGTGCAATCACCCGAGCCAGCTCGTACTGCTCGCGTCGGGCATTGCGGGTCGCGTGATCGACGTTGCTGATGATCCCGAAGCTGCGCACCGTCCGGCGCAGCGCCGTGTAGACATCGGACATTCGGTCGATTCCCCCGAGGTTGTTCGCAACCCGTGTTCGCATGGCCCGAGTGTGAGCCCTGCACGTTGCTTATCGGCATCTGGAGTGTTTCCACTTGAGGAACTGCTCGAAGAATCCGGTGGCGTGATTCCTTGACCACCCGGTCAAGTTCTCGTAGCTTCAGGTGGTGCGAGCCAAACTGACCCCACGCGGCAAGGACCGACGGGAACAATTGCTACGCACAGGGGCGAGCCTGTTCGCGGAGCGTGGTTTCCACCCAACGTCGGTCTCCGACATCGTGGGTGCCATCGGGGTCGGCAAGGGCGTCTTCTACTGGTACTTCCAGTCGAAGGACGAGCTGCTGAGCGAGTTGCTCAAGTCGGGGCACCACGAGCTGCGCAAACGTCAGCAGCAGGCGCTCGGCGACGAGCCCGACCCGTTACGGCGCATCGAACGCGGCATCAGCGCGAGCCTCGCCTGGTTCGCGGAGCACCGCGACTACTTCTCGATCATTCAGTTCGCGGCCACCGACGAGACGTTCGCACCCGTGCTGCACCGCAACGAAGAGATCGGGCTCTCCGACACCGCGCGCCATCTGAAAGAGGCGATGGCCGACGGCCGCATCGCCGATCAAGACCCCGACATGCTCGCCCGCGCGATCCACGGGGTGATCGGCCGCCTCACCCGCGACTACGTCATCGAGCGCAACGAAGACGTCGATGTGGTCGCCGAACTCGCGCAGAGCTTCTGCCTACGAGGCCTCACGGGTTAGCAGCGCGCGGGTCACCTTCAGCCCACGCGTTTTTTGCTGATTTTCCTGGCGAAAAGGCTTGCATGACGAACATGTGTTCGTGTATCTTTTCCGTATGGGTAGCGGGTCGGCGACGGGTACCGAACTGGACATCTCCCAGCTCGACGACACGGCGTTGTTCGCGCTGTTCGACCGGGTGATCGACCGATTGTTCGACACGCCCCCCGGACGCCACGGCCCTCGCATCAAGCGACTCCACCACACCCGGACACGAGTCGAAGCGCTGCTCACCGCCGAAGTCGGCGCCTTCGACCGCGAGGTCGAATATCAGATCGACGCGCGTCGCTCAGCTGCAGCATGGATCACCACCGAGACCAAATGCGCCAAGCGCGATGCCGCCACGGTCATTCACCGAGCGCGACAACTGGCCGAGATGCCGACCTTCGCTCCGTTGTTCGGTGCCGGCCTGATCGACGCCACCAAAACCGATCTCGCCTGTCGGACACGCGCCCGCGCCAACGCCGACGAGCGCTTCGCCGAACTCGAACCCCGTCTCGCCTGCACCGCCGTTCGCCAACCCGCCGAGAAGCTCGCCGACGAACTCGCCCAGTTCATCGACCTGATCGAAACCGAACGCCACGACCCGGCAAGCGGCGACGGCAACGCGTGGGACAGCCACAACGAACTGCACTGCTCAATGCTGCTCGACGGCGTTGGCGTCCTCAATGGCACGTTCGAACCTGAGAGCTCTTCGATCATCGACCGTGCGATCAGCAATGCCGCCGACCGAGCACGCGTCGCCGACGATCCCCGCCCGTTCCCGCAACAACGCGGCGACGCGCTCGCCCACATCTGCAACGCGTACCTCCACGGACAGTCCGGCGGCAGCAACCGACCCCACCTTCTGATCCACACTGACCTCCCGACCATGACCGCCACCGCGATCGGCCTGTGCGAGACCGACACCGGACGCCGCCTCCCGACCCGCGCGCTCGCTCGTATCGCGTGTGATGCACTCATCAGCCGCGTCCTCCACGCCGACGGCGTCGTCCTCGACCACGGCCGATCCGTTCGCAACTTCACCCCAGCGCAATACCGCGCGCTCATCGCGCAGTACCCCACCTGCGTGTTCCCAGGCTGCGCGGTCCCCTCTTGCCAATGCGACATGCATCACGGCGACTGGTTCGAACACGGCGGCCGAACCGACTTCGTCAACGGCTACCCGAGCTGTCTCACCCACCACAACTTCATCCACCGAGCCGGCTGGACGGTCACCAAACACCCCGACGGCATCGTCAGCTGGCACCGACCCGACGGCAGGCACTACGGCGACACCCGACCCCGCGAACGACCCCGGCCGATCCCACTGCACGATCCGACTCCTGGAAGGCGAACGGACCAGCCACGAACATCAGGCGAATGGCACTTCGACTCGATCGAACCTGCGCTGATGCAACGATGTCAGCGCGCACGACCGATCACATCCGACGCTCACATCACCTTCGGACCGGGCCCGTTCGCCCACGTCCGCCACGGCACGCAGCACTCCCTCATCGAGTTCGACACGAGCTGAGCGCGCGCCGACGCCCGATCAGCCGAGTTTGACGAGTGCCTTCTTGATACCGCGGACCGCCTGGGCGATGCGTTGCTCGTTCTCGACCAATGCGAACCGCACGAAGCCTTCGCCACCGGGTCCGAAACCGCCGCCGGGCGACACCGCGACCTTGCCGTCGCGCACCATCATCGTGCAGAACTCCAGGCTGGTCAGCTCGCGGTACGGCTCGGGGATCGGCGCCCAGACGAACATCGTGCCCTTGGGCTTTTCGATCTCCCAACCGATGCGCGCGAGCCCGTCGATCAGCGCATCACGCCGACCGCGGTAGATCTCGTTCGCGACCTTCGGATAGTCGGGCTCTTCGTTCATCACGACCGTGGCCGCGATCTGGATGGGCTGGAACGCGCCGTAGTCGAGGTAGCTCTTCAGCTTCGCGAGCGCCCCGACCACCTCAGAGTTTCCGACGAGGAAACCCTGCCGCCACCCGGCCATGCTGTAGCTCTTGGTCATTGAATAGATCTCGACGGCAACGTCTTTGGCACCGGGTACCTCGAGGATGCTGGGCGGCTCGTGGCCGTCGAAGCCGAGATCGGCGTAGGCAAAGTCGTGCACGACCACCATGTCGCGCGCCTTGGCGAACTCGACGACCTTCGCCATGAACTCGAGGTCGACACACATCGTCGTCGGGTTGTGCGGGAAGCTCGTAACGAGCACACGCGGTCGCGGCCAGGCCTGCTCCCACGCAGCCTGGAGGTTCGGGAAGAAATCCTGACCCGGCCCCATACGCACGTACTGCACCGCGGCGCCGGCAAGGATCGGCCCCCAGATGTGAATCGGGTAGCTCGGCGCGGGCACGAGCGCGGTATCGCCCGGCCCGAGCAACGCGAACATCAGGTGGCTGAAGCCTTCCTTCGCACCGATGGTCGCGCACACCTCGGTCTCGGGATCGAGGGCGACCGAGAACCGTCGGTCATAGAGCCCGGCGACCGCTTCGCGCAGCTTGGGGATACCGCGGGTCATCGAGTACCGGTGGTTGCGCGGATTCTGCGCCGCCTCGATGAGTTTGGCGACCGCAGTATCGGGTGAAGGGATGTCGGGGTTCCCGAAGCCGAGATCGATCACGTCCTCGCCGGCTCGGCGGTACTCCATCTTCAGCGCGTCAATCGGCGCAAAGGCATAGGGAGGCAGCGCGTTGATCCGGCGAAATTCCATCGGGCCATCGTACTGGCGACGCATTTGCGGCTCGATAGGTTTGCGCAATGCCCGCCATCGAATGCGTCCTGCTCGACATCGGTGGCGTCTTCCACCTCCCCGATCCGACCCGGATCGGGGCGGCCGCCGAGCGGGCCGGTCACCCGATCGATCCCGCCGCGGTGCCCCGAGCGCACTACCGCGCCTGTGCGGCCTTCGATCATCCAGGGGATGCACTGGCCCCGCCGTGGGACCGCTGGTGGCCCGAGTACCTCAAGGCTTTCGCCGGATCCTTGGGTATCGACGACGGCGACGCGATCCGCGCCGTGTTGCACGAACTCGCCGACGAGTTCGTCGGCGCCGGATTGTGGGAGTACGAGATTCCGGGCGCACGGGAAGGTTTGCGGGCGCTTGCCGACGCGGGCGTGCGCCTCGGCATCGTCTCGAACAACGATGGTTCGGCCCTCGATCGACTCCGGGCGATCGAGCTTGCGCAGGTCGGCGCAGGCCCGGGCGTTGCCGTCGAGTGCGTCATCGATTCGGGAGCGGTCGGCATCGAGAAGCCCGATCCGCGCATCTTCGAGCTCGCGCTGATTTCGATGCAGCTGCGGCCCGAGCAGTGCTGGTACGTCGGCGACATGCCGGGAATCGACGCTGTCGGTGCCGCCCGGGCAGGCATCGCGCCGATCATCATCGATCCGCACGACGACCACGCACCCGATCAACGCGTCGGCGACGTCGCATTCCGCACTGCGGTCGATCTCCTGAGCGTCGCCGCAACGCTCTGAGCCGACACGGCTTGCCGCTGGATCACGCAGCGTTCAGCTGTTCGCCGTCCGAGCGACCAAACTGTGTCGCCTATGGAGTGGCCGTTCGTCGGGCGCAATGACGAGATCGCACGGGCGGTCGACTGGTTGGGCCGAGCTGACGGCAATGTGGTCGTCCTGGTCGGCGAAGCGGGTGTCGGCAAGTCGCGCCTCGCGACCGAAATCGCGCTGCGCATGTCCGACGGCGGGAACCCGCTCGTGCTCCACGGCTTCGAGTCGTGCACCCAACGTCGGTACATACCGTTCTCCCAGGTGTTCGGGCCCGACGACCGGCCCAACGATCCGCGCGAAGCCGCCGACCGATTGAAACGCTGGGTTGGCGCAGCACCGATCGTCGGGTTCGACGACATCCAGTGGTACGACGACGACAGCGCCGCGGCAGTTGCGCGATTCGTGCGCGATGGCTGGACCCCGGTCGTGCTGGCGTTACGAGCCGGACTCCCCGTGCCGGCCGCCATCGAACGGATCATCCATTCCGAATACGTCCTGACGCTGCCCCTCGTCGGGCTCGATCGCGCGTCGTTCGGCGACGCCGTCGATCACGTCCTCGGCGGCATCATGCTCGACGGGTCGAAAGATGTCCTGCATCGCGCATCCGCCGGGAACCCCCTCCTCGCCCGCGAGTTGCTGATCACCGGACGCGCCGACGGCCGGCTGCGATTCGTCGGTGCTCGTTGGGTCCTCGACGCCGCGCCAACGGTGCAACACGGGCAGGTGAACGACCAGATCGAACGGCACCTCAGCGAACTCGATCCCCGCATGCTCGCGGCACTCGAATCGCTTGCGATTGCGGAACCGGCACCTCTCGGCTTTGCCGAGGCGATCTTGGGCGATGACTACGCCACCGCGATCGGCGCAGGACTGATCATCGAACACCGCGAGTCCGTGCGCTTCGCGCATCCACTCATCTCCGCGTCGCTGCGGACGACGCGTTCGCATCTGCAACGCTTCGGCGCACTGCGAGCGCTGCTCGACATCGACGCGACATCGCCCTATCCCGACCGGTTGAGTGTCATCGAGTGGCGACTCGAACTCGACGACGAGATCACGCTCGACGAGCTCCGGCGAGCGACGACCCGAGCCATCGTGTCGAACGATGCTCGTGCCGAGCGATTGGCCCGAGCCGCGATCGTGCGGGGCGGCGGGCTGACGTCGAAGCTCCAGCTGATCGCCGCCCTGCGTGCGGTTGGCTCACCGGAACAGTTCTCGATCATCGACGCGAACTCCATCGACGACGCCGCTCCCGGATCGGAGCGCCTCGGCGCGATCCTCGTGCTCGCCGCGCAGCTCGTCCATCATGCGCGCGACCTCGACGCAGCACTCGCGCTCCTCGATCGAGGGGCACAGCTCGAACCCGGCGCGATGAACGAGGCGGCATTCGCGGCGGCCCGCACCCACTTCCTCTGCTGGTTCGACCGCCACCACGAAGCGCTTCCCCATGCACTGTTCGTGACCGACAACGACGCCAATCGTTTTGCGCGGGCCGGCACCTATCCGAATCTCGTCGGCATCCTGCTCGCCTGCGGCGATCCCGAAGGCGCGCTCGAGGCAGGCGACCGCGCCGAAGCTCATGCCGCCGAGACGTCGTCGTTCGTCGGGCAAACGCCTTCGAGTCTCGAAAGCAACCGGGTGGAGGCGCTCATCACGCTCGGTCGCGCCGTCGCGGCACGCGAACACGCAACCGACACCTACCAGCGATACCGCGCCAGCGGCCTCGATCACGGCCACCTCTCGACGCTCGCCGAAGCCGACGCCAGCGTGGGCAACATCGAACGAGCGATCGAGCGCTACGGCGAGTTCCTCGAACTGCTCGAGTCACGCGCGATTGCGGGCGCCGGTCAACATCACGCCCGACTCGCTCGCCTGCTGGCGATCAACGGTCAGGGCGAGCTCGCTCAACGCCAGATCGAGGCCGCAACCTACGCCGACGGCACGTACGACACGTCGCTGCTGTTCCGAGCTCGTCTCCACGTCGCGGCCCTCGACGGCGGGCTCCCCACCGACGCGCTCATCGACGAAGGTCGGTCATGGTGTCGCAACGAACGCCACCTCACGAACGAGATCAATCTCCATCTCGACCTTGCCCGGCTCGGCGCGGCAACCGAGTCGAACGTCGATCGCATGCGCGTCCTTACCGAGCAACTCCATTACGAGTGGATCGGCACGCAAGCCGAGGCTGTTCGGGCCCTGGTCGCCGCCGACGCCGACGCGTTGCTCCTCGGCGCGACCCGTTTCGCGGCGGCGGGTTTCAATGGCTACGCGGCGGATTTGTACGCGGCCGCGGCGAACGCAGTCGGACCCGGGCGACGCCCAGCCTTCGTTGCCGACGCCCGTCGACGCCGCGACGAGTCCCTGATGGCCGCGCCGGGCTGGACGGTGCTCTCGGACCCCGCGAGCGAACGCCGGCCCGACGACACGCTGACGCCCCGCGAGCGCGAGGTGGCGGCGTGTGTCGCCGCCGGAATGTCGACTCGACGCATTGCCGACGAGCTCCAACTCTCGCCGCGAACGGTTGCCAACTTCGTGCAACGCTGTTACGACAAGCTCGGCGTCAACACACGCGAAGCGCTTGCCAACGCGGCGACGCGCTGACCGGAGGTCGGGTCAGGCCGACGACTCGGCGTAGAACTGCGAATACCACTTGCGGAACTTGATGATCGGGCCGTCGGTGTCGGCCAGCGCCGGCACCGGGAGGAACGCCTTGTTCTCCCAAATCGGCGCGTCTTCGGTGACCTGCTTGTTGATCTCCTTGACGAACGCGTTGGCGATGACGTCGGTGAAATCGGCGCTCTCGTGCCGCTGCACGACGAAGTTGAACCGCACTTGGGTGGTCTCGTCGTCGATCGGCGTGGTGCACGCCAGGTTCCACGCATCGACCAGTCCGGGAATCTCGAAGAACACCCGCGAGAACCCGGGACCGTGGTTGTAGACGTCGATGCGGCCCCACTCGGTGCCCTTCGGCGTGACGTAACTCTGTCGCGACAACATCGTCGACACCGGGCCTTCGGTGTCGTACCTCACCATCTCGGCGACGGTTTCGGTGCCGTGCACATACTTGAAGTGCGCCGGGTCGACGCCGTTTTCGCTCATCTCCTGCGCGACGGTCTTGATCACATAACTCGACGAGTAATAGTCGGTCCATTCGGGATCGTCGACCTCGGGGACCTCGGGGATGTCCCACTGCGGTTCGGCCGCTTCGGGGTGATACCACGCAAAGACGAATCGGTTGCGCACGATGACCGGATAGGTCCGCAGGCGCGCCTTCTTGTTCACCCGGTCGCTGTAGGGGATGTTCGAGCAGGCGCCGTCTCCGGCGAAACGCCAGCCGTGGAACGGACACTCGAGTTCGGCGCCCACGACCTTGCCGCCGATGCCGAGATGAGCGCCGAGATGGGGGCAGTACGCGTCTTGCACGTGGTAGTCGCCGTCGTCGTCGCGCCACACGACGAGTTCGCGCCCGAAGTAGCGGGTCGCGCTCACCTCACCGGGAGCGAAATCAGCCGCTTGGGCGACGCAGAACCAACCGAACGGGATTGGGAACGGGAATCGTCGGGCCATCCGGCGATTTTAGAACAGGTTCTAGTTACGGGCACGACGGGAGATCGGTGCTGCGGCCGGGCGTTCCGGTACGGCCGAACCACCGTGACCGACGGCCAACTCGAAATCGACCAGTCCCCCGTCAAGTCCGGGTCTCCAGTCGCCGAACGATGACCGATCGGGCGTGTTGACCGGGCGGGCAGCAGGGCAAAGGGGCAGCAGGCGACCATGACGATCGATCCGCACGCGACGAGCGCACTGTGTGACGCGCTCGATCTCGTCGCCGATCCGGCCGTCGCGGTCGATCAGGACCTGCGTGTCGTCGGCGCCAACCGGGCCCTGATCGAGATGGTCGGCGACCGACTCGAGAACTGGTTGGGCGAAGTGCCACTCGACCTCGTGCACGCCGATGATCTCCCGATCGTGTTGAGCTCGTTCACCTCGATCGTCGACAAGGACTTCGGGACGCCGATCGAGATCCGCCTCCGACATGGATCCGGCGGCTACCGGTTGATGGAACTCGTCGGCGCGACCCACCCGACCGACGAGGGACACATCGTCGTGGCGACCATGCGCGACCTGACCGAACGGCGGCGCTGGGAACTCGCGGCGGGCAGCCCCGAACGATTCCGTGCCGTCGTCGAACACGCCAGCGTGTTGCTGTCACTGATCGACGCGAACGGGATTGTCAGTTCGGCGTCAGGCATGTACAACCGTCACCTCGGCATCGATCTCGCGCACCTCATCGGCAGCCCACTTGCGGACTGGGTCGTCGACCACGAACGCGACGGATTTCGCGCCGCCCTTGCCCGTGCCGCGACAACGGCGCGCACGAGCGTCTTCGAGGCATCGTTCGAACACGCCGACGGTCGCGTGATCCCGTATCAGCTCTCGATCGCCAACTTGCTCGACGACCCGGTCGTCGGGGGGATGATCGTCTCGGCGAGTGACATCTCGGCACGGCGCGCGCTCGAAGCGCGTCTCACCCAACTCGCGACAACGGATCCGCTGACCGGTGTCGCCAATCGCGCCGCGCTGGTGACGGATCTCGCCGGCCGCCTCGCCGTCGCGCAGAGCCCGGGAGCGTTCGGCGTCTTCTTCATCGACCTCGACCGCTTCAAACCGGTGAACGACCTCCACGGTCACGACGCGGGCGACACCGTGCTCGCGATCCTGTCGCAACGCCTGAACGGCATCGCCCGGGCTGATGACCTCGTGGCCCGACTCGGCGGCGACGAGTTCGTCATGGTGTGCCGCGGCGTCGACGAGGCCGCAGCGAACGCGATCAGCCGCCGCATCGAAGACGTGATCGCCCAACCCGTCGACATCGGCGCCGCGACCGTGCAGGTGTTCGCCAGCGTCGGCTTCGCCGACTCGGGCGCAGCAACGACCGCCGAAGGATTGCTCGCCGAGGCCGACGCCTCGATGTATCGGGTGAAGCAACGGCGGCGAGGGCGCTACGTCGGGTCACAGTTGCGCGTTGCCGAACGCCGCGAGCTCGTCAGCGACCTTCGCGACGCACTTCGCGGCGACGCGGTCGCGGCAGGACTCCGGGTCTGGCTCCAGCCGGTCGTGCGCTTGCAGGACGGTTCGTGCCACGGTGCCGAAGCACTCGTGCGGTGGGAACACCCGGCGTTGGGGTTACTGTCGCCGGCCGACTTTCTTTCGCTCGCCGGCGAGGCAGGCCTCGACGTCGCGTTGGGGCGTTTCGTGATCGATGCGGCCGTCGCGGCCGCGAGCCAATGGAGCGACCGTTCCCTGGTGCTCGCCGTGAACCTCAGCGCCGGCGAGCTCACCGAACCAGACGCCGTGCGGGCCGTGCTCGACGCACTCGACCGCCATGGCCTCGCACCCGACCGTCTCTGCGTCGAGATCACCGAGACCACCGTGCTCGAGCGCGCGGCAGCCGGCCAACGCGTCACTGCCATCACCGCGCTCGAACACCTCGAGGCCGCGGGCGTGCGGGTCGCCATTGATGACTTCGGCACCGGCTACTCGAGCCTGGTGCACGTTCGCGAGCTCCCTGCCTCGGTGTTGAAGGTCGATCGCAGTTTCGTCCACGGCATGTGTGACGACCGCGCCGACTTCGGGATCGTCGCCGCCGTCATTGCCCTCGCGCACAGCGTCGGCATGCGCGTCGTTGCCGAAGGGGTCGAAACCGAAGCCCAGCGGGCCGCGCTCGGCGAGCTCGGCGCCGACCTCGGACAGGGCTACTTGTTCGGACGACCGATGCCAACCGACCAGTTCGCCCGCGAGTGGTCCACGCCCGCGCCCGAACTCGAACAAGCCAGCTGACCTCGGCGCGTCGCCCGATGGACGGCGCCAGCCTCAGGAGGTGGGTTTGTCGCGACCGACGACCCACATGCTGAAGAACTGCGAACCACCGCCGTAGGCATGGCCGAGGGCTTTGCCGGTCTTCAGTTCCACTTGGTAGTCGCCGGCGCAGCCGCGCACCTGTTGTGCCGCCTCGCCGAAACGCACCATGCCGCTCGCGCCGATCGGGTTCGACGACAGCACTCCCCCGCTGGGGTTCCATGGGATGTCGCCGTCGGGCGCCGTCGCTCCGGACTCGGTCAGTTTCCAACCGTCGCCTTCGGGACAGAAACCGAGGTTCTCCAACCACATTGGCTCGAACCACGAGAACGGCACGTAGACCTCGGCGGCGTCGAACTCGGCGCGCGGGTCGCTGATGCCAGCCTGTGCGTAGAGGTCCTTCGCGCACTGTTTGCCGGCGAGCGGACTCACCTGGTCGCGTCGGGCGAACATCGTCGGTTCACTGCGCATGGCCATGCCGTGCACCCACGCCTTCGGTGACTCCGACGCATCGGCAACGTCCTCGCTGCCAATGACGAGCGCCATCGCTCCGTCCGAACTCGGACACGTGTCGAGGTACCGGATCGGGTCCCACAACATGAACGATTCTTCGACCATCTTGAGGTCGATGTCGGGGATGTGCAGGTGGGCCTTCGGATTACGCAACGCGGCCCGCCGGTCTTTCACGGCGACAAGGTGACCGATGTGTCTCGGAGCACCCGAACGGTGCATGTACGCGCGAATGAGCGGCGCGAAGAAGCCGCCAGCACCCGCAACGAGCGGAGCTTGGAACGGCATCGGCACCGACAGACCCCACGTCGCGTTGCTCTCGCTCTGCTTCTCGTACGACACGGTGAGCACGCGCTTGTGCACCCCGCTCGTGACGAGCTTCGTCGCGACGATCGTGGTACTGCCACCGACCGATCCCGCCGTGTGCACGCGCATCATCGGCTTGCCCACCGCGCCGAGCGCGTCGGCGAGGTACAACTCGGGCATGGCGATGCCCTCGAACATGTCGGGCGCCTTACCAATGACAACGGCGTCGATGTCTTTCCACGTCATCTGCGCTTCCTCGAGCGCCTCCATCGCGGCCTCGCGCACGAGACCCGCCATCGAGACGTCCTTGCGCGCGGAGCGGTGCTGGGTTTGACCGACGCCGATGACTGCAGCGAGTTCTTTCCCCATGACTATTCACCTTCCAAGACAGCGACGAGGTTCTGCTGGAGACACGGTCCGCTCGTGGCGTGCGCAATCCCACGATCGGCTTCGCCGGCCCAGATGCGCTTGGCCACCTCGCCGAAACGTTCGAGCCCCGCAGCCATCAGGCAATTGCCGGCGAGGGCACCGCCCGACGGGTTGATGGAGGTCGTCGACGGGTCGAGTCCGAGCGCCGCAGCGATCAGGAGTTCCTCGTGGCTGAACTGTGCGTGCAACTCCGCGACATCGACCTTGCCGCGCAACGCGCCCGCCGCGGCGCCAGCCAGTGCCGTCGACTCGGAGCGGGTCAGGTCACGCACGCCGAGGTTGTGCGCCTCGATGCGGTGGTCCATGCCGCGAATCCACGCCGGGCGTTTGCAAACTCGCCGCGCGACATCGTCGGCCGCGATCACGATCGCCGCAGCACCGTCGCTGCCGGCAAAGATGTCAGCGGCCCGGAGCGGATCGGCCACTTTGGGCGCTGCGAGCAATGACTCCACGGTGACGTCACCCGCACGCGTTGCGTACGGCGTCGACTTCGCGTTCGCCATGGATCGCGCCGCGACCTCGGCGAGCACTCGCTCGTCGAGATCGTTGGCTTCGAGAAACGCCCGAGCTTGGAGTGCAGCCATGTCGGTCGCCGACGGCCAGAGCGGCAGCAGGTTGTACGGGTCGGTCTGCATCGTGAGGATCTCGTGCACGTCGCCGATCGAGCCCTTCGAGAATCCGTAGATCAGCGCGGAGTCGACCTCTCCGGTCTGGATGTATGTCCAGGCTTCGTAGAGCGCCCAGGCGCTGTCCATCTCGACGTGGCTCTCTCGGATCGGCGGCACCGCTCCAACGGCGTCGACACCTGCGACGAAAGCGAAGGGTCCGCCGAACAAGTAGTCGAGCGACCCCGAGCAGACGAAGCCGATCTCGTCTTTGGTGAGACCGCTCGATGCCATCGCCTCCCGCAAAACGGGAACGATGATCTCGACTTCATTCGATTCGGACTCGCGCGGTACGCCCGACGCGGCAAACGAAATGACCGCTACATCTCTCATCACAGGTTGTCCTTGTAGTGCTCGTAGGGGGCATCGGGCTCGCCGGTTGGTTCCCAGTACAAGATCGAACGGTGGTCGGCCTTCAGTTCGTCGGCCCACTTGGCTTTCACGCGCATGCCCATGTGCACGTCGTCGACATCACAGCCTCGGATCAGACCGAACATCATGTTGTCCGCGCCGTCCAACAGGATCTGCGCCGACACATACGGGATCTCGGGCGCGAGTTCCGACAGGCCGGGAATGTTGACGATGCAGAACGTCGTCACGCAACCCGTGTCGGCGATCTCCACCTCGATGCTGGTCGGTTCTCCGGTCTTCGGGTCGGTGCCGCGCGACGCTGCGTAGACGTCGTCACTCGATGGCGCGCGCCCGCCGATGATCTTGCCTTCGGCGAGGCCGTTCAGATAACGCCGCGTCGCCGCCCCAGCCGGAATCTTGTACTCGAGCCGGAACGCCGAGTTCATGCCGGTCACCGGACCTTCCTCGGTGTCGTCGTCGGGCACGTTCGTCCGCGCCGGCGCCGGGGTTGGCTGTTCGCCGTCGGCCATCACGATGAAGCACTCGATGTCGGTGATCTTGCCGACTCGATCGCTGCGCCAACGCGGTGCGACGCGCACGCCCGTGGCGATGCCCTCCGGGCTCCCACAGTCGACCGCGTGAAGCAACGTCGTGTCGGCGCCGTCGAGGCGGATCAAGGCGAACGCGAATGGTCGCTCGAGCGGGTGCTTTCCGGGGCGCGGCTGCGCCACCCACGACCACGTGATGACCCGCCCGGCTGGGCCGACCTCGACGTAGTCGTCGTCGCGACCACCGAGCGCGTCGGAGGTGACCGGGTCGTACTCCTGGACGGGAACAATCACCCGACCGTCGCGGCCACGCACGCCGAGAATCGTCCCGTCGCGCAAGCCCGTGAGGAACCGGCCGAGCACCGGCCCGACGGAGCGGGTGTAGCCACCCGGATACTCCAGCGCATGTTCTGCCGTGAAGGTGTTGGTCACGTGTTTGCTCCTTCGTTCGTGGTGGAGGCGGCCACTCCGAGCGGGTCGGTCCCCGCTCGCCGTTTCGTTGCCGGACGTTCGACTCGAATCAGCCCCGAATCAGCCTCGAATCAGCCAGTAATCCAGTCAACCCATCAGATCGCGCGGTCGCGGCCTTCCCAGTACGGGTCACGCAGCGTTCGCTTCAACAGTTTGCCGGTGGGTTCACGCGGCAACTCATCCATGAATTCGATGTCACGCGGCCATTTGAACTTCGCCAGCCGCCCCTCGATGTGTTCGCGCAACGATGTCCGCAACGCGTCGTCGGCGGTGACGCCCGGAGCTGGCTCGATGACCGCGTGGATCCGCTCCCCCATGTCGTCGTCGGGAACGCCGAACACGGCAGCGTCACCGACCTGTGGGTGTTCGAGAATCGCGGCTTCGATCTCAGCCGGATAGATGTTCACGCCGCCCGCGATGATCATGTCCGACTTGCGGTCACACAAGAACAGGTAGCCGTCTTCGTTCAGGTACCCGACGTCACCGACCGTGAAATATCCCTCGGCGTCGTGACTCTTGCGGGTCTTGGCTTCGTCGCCCTTGTACTCGAACGCCGCGGTACCCATCCGCATCCACACCGTGCCGGGCTCGCCTGTCGGCAAGGGATTCCCGTCGTCGTCGGTGATCTTGAGTTCGCTCGTCGGCCAAGCTCTCCCGACGGTGCCGGGGTACTTGATCCACTCGTCGGGCGGCGCGATCGACCCGCCGCCTTCGGTCGCGGCGTAGTACTCCCAGATGACCGGACCCCACCAGTCGAGCATCTTGCGCTTGGTATCGACCGGGCACGGCGCCGCTGCGTGGATCGCCCAACGCATCGACGACACGTCGGCGCCGGCGCGGACCTCGTCGGGCAACTGCAGCATGCGGTGGAACTGGGTCGGCACCATGTGCGTGTGCGTGCACCCATACCGTTCGATGAGGCGCAGGGCCTCGGCCGGGTCCCACTTGTCCATGCATACGACCGCGTGCTCCATGTGCAACGAGTTGCCGGCAAATGTCGTGACGGCGGTGTGGTAGTTCGGCGACGTGCACAGATGGACGTTGCCTTCACCTTTCGGGATGCCGAACAGGCCGAACAGAAAGGTGAACAGCTCCGCGGTGGTGTCGGCATCGAGCGGCGACAAGGCTCGTTTCACGCCCTTGGGAAAGCCGGTCGTTCCACTCGTGTAGTGCATCGCCGCGCCTGCGGCACGGTCGCTCGGCATTTCGCTCGATTGCCCGCCGACGAACTCCTCGTAGCACAAGAACCCGTCGATCGATCCGTAGGCGATCCGGGCACTCGACGCGATCTCGGCTTCGTTGGCCGCGGCCGTCACCGTGACCGCGTACCGCTCGTGGGTCACGAACGCCTTCGCTTCAGCGTCGCGCAGAATGTACGCGATCTCGGGCGGCGCCAACCGGTAGTTGATCGGGACGTAGTACCAACCCGCTTGCTGTGCTGCGAGCAACGCGACGAAGGGCGCGTGCCCGTTCGGCAGCACTGCCGCGAAGGTGTCGCCGGGTTCCAGCCCGAGGGCGCGCAGCGCGTGCACGAGTTGGTTCGCCTTGCCGAGCAGTTCGCCCGCGGTGATCTCGCGGCCGTCGGGATCGACGATGGCCAGGTCGTCGGGATGGGCCTGAGCGTGTTGCCAGAATCCTGCCATGGCGCGGGAGACTAGAACAGGTTCTAGGTGTGCGCGCAAGCGCCGGCACCGAGCCCGACGTCAGCACCGAGCCCGACGTATGCCACCCGGTCAGGCAAGCATCGCCTCGGCGAGCGCCAGGGCGACCTCACCGTCGTCGGCACCAACCATGAACACGTGCGGGGCCGCGTACCAAACCAATTGCTCCTCGGCCTGGTTGATGTACACGCTCGTGCCGTTCACTGGCTGGCTCGGCCATTGGCTGCTGAACAGTCGCTGGAGCTGACGGGGGTCGTCGGATCCGGGCTGGAGCCGAAGCACGGCGGCAACGACGAGATCGCCGTCGAACGCACCCGCCGCCGTGTAATAGGCCGCGAAGATCGATTCCTCCGTCGGCACGGCGGTCACCGAAAAGCGTGTGCCCGTTGCAAGTGCATCCAGCGGTTCCCACGCGACATCGGTTCCCAGCAACGGCGCAAGTGTCGCGTCGGCTGGTATCGCGGCGGGCGTCGGAGCGGCGGTCGTCGACGAAGCGTTCGCCGCTCCCGCGCTGTCGGCATCGGCATCGTCGTCCGAGCAACCGGCAAGACCCGCTCCCAACCCGAAGGCAAGGACCACCGCGGCGAGGCTTCGCGACACGACCATGCCACAGCTTCCCACGTACTGACGGGACGGAGAACATCGGAGACAGCCGGCACCAGCGCAACGGCGACGGCCGCGTCCCGACGACTTCAGCGGGGCGTGACCCGCACCGGGAGGTGCTTGATGCCGCTGATCAGGTTCGAGTGCAGCCGCGCCGGCTCGCCGACGATCTCGAGGTTGGCCCGCCCGATGAGTTCGTCGTAGAGCACCCGGATCTCCTCGCGGGCGAGATTGGCGCCGAGGCAATGGTGCGGACCACGTCCTCCGAACGCGACGTGGTCGTTCGGGTTACGCGTGATGTCGAACTGATCGGGGTCGCGGTAGATCTCCTCGTCGCGATTTGCCGAGCCGTAGAACATCACGACCGCTTCGCCCTCGGCGATCGGCACGCCGCGAATCTCGGTGTCGCGCGTTGCGGTGCGACGGAACGAGATCACCGGCGACACGAAGCGCAACATCTCTTCGACCGCGGATTGCAGCAGCGTCGGTCGGTTCGCGACGAGCAGGTCGTACTGATCGGGAAAGTCGCCGAGCGCAACCGCGCCGCCAGAGATGAGGTTGCGGGTTGTCTCGTTGCCGGCCACGGCGAGCAACAAGAAGAAGAAGATGAACTCGTCGTGGCCGAGGAGTTCACCGTCCACGTCGCTCGTGAGCAGCTTCGACACGATGTCGTCCCGCGGGTCGGCGGCGCGTGCGAGCGCGAGTTCCGACGCGTATGCGAACAACTCCACCGCGGCCGACGTCGCCGTCTCCATGGCCTGGTCATCACTGATCGCGTACTCGGGATCGGCGCGTCCGATCATCCGGTTCGACCAGTCGAAGACCTTGCCGCGGTCTTCCTGCGGGATACCCAACAGGTCGGCAATGACGATGAGCGGCAGCTCGGCAGCGACTTCCGTGACGAAGTCGAACTCGCCCAGCTCGATCGCCTTGTCGACGAGCGCCGCGGCCGACTCGCGCATCGACGGCTGGAGCTCGCGGATGTACTTCGGCGTGAACATCCGAGCGACGAGGTTGCGGAGCCGCGTGTGACGCGGCGGGTCTTGGTTGATCAACATCAGTTCGGCACCACCGACCGACTCCTCGAGCAGCACACCGCCTCGAGCCGACGAGAACGTCGTGGCGTCGCGGCTGACCGCAATGAGGTCCTGATACTTGGTCACCGCCCAGAACTCGAGCGGTGCCGAGCGGCCCTGATGACGGAACACCGGTTCGGTCGCTCGCCGGTGCGCGAAGTACGCGTGGGGATACCCCGAGGCGAACGTGCTCGGGTCGGTCAGATCGAGATCGAGGTCGAGGTTCGTCATGCCTGCTCTTCGGTTGGCGCTTCGGGTCCGCACGACGCCGAGGTCGGTGCTGGTGCATCAGCACACCTTTCATCGGTCCCGAGACGCGAGAAGCGAGGACATCGCCGATCGGCGGGGTAGGCGACCTCGGAGTTGTCCGAATCGGGTTGCCCTATATTGCGCGTCGCCACGCCTCGTGGCCACGATCCCGTCGTCGCTTCGCCCGCGACCACCGCCGGAGGTATTCATGGCCGTCCTCGATGAACTCACGACCGAGCACTGCACCGTCGAACGCGACGGCGCGATCGTCACGATGACCATGAATCGGCCGCAGAAGAAGAACGCGCTGTCCGCGGACATGCTCGCCGGATTGGTCATGGCGTACGAGTACATCGACGAGACCCCGGACGTGCGCTGCGCGATTCTCACCGGCGCCGGTGGCAACTTCTGTTCCGGCATGGATCTCGTGTCGATGAGCACCCCGCCGACCGACCCGCGGGTCCAGGCCGTGATGGCGCGTGCAGGCGCGCCGCACTGGAAGGCGTTGCTGCGCGACTACCGGCTGAGCAAACCGTTGATCGCTGCGGTCGAGGGGTACGCGGTCGCGGGCGGGACCGAGATCCTCCAGGGCACCGACATCCGGGTCGCGGCCGAAACCGCGATCTTCGGCGTCTGGGAGGCGAAGCGAGGACTCTTCCCCCTCGGCGGGTCGGCGTGTCGACTCCCGCGTCAGATCCCCTACGCGCTCGCGATGGACATCTTGTTGACGTGCCGTCCGATCACCGCCCTCGAAGCGCAATCGATGGGGTTGATCTCGCGCGTGGCACCCGAGGGCCATGCGCTCGGCGTCGCTCGGATGGTGGCCGAACAGGTCGCCGCCTGCGCGCCGCTGTCGACCAAGGCGATCCTTCGGGCGTGGCGCGAGACGGAGAACATGAGCGACTACGACGCAATGATGCACCAGGACCCGATCGGTTGGGAGGTCTTCGCCAGTGAGGACGCCCAGGAGGGTCCCAGAGCGTTCGCGGAAAAGCGCGCCCCGCACTTCCAGGGCAAGTAGTCGATGTCGGAGGCGGCGCCGGGGACCGGCGACGACGCGCACTTCGCGAGCGCAGCACGCGCCGAACTCGCGCAAGCGTTGCGCACGCTGATCGAGACGTCGATGACGACGCCGCACGCGACCGACGACGAGTTGCGGACGGCCACAGCAGCCGTCGCGTCCGTCACGGCCGCCCTGCGCCCCGATTCCGACCTCGACCGCGGCCCTGGGTTCACGCCGCGCAGTCACGGCGATTACCTGCCGCGTTCTCCGGTCGTTGGGGAAGCGTCGCCGATGTCGCCGCGCATCGACTGGGAGATCATCGACGGCCGATGCCACGCCCGAGGCATTTTCGGCGCCCAATACGAAGGGCCGCCGGGTTACGTCCACGGAGGCATGGTGGCGCTGGCCTTCGACGAAATGCTCGGCATCGTCAACATTGCGAACGGCTCACCGGGCATGACCGGCACGCTGACCATCCGTTATCGCCGTCCCACACCGCTCTACCGTGCAGTGACGTTCGAGGCCTGGGTCGAGCGAGTCGAAGGGCGGCGAGTCCAATCGCGGGCAGTGTTACGAGCAGGCGAAGTCGTGTGTGCCGAAGCCGAAGGGCTGTTCATCCAACCGCGCCCCGAACTCGCCGCCGAGTATTTCGGCACCGAAGGACGAGACCCGACGCCCAAAGGTTGAGCACCCAAAGGTTGAGCAACCGGGTTGCGCTGGCCGATGAAGACGGGTGGGGCCGTTCTCGACCCCCGCTTCGACCATGAGCCGCCAATCCGTCATCTGTCCGAACTGCGCGATCGTGTGCGACCCCGACGCGGGGATCGCGTGCGCGTCGTGCGGTGCCTTCTTGAGCACGTCACCGCTCATCGGTTCGGCGCGTCCGAAGCCTGCGGCGGCGGCAGCAGGGCTCGGTGGGCTCATCGGGTCCGAGGCCGGCTCCCCCACCGAGGCCACGCCCAGCACCGAACGGGTGGTCGATTTCGACGCCGCCAAGTTTGCGAAGCACCGCTGGCCCTGGCGACGCGTGCCGGGCGACGACCTCCTCCCCGACGCCGAACTGCGACGCCGACGTTGGCGGCGTATCGGCGGCGGGTTGATGATCATGCTGTCGCTGAGCACCACCGCCTGGTGGCAGTCCCTCGACGAAGACCTCGAATCTCCCGCCGCGGTCGTCGGCGATGGCACACCCTCGGTCGGCGACGACACTGCGTCGATCGATCGCCCGACGGGCCGGCCGATCAGCGCCGGGGCCGAGACCGTGCTCGCCGAGGTCTACCGACCCGCTGCGCGCTTGTACGTCGACTGGGGCACGTGGGAACAAGTCACGCCGGAGGCCATCGGCGAGGCGACGCCAGGCCTCGGTTTGCTCGCGCCCGACGTTGCGCCCGAACGGGCCGACGAGGTCTCCGTCACGATCGACGAGCGAGACGTCGTCTTCGGCGCACTCGACCTCGGCGGCACCGACACTGGGTGTGCCTGGCTGCGAGACACCGGACTCGGCCCGCAGGTCGTGCACGACAGCGACGAGGGCGACTGTTCGGCCGGCAACGCTCCGGCACGTGGCTGGGAGCCGGTCGCGATCGATTGACCGAAGGTTGCGCCTGCGTCATTGGCCGAGGCGCGCGATGCTGCAGTCATGGGAATCCCGCAGCACGGCATCGACAAGGACACCTTGCTCAGCGAACTCACGGCCAAACGCGCACGCGACGTGCGCTGGCAGGACGGGCGCACGTTCGGGATGGTCTACGACGGCGGCGAATCGGTGCACGAGGTCGCCGAGGCCGTCGCCGCGATGTTCCTCCACGAGAACGCGCTCAACACCTACGCCTTTCCCAGCCTCGGCGAGATCCAACGCGAGGTGTGCGACATGACGGCAGAGTTGTTGCACGGCGACACGGCGGCTGGCTTCATGACGAGCGGTGGCACCGAGTCGATTCTCTGCGCAGTCAAAGCCGCCCGCGAACGGGGCAAGGCCGAACGGTCGATCACGGCTCCCGAAGTGGTGCTCGCCGAGACCGCACACGCGGCGTTCCACAAAGCCGCGCACTACTTCGGGTTGACCGTGCACAAGGTCAAGGTTCGAGACGACTTCCGGGCCGATGTCGACGCAATGGCTGCACACGTGAACGACAACACCGTGCTCGTCGTCGGATCAGCGCCGCAATACCCGCAAGGCGTCATCGACCCGATTCCCGACCTCGCCCAACTCGCGCAGAGCGTCGGCGCGAGCATGCACGTCGACGCGTGCATGGGCGGGTTCGTGTTGCCCTTCATGGAGATGGCCGGCTTCGAACTTTCGCACCCATGGGACTTCCGAGTCGATGGAGTGACGACGATCTCGGCGGACATCCACAAGCTCGGCTACGCCCCCAAGGGCGCATCGGTGATCTTGCACCGCGACAAGCACCTGCGCCAGTACCAGACGTTCGTGTTCGACGATTGGCTCGGTGGCTTCTACGCGTCGCCGAATGTGCAGGGCACGCGGTCGGGAATGCCAATGGCGACCGCGTGGGCGGTCATGCGCCACATCGGACTCGAGGGTTACCAACGGCTCACCACACTGACGATCGAAACCCGCCAGAAGATGGAAGCGGGCGTGCGCGCCATCGAAGGGCTCACCGTCCTCGGCCACCCCGAAGCACAGCTGATGGCCATTGCTGCGGCACCTGGATACGAAGATCGCGTCGACGTGTTCGCGCTCGGTGATGCGCTACAGGAACGGGGTTGGTTCCACGACCGCCAGGGCCCGCCCGACACGTTGCACGCGACCGTGTCGGTCGGCAATGCGCCGGTCGCCGACGAATACCTGCGTGACCTCGCCGAATGTGTCGAAGCAGTCGCCGGCATTCGCGCAGCCGACCGCAGCACCAACTACGCCACGCTCGAATAGCCGAATCGGAACTCGAACCTTCAACACCAACGCGGTCGCCCGATGCGGACCGTCACCCGCGGCGACCACATTGCGATCGGTGCGCCGCTCGGCGTCGGCAATCCACACGCCTCGAGCAACGTCTGATCACACTCCAATACCTCGGCGTGCAGCAGTGGCCATCGCTCGTGGTGCGCCTCGGCGGTGACGAGTCGACCGGATCGCACTTGCCCATAGAGCCGCCATCGCGCGCTGAGCCAGTGCTCGAAGTCGGACGGCTCGTCGAAGCCATACTCCCGGCCGACCGCAACTCGCACCCGACAATGCGCGCCGCGAGGTCCGGGCCAACGGCGGCGGGACTCGTACTCCCAGATGTTGTCGCGTTGCTCGCAACGCATCTTCGCCCAGAAGTACGGCACGCCATACCCACCGCGCCCGAAAGCGACGACACCCAAACGCGCGGCTTCGAGCGAGAAGAACCATACGCCGGTGTTGCCGTCAGGTCCCCGGACGTAGGTGCGCACGTTCGTCTCGGGGAACCGGCCGAGGCGCGGCCACCACGGCTGGCCCGGAGCGCGAACCTGCATGAAGAACGGCACGAGGCCGACCCACGCTCGATCGTGCCAGGTCTCGACCTCGAGCCCGGGCGGCAACAGACGTTGGATCTCGGATGGTTCGTACGACCAGTGCAAAAACGTGAGGGTGTCCCAGCGGTTGTGCATCACCGGCCTTCGAACCGTGAACGGCGGCTCCGGGGAGATCGACGGCGGCATGGCTGCATTGTCGTCGCGCGCCGCGCTCAACATTCGATTCCACGTCGCAGCTCCGCCAAGCGAAGGCCGACCACCGCCGCGTCCGGTGACCCGCCCCGCACCGCTCACCGACCGATTCACACGCCAGCTGGGCGCAAACGTGCAACGCGTTCTAGGACTGCCGTATCCTCCCGGCCCCATGGCCGCCGCCACGCGTCGCACCGGAACCCGAGCTGCCGAGACCGCCGCCCGCAAAGCGCGCCTCGTCGACGCCGCGATCGCACTCGCGGCCGATGGAGGCTACGAAGCAGTCCAGATGCGCGACGTTGCCGCGCGCGCCGATGTCGCGCTCGGAACCTTGTACCGCCACTACTCGTCGAAAGACCAGCTCCTGTTGGCCGCGCTGCGTGAGCAAGCCGCAGCGCTGCGGGGAGCGCTCGATCGCCGACCGCCGGTCGGAGCGACGCCAGCGCAGCGCGTCGCCGACGTCTTGCATCGCGCCTCACGCGCGCTCGAACGGAACCCGAAGATCACCGGCGCCCTTGTCGCCGCGATGTTCGTCAACGATCCCGACGCATCCGAACACAAGACCGCCGTGCGCGAGCAACTTGACTCGATCCTCGAACGCGCCCTCGACGGTGCCGCAGTCGACGACCTCGACGGCGTCATCGATGTGTTGGGGCACGCATGGATCGCCACGCTCGCATTTTGGGCAAGCGGTCTGAGCGACGGGACGTCGATGGGCGACCGCCTCGAACGGGCTGCGTATCTGCTGCTCGACTGAAGCGCCGAGGGCACGAGCGCGTCCGAACGTCAGCCGGGTGACTCGAGGCCCGCGCCCAGGTGAGCCCCCACGTCACGAACGAGCGTCGCGTTGACAGGGTCGCTGCTGTCGACGGGGGCCAGCACCACCCACGTCGCGCCCGCGCTGACGTAGGGCCGGATCCGGCGAGCCACGGTCGCCGGAGTTCCGACGAGGACGGCGCTCGATGCGCCCAACCGCGTCGCCTTGTCGGCGGCTGCCTCGTCGTCGACATCGAGCACCACGAGTCCGCCCCAGGTGAGCGTGGCTGCGGGTTGCCGAGCGCGCACGGTCGCCGCGTCGCGAGCGAACACTTCGACCGATCCCGCCCACCGGTTCCAGCCGTCGGCCTGATCGCACAATGCGAGCACGTCGGGGTGCGACCCGCCAATCCAGGTTTCGATCCCCACGGCGCGTGTCGCGTCGGCAGCGGCACCCAGCGCGGCAACGCGTTCGCCGAGCGATCCGAACGCCAAGCCGAACTCCTCGTTCTCGGCCCGACTTTCGGCGTCGCCAGCACCGAGCACCGCCAGGGCCCGACCGTCACTGACCCGTTGCAGCGTCGCGAACGCGTGGGCCAGGACGGCAGCCGAACGCAAGGTCGCGCGAGCAACCAGCGAGCCGACGCGCACGCGTTGGGTCACTGCCGCAACCGCACCGAGGGTCGCCCACAGGTCCTGGGAGGGGCGCCGACCCTGCGGACCAACTCGGAACAGGTGCTCGTACGCGAATACCGCGTCGAGGCCCGCCGCCTCCGCGGCGACGGCAACCTCGATGATCCGCTCCGGGTCGTCGCGAAACGACGGCAGCGTCAGACCGAGCCGAACCTCGTGGGGCCGAGCGTCCATCGATCGACTCAACCGAACTCGCGTGCAGCCATCGCCGCCGCGCCGATCGCTCCCGCTCGTTCGCCGAGCGCGGCGGGCACGATCGGGATCGGAGGCCGGAACTCGTGCCCTTCGAGGTGGCGAACAAACGCCGCGCCGAGCGGTCGGAACAAGGTCGGACCGAGCTCCACGACGCCGCCCGCGATGACGATGCACTCGGGATCAAGAATGTTCGCGAGTCCGGCAAGCCCGATTGCAACATTGTCGGCGTAGTCGTCGATCACGGCGAGCGCCCCAGGATTTCCCGCGGCCGCGGCGCGCCCGACCGAGACACCGTCAACCGTCGCGGGTGTCAGGTCGAGACGACCGTCGGCAACGGCCGCGGCCGCCAACCGGCCCAGCGCCGTCCCCGATGCGATCGCTTCCCAGTGCCCCAGTTCGCCGCACGCGCAGCGAGGACCGTCGCGCATGACCGTCCAATGCCCGATCTCGCCGGCAAAGCCGTGGGCACCTCGCTGGATCACCCCGTCGGCGATGATCGCACCGCCGATTCCCGTGCCCAGGGTGACAACCAGTGCGTGCCGTGCACCCCGAGCCGCGCCCTGCGCAACCTCGGCAAATCCCGCGACGTTGGCGTCGTTGTCGACAAGGACGCTCAAGCCGCGTCGACGATGCACCTCACCCCGAACGTCGAACTCCTCGACGCCGGGGAGGTTCGGTCCGTATCGGAGCCGACCATCTGGGGTCACCATGCCCGCGATGCCGATGCCGACACCGATGATCTGATCGCGCGACGAAGCGCGGACGAGTTCGTCGATCGTCGCGTCGATCTCGACGAGGAGAGCTTCGGTGTCGTAGGGACTCGACCGCCGGCACTCTGCGAGTACCGCGCCGTCGTCGGAGCGCAGCACACCGAGGATCTTGGTGCCGCCGATGTCGATGCCGAGCGATGCGGTCATTCGTCGATGTCGATACGCCGAAGCCGCGGCCCTGGCTGCGTCGCGACGTTCGATTCGTGGTCGCCCCGGCCCCGGCGGCGCCGGCCGTGTGCCTCGGCTTGCTCGTCGAGGACTGCTTCCATCGCGTCGAGCGCCGACCGTGCGGCACCGATCAGATCGCGGGCGGCGACGACCAGGTGATCGACAGCGTCGCTCTCGGGCGCCCGTCCGTCCTGGTCGTTGCGATCGTCGCGATCGTCGAACGCACGCGACCCGCTCACCGGACGAACTCCACGCGCAGCCGCCCCGCGTCGAGACGGGCTCGACCGACCGATCGGTTGCGCCACGAATCCGGCAACACCACCGATCGTCGGTGCGGACCAACGGCAACGAACAGCTCGCCGTCGTGTTGGGCCAGGTCGATGTCGGACGATCCGGAGAACGGCAGATGCAACGAGAGCACGAACGTGTCGCCGTCGGTTTCCATGCGCAGAGGCTCGATGTCGGCCAACCGAGCGGCGGGATCGAGCGCACCGTACAAGGTCGCGCCGAATGCTTCGAGCGCGTCGAGTCCGATGACTTCGGTCGGAGCCAGCTCCGATCGAAGGATGGGAACCGGAGCGAACTCTCGCTCGATCCCTTCGAGTTCGACGCCTTGCTGTTGTCGCCACGCGTCGAACCAGGGGTCGGTGACCTCCGCGGGCAACACCTTGTTCGCAATGACGGCATCGACATGATGTCCGAACAACGACAGATATGTGAACGTTCGCCGGGCTTCCGCCACGACCATCCGTTCGGGGTTGACCACGAGTCGGGCGGAGGTGATTCTGCCGTCGGTGAGCAACTCGCGCACGCCGTCGACGCGCGCATAGAAGCGTTCGAGTGCCCCGAACACCGCGTCGCTCGCAACCGGGAGACCGGCAAGTCGCTGGAGCATCGGACGGGCGACGCGCGCCGCGCGCCGCGTCGTGGTGAACGCCTTGTCCATGTACCAAGCCATGACGTCAGGCAATGACAACAGGCGAATGGTCTCGGCGGTCGGGGCACAGTCGACCACGACGAGGTCGTAAGCACCGCTCGCGGCGTGTTGCTTCAGGTCGGCGAGCGCGAACACCTCGTCGAGGCCGGGGATGACCGCGAGTTCTTCGGCTTCGATCGTGTCGGCACCGGCCCAGCCCAGTACCTCGACGAACCAATCACGAACCTCGGTCCACGCGTCCTCGAACCGCACGCGTGCGTCGAGTTGCTGCGCGGCGAGTCGGGGCCCGAGTTCGGCGACCTGATCGCCGAGCGGCTCGTCGAACGCGTCGGCGAGGCTGTGGGCCGGATCGGTCGACAACACGATCGTTCGTAGCCCTCGCGCCGCGGCCAGCGTCGCGGTCGCGGCCGCGACCGTCGTTTTGCCGACGCCGCCCTTGCCCGTGACGAGGAGGATGCGGGTCATGATCCTGCCGGTTCGCACGCCTGACGCAGATCCTTCAGCGCGTTGCGCACGATCAGTGCCGCAGCGCGGCGCTTCAGCATGCCGAGCAACGGGACGCTGACGTCGATCGCCAAGTCGTAGTGCACTCTGGTGCTGGTGCCGTCGGCCTCGAACCGGTAGCGGCCGTCCATGCTGCGCATGAGGTCACCCTCGATCAGGCGCCATGAAAACGAGTTCGGCAGATCGGTGTAGTCGTACTCGAGGATGTAGCGCACGCTGCGTCCGAGCGCGGCGGCGCGGTATTCGACACGACGACCGCGGCCGTCGGCATCGCGCTCGAGCACCTTGGCGATCTTGACGTCATTCGCCCACTCTGGGTAGCGCTCGAAGTCGAGTGCGATCGCGAGGCACTGCTCAGCGGGGGCGGCGATTCTGGTTCGCTCGCTGGCGGTATCGGCCATCGGTTCTCCCGGTATAACGAGGGTCGTTGCGCTCAGGGTAGGTGCCGTGGCGGGCACCCCACAGCCCGGCCCAGCCGATCGGCAACATGTTTGCGAGGAATCCGACCGGATTCGTCGCCAGCGTGACGATTGTGATGACCAAGAACACCCCGGCGATACCGAGCATTCGGACCCGCACCCCCGACGGTGCCGACGTCTGCAAGAAGAACAAGCTCGCGACCTGGATCTCATCGCCTCGCGTGCTGCGGACGACCGCCTGCGCGAACGCAACGCTCCAGATCACGAGCGACAGCACGAACCACGCCAACGCGATGCTGACCGACAGCGCATCGCCGCCGGGGAGTCCGAGTGCGTCGTATCCCACGGCAAGCGCATACGCCAACGCGCTGAGTACCGACGATTGCACGATGCCAACGCCGCGGGTGTCGGCGTCGAGCCCGAGCGCAGCGACGCGTTTCACGATCGCACCGTACACATCGACAAGTCGCCGTCGGCGAGGGCTGCGAGACGAGGCACGAGCACGTCGTAGTCGAGCTCGTGTACCGCTCGTCGGCGAGCGGCCGACCCGAGTCGCGCTTGG
The DNA here is from genome assembly GCA_005772765.1 of Actinomycetota bacterium. Taxonomy (GTDB): domain Bacteria; phylum Actinomycetota; class Acidimicrobiia; order IMCC26256; family PALSA-610; genus SXJQ01. Next base: position 28,479 of record SXIR01000061.1, read on the forward strand.
AGGTCGGGGTCGCGAACGATCCGAGCGATGGCCTCGGTGACCGCATCCACGTCGCGAGGTTCGACGACATACCCGGTCTCGCCGTCGACCACCGCTTCGTGCGACCCTCCGCTGCGGCCGGCGACCGCAGGGACGCCACACGCCTGGGCCTCCACGAACACGATCCCGAAACCTTCGGCCTCGAGCCCACCCCAACGATCGCGACACAGCATGGCGAACACGTCGGCGAGCCCGAACACTTCGGCAAGTTCGGCGTCGGGAACTCGGCCGAGGAACTGGACGCGATCGGCAATGCCGCGCTCGGCGGCACGTCGTTCGAGCCGACCGCGATCACGACCGTCGCCACCGATGACCAGCTGCACCGCATCGAGCCTCGCGACGGCGTCGATCAGTACGTCGAAACCTTTGCGGGGAACGAGGCGCGACTGCCCCAACACCACGGGACGATCGGGATCGAGACCGCGTCGCTTTCGAGCCAGCGAGCGCGCTTCGGCGTCGAGCGGGACGAACCGTTGCGAGTCGATGCCACACGGCAGTTCGAGCACGGCAAGTGGTCGCCCGGCGACCCGAACGCACTCGGACGCGGGATATCCGCCGAATGCCAACACACCCGACGCCGCGTGCAAGACGCGTCGGGCCGCGAGGTTCGGACCGGGGAGGCGCCCGGGGACGGTGATCTCCGCGCCGTGCGCGACCACGACGACCGCGTGGTGCCGAGCGAGACGTGCGCTCAAGAGCCCCAGCGGCAGCATCGGATCGACGAAGACGACGTCGGCCGCGACCTCCGCGGCGAGTAATTCGATACGACGCAGCAGCCCTCGGTGCGGCAACAACACCGGTTCGCGAACTCGTTCGACCCGAAACGGTTGCGCTCGGTCCCACTCGGCGGCCCCGGCGTATGGCGTCGTCAGCACGGTGGTCTTCGCCGGGTCGAGCCGACGCCAGAACTCCCAGAGCACCGACTGAATGCCACCGAGCTTCGGTGGAAAGTCGTTGGTCACGAGCAGCGACGACATCGCCGGGAATCGTACGGGTCGCCGACGCAGCGCCGGGGAGTGAGGCGATGGGCCACCCCGCCTCGTGGCTCGCGAGCGAGCCGGTCAGCGCCGCAGGCTCGGGCTCGTCCGCAAGTACGCGAGTCCGACCAAGGCGAAGGCAACGCAGGTCGCGAACATGGTGCGGTAGTCGAACACGTCGGCCACAACGCCGCAGACCAGACCGCCGAGCCCCATCGACAGATCGAACGCGCTCGAGAACGTCCCGACGACCGATGCCCGCTCCGAATCGTCGACCCCGGACAACGACAGCACCAACATCGCGGGGTACGCCAACGACTGGCCAAGCGCGAATACTGCGGTTCCGACGTAGAGGCCGGCGATGCTCGGCCACACGACGACGATGCCCATGCCAGCCGCCCCCAACGCCAACGCGCCGGTTCCGGCCCGTCGCGCACCCAAGCGGTCCGGAAGGCGAGCGCCGACGATCCGAATGACGAGGATGAGCACGCCGTAGAGGGTGAAGACACCGGCGACGTTGTCGACCCCGAGGTCGTCTCGTGCGTACAACTTCACGAAACCCTGCCAGCCGGCGAGGCTCACGAACCCGAGAAAGAGCACGAGGCCCGGGGCCAGCGCCGCCCGATGAATCAGCTTGCCACCGTGGGGCGGCGGCGGCGGCCGGTCGTCGATCTCGCGCGTCAACAAACCGAGCAGCAACGCGACCGTCGCAGCTCCGGCCGAGATCGCCCAGCACCATCCGTACCGGTTCTCATCACCGAGGACCGCCTCGCCCAACATCGGTCCGAGCGCGAGACCGCCGTAGATCGCGATCGACCAGTAACTGATGGCTTCGCCGCGCTGTTCGACTGGTGCCCGGTCGGTGATCATCGTTGCCGCGCCGACGAAGAACGCCGCCTCGCCGAGCCCTGCGAGTGCACGCATCGCGACGAACCAACCGAACGAGTCGACGACACCGAACATCGCCGTCGCGGCCGCGACCACTGCGGCTCCTCCGATCACCAACGGTCGGCGACCGAAGCGATCGCCGATGCGACCCGCGTACGGACGCAACGTAATCGCACCCACGGCAAAAGCGCCCTGACTGACGCCGACCGCGACGTCGCCGGCACCGAGGTGGTCTTTGACGTACGGGCCGAACACCGGGTTCAGCATCGCCAGCCCGATGAAGTAGGCCAGACCTGACCCGATGATCAAGCAGAACGGCAGCGTCAACAACGCGCGGCGACTCGGCGCCGCAGTCGGCGTTGCACTCACGCGTTCGACTTGTCGATTGCGTCGCTCCACGAGGCACGTTCGGCGATCATCCGCCGATACTGCATGACGAATCGAGGTTGACTGAACCCGAGCGCTCCGACGAGTCGGCCGTTGCGACCGAACAACGCGACGAACTTGTGATCGGCCAGCGCTCCGTGCGCCACGTGCAAGTCGCAGTCGCTGTCGTAACGCCCAACGCTTTGGATCTTCACGTCGTACTGGTCGCTCCAGACGAACGGGACCGGGGCGAAGTCGTTCGGCTGCTCGGTCGCGATTCGTTGCGCCACGTGCATCGCCATCTCGGCGGCGTTCGTCCAGTGTTCGAGGCGCATCATCTCGCCATCGAACAACGGGTTCGGAAACCGAGCGACGTCGCCGATCGCGTCGACGCCCGGCGCGGCGGCAAGCGACGCGTCGCACACGACCCCGTTGTCGATCGTCAGACCGGACGATTCGAGCCACTCGACGTTGGGTGCTGCGCCGACACCGACGACGACGACATCGGCTGCGAGGCGTTCGCCGGCCGTGGTTTCCACGCCGGTCGCGTCGATTGCCGCCACTCCCGTTCCGAGGCGGAGGTCGACGCCGTGATCGCGGTGGAGTTGCGCGCACGCACCGCCGATGGTCTCGCCGAGGCCACGCACCATTGGTTGGGCCAACGGCTCGATGACGGTGACCTCGTGGCCGCGTGCTCGACACGATGCCGCGACTTCCATGCCGATGAACCCTGCTCCCACCACGACGACTCGGTTCGGCTCGGCATCGAGCGCGGAACGCAACCGCCGGCCGTCGGCGAGCGTGCGCACGACGTGCACGTTGGCAAGTTCGGGAGAGCAGATCGAGGCTGGGAGCCGCCGAGCCCGGGCTCCGGTCGCGATGACGACATGTTCGGCACCGATCCTTGTGCCGTTGTCGAGGTCGACGGCGCGCGCGGCAACGTCGAGGGCCACGGCTCGCCGACCGAGGTGCACATCGAGATCGAGTTCGTCGATGGGTTCTTTCCGGAGGGCGACGCGAGGATCGCCGTCGCCGGCGAGGCCTTCCTTCGACAGCGGCGGACGGTCGTAGGGCTCCTCGGACTCGTCGCCGACCACGTGGATCGACCCGGTGTGGCCGAGTCGCCGCAGGGTCTCGGCGCACCGCAGCCCGGCCAGGCTGAATCCGACGATGGTGATCGACTGGGTGTTCATCGCCGAGGCAAGCTACGCGCCGCGGGCACCGACCGCTCGGGTCACGGCCGATGTCAACCAACCGGGACACGAGCCCCTCACCCCTCGACCCTCGACCCTCGACCCTCGACCCTCACTGACCGCTCGTGTCACGGCCGATGTCAAAGGCTTGGCTTTCGCCGGGAGCCGCGATTTCGACGCAGGGTTCGTCCTTGTCGTCGTATTCGACGCGGAGGGCTCGGCACATCACGGCGTGCATGTCGTACATCGCGGTGATGTAGGTGAGCTCGAGGATCTCCTCGTCGGAGAGGTGCGCCCGGAGCGCCTCGAAGACGCCGTCGGGGGTTCGGCCGCCGTCGAGGACGAGACAGTCGGTGTAGGCGAGCACCGCTCGCTCGACGGAGCTCCAGCAGTCGGCGGCCGACCAGTGCGGAATCGCGGCGATCTGTGCTTCGGAGATGCCGACGCTGCGGCACGATTTGCAGTGCTGGGAGAAGACGAACTGGCTGCCGCGAGCGAAGCCAGCTCGTGTCTGACCGAGTTCTCGGAGTTTCGGGTCGAGCCGACGTGACGGATTGCGGTACAGGGCGAACCCCATGACGCAGTGGTCGAAGACTTCGGGGACCGATGCGAAGACGGTCCACCAGTCGCCGGGGGTTCCCGTTGCGGTTCCGGGTTGTGCGACGGGATCGACGTCGGCACCGAACAGGAGGTCATAGAGCGGGAGCACCGACGCAGCGGCCTCGGCTCGGGGGATCTGTTTCAGTCTGGGCATGGCCGCAGCCTTGCCGAAGTACGCCGCGCGTGTCTCCTTGCGGTCCGTGTCGGCGGTGTTGGCTCGCACCTGACGTCCGTGTCAGGATCGGCGGTGGTGAGCACGGATCTGCCTCTCGACGTGTCCGGCCGCCCGATCGCGCTCCGCCCGGTCGATCTCGACACGTTTCTGCGACCCCGTTCGATTGCCGTGGTGGGCGCGTCCGAGGCGGGCGCGAAGCCGAACTCGCTGATGACGGCTCGCTTGCACGCGTTCGCGAGCGAGCACGGGGCACGGTTTCATCCGGTGACGCCGTCGCACTCGTCGGTCTTCGGCGTGGCGACGGTTGCGCGTCTGGCCGATGTCGACGATTCGATCGATCTCGCGGTGTTGCTCACAGGCGCCGACCGGGTCGTCGACCATTATGCCGAGGCGTGCGCGGTCGGGGCGCGCTTCGCGGTGGTGTTCGCGTCGGGCTTCGCCGAGACGGGCGCGCGGGGCGCAGAACTCGAGCGGCGATTGCGCGAGTTGGTGGCCGAAGGGCCGACGCGTTTGTTGGGCCCGAACACGAACCTCAATGCGTTCAGCGAGTTCCGCAATGATCTGGTCGGTCCGGCCATCGCGCTCATCACGCAGAGCGGCCACCAGGGGCGGCCGGTGTTCCAGGCCCAAGAACTCGGCGTGCGGTTGTCGCACTGGGCCCCGACCGGCAACGAAGTCGATCTCGAGTTCGCTGACTTCGCGGCGTACTTCGCCGATCACGACGACGTCGGCGTCATCGCGGCTTACATCGAGGGCTTCAAGGATGGGCGAACGTTGCTGCTCGCTGCCGATCACGCGGCGCGCCGACACACTCCGATCGTTGTGGTGAAGGTCGGGCGCACCGAGACCGGTGCGTCGATGGCAATGAGCCATACGGGGCATCTCACGGGCCACGATCCGGTGATCGACGCGGCGTTTGATCAGTTCGGGGTGATTCGAGTCGATGGTCTCGACGAACTCCTCGACGTGAGCGCGACCCTGGCTCGGACTGGTCGGCCGGCGCGTCCCGAGCCAGGTTTTTGCATCTATTCGATTTCGGGTGGCACCGGCGCGCACCTGGCCGATCTCGCTGCCGCGGCTGGGCTTCGGATCCCGACGCTGTCGGAGGCGACGCAACGAGCGCTCCACGACGGCTTGATCCCGGAGTATCTCCGGGTCTCGAACCCAGTCGACTGTGGCGGACCGCCCGTGATGGACGATCGCGGCCGGCGCATTCTCGATGTGTTGCTCGCCGCGCCCGAGATCGACGCGATGTTGGTACCCATCACGGGCGCGCTCGACGCGATGAGCGAACCGATGACACGCGACCTCGTTGCCGCCGCCGCTGCGTCGACGAAACCGGTCTTCGTGGTGTGGGGTTCGCCGGTCGGCACGGAACGTGCGTACCGGGAGACGTTGCTGGGTTCGACGCTGCCGGTGTTTCGCACGTTCCAGAACTGCGTGCGCGCCGCTCGCGCCTGGCAGGACTGGTGGCGTTTCGCAGATGAGCATCGATCGCCGTTCGTCGCGGACTCCCCTGCCTCTCCCGCGGCGGCTTCGGTCCGCGCGCACTTGGAAACGATCCCTGCCGGCCCCACGCTGCGCGAGACGGATGCGAAGGCGATCGTGCGCTCGTACGGCATTGCGACGACCCGCGATCGTTCGTGCCGCACCGCGGCCGAATCGGTTGCTGCCGCAACCGAGCTCGGATTTCCGGTCGTGATGAAGATCGACTCTCCCGACATCGCCCACAAGTCCGACCTCGGGCTCGTCGAGGTCGGCGTCGCGACGTCGAGCGCGGTGCGTCGCATCCATCGAGCGCTCCTCGATCGGGCTCGTGCGTCAGCGCCTCACGCGCGCGTCGACGGCGTGTTGGTCTGCGAGCAGGTCGACGACGGTGTCGAGATGTTGGTTGGCGTGAGCACCGACGAGCTGTTCGGTCCGGTGGTGAGCGTCGGGTTCGGCGGGGTATTCGTCGAAGTGCTCGCCGATGTCGCAATTGGCGTTCCCCCGTTCGACGAGCGACACGCTCGGCGCATGTGTTCGTCGCTGCGAGGGGCGGCGTTGCTGCGCGGTGTGCGCGGCGCACCGCCGGTCGATGAGAATGCGCTCGTCGACGTCATCATGAAGGCCCAGCGACTTGCTCTCGAACTCGGCGACGAGTTCACCGAGATCGACATCAATCCATTGATCGTGCGCCGCCTCGGAGCGGTTGCACTCGACGCACTCGTCGTGAGGAGAACATGAGCGACACCGAGAACGACTTCGCCGCCCGGGCGCTGACCGAGTTGCCGACTCGCTTGGACAACGGCGTGTTGTGGGTCACGATCAATCGAGCCGAATCCGGCAATGCGATCCCCTTCTACGTCCGCGACCGCCTGATCGAGGTGTTCCGGGATGCCCATGTCGATGTTGCGGTTCGTTGTGTCGTGTTGACCGCAGCGGGCGAGCGGCATTTCTGCACTGGAGCCGACCTGAGCGTTCGGCCACCGATGCCACCGCGAACCGAAGGGATGCCCGAACGTGTGGTCGGCACGGGCATCGACATGATGCGGCGCGGTTTCCAGACGTTGATGCAAGCAATGCTCGACTGCGAGAAACCGGTGATCGTCGCGCTGAACGGCACCGCCGCTGGCGGAGGATCGATGTTCACGCTCGCGGCCGACCTCGTGATCGCAGCCGAACACGCCAAGCTGATCCAGGTGTTCGTTCGCCGTGGCCTCGTCCCCGATGGAGGTGTCGCCTACTTGCTGCCGCGCATCGTGGGGATGCACAAGGCCAAGGAGCTGATCTTCTTCGGTGACGACGTGCCGGCCGAGGAGATGCTGCGGCTCGGGATCGCCAACAAGGTGGTCCCGATGGCCGAGCTCGAATCTGCGACGCGCGCGTGGGCCGAGCGGCTGGCGCAGGGACCGACGAAGGCGATTGGTTGGAGCAAGAAGCTCTTGCACGACGCGTCGGAGCTGAGCCGGCGCGACCTGCTCGAAGAAGAGGCGATGCTCGTCGAGTTGAACACGAACACCCACGACGGCATGGAAGGCGTGAACAGCTTCCGGGAGAAGCGCCCGGTCGAGTTCACCGGGTGGTAGTGCAGGTGAACACGGCGACCGACGGACGCAGCGTCGCAGCGAGCCTGGCCGGAGCAGCGAACTTGTGAGCGCGACCAGCAACACAGCCATCGTCGGGATTGGTCAGACGGAGTTCGGGAAGGGGTTGGCGGCTTCGGAGTTGTCGTTGGCGTGTCAGGCGATTGCGTTGGCGCTCGAGGATGCGGGGATCGCTCCAGGCGAGGTCGATGGGCTGGCGAGTTTCACGCTCGAGCCGTTTCGTGAGGTCGAGGTCGCGCGTTCGGTGGGCCTTGGCGACATCACGTTTTTCAGTCAGGTCGGGTACGGCGGCGGTGCTGCGTGCGGCGTCGTGGGCCAGGCTGCGCTTGCGGTCGCGACGGGTCAGTGCAATGTCGCGGTCGCGTGGCGCGCTCGGAAGCGTTCGTCGGCGGCGAGCCGTCCGTGGGCGCAGGTGAATTCTCGGATCTCCGACAACGGTCAGTGGAGCCGCGTGTTCGGGTTGTTGCGCCCGGTGGACGAGATCGCGATGTTGACGCGGCGCTACATGTATGAGTACGGCGCGACTCGCGATCACCTTGCGAACGTCGCGATTGCGGCGCGCAAGCACGCGAACCGCAATCCGAACGCGATGATGTACGACAAGCCGTTGTCGCGTGAGCAGTACATGGACGCACGTTGGATCAGTGAGCCGTTGTGTTTGTTCGACAACTGTTTGGAGACCGACGGCGGGCTTGCGGTCGTGATCACGAGCGTGGATCGCGCGCGTGATCTTGCGCAGCGGCCGGCCGTGGTGCACTCGTTCGCGCAGGGTCTGCCCCGTCAGCACCAGACGATGACGAATTTCTTCACGGCGGATCCGTTGCGGGGTCCCGCGTGGGCGACGGCCGACAAGTTGTGGGCGAACGCCGATGTTGGTCCGGCTGACGTGAAGGTCGCGCAACTCTACGACGCGTTCAGCCCGCTGATCATCTTGTCGTTGGAGGGTTATGGGTTCTGCGCTCGCGGCGAAGGGGGTCCGTTCACCGACGACGGTGCGATCGAGTTGGGTGGTCGCTTGCCGGTGAACACGGCCGGCGCGGGAATGAGCGAGGCATACGTGCACGGGTTCAATTTGGTGCTGGAGGGTGTACGCCAGATTCGCGGAACGAGCACCGCACAGGTTGTCGGCGCGGATGTGAGTTTGGTGACGAGCGGTGAAGGCGTGCCGACGAGCGCGCTGGTACTGACCGAGGATCGGTGACACCGTGAGCGAATCTGCGTTCTTGTTGCCCGACCTCGACGACAACGAGGCGCTGGCGTTCTGGGAGGGCTGCGCGGCGGGAGAGCTGCGGGTCCAGAGGTGCGTGCGGTGCGAGTGGGTTGCTCATCCGCCGCGTCCGATGTGTCCGCAGTGTCAGTCGACGGCGCGCGAATGGATTGCGACGAGCGGGCGCGGCACGATTTGGAGTTACGTCGTTGCGCACCCGCCGCTGTTGGCTGCCTATTCGGCGTTGGCTCCCTACAACGTGATCGTCGTGGAACTCGACGATCCACCCGCGGTGCGATTCGTCGGCAACCTCGTCACGTCCGCGGACGGCGAGATCAACGAGATCGATCCGCATTCGATCGCGATCGGCGAACCGGTACGGGTGGCGTTCGCGTCGATCGGCGGTGTCGCGCTCCCGCGCTGGGTACGCGCCTGAAGCTCAGCGAGCGATGCGCGAGAAGGTCGCATTGCAGGCGCGGGCGAGATCGTCGGGCGCGAGTTCGATCTCGAGACCGCGTCGTCCGGCGCTGCAGAACATGGTGGCCAGGCCGCGAGCCGACTCGTCGATGAAGGTTGGAAGCCGGCGGGTTTGTCCCACCGGGCTGATTCCGCCGACGACATATCCGGTTGCTCGTTCGGCGATCGACGGGTCGGCCAGGGCAAGGGATTTCATGCCGGCCGCGGTCGCGAGCGCCTTCAGGTCGAGTCGAGCGTTGACGGGCACGACGGCGACCACGAGGCTCCGATCGACCCCAGCGACAAGGGTTTTGAAGGTCGCGGCCGGATCGAGTCCGAGCGCGGCGACGGCTTCGGCGCCATAGGCGTCGGCGCGGGGATCGTGCGTGTAGGCGTGTACGCGGAACTCGATGGCGAGCTGGGTCAATCGCTGCGTTGCTCGCGTCGCCGTGGCGGCCATCGGCGGGAACGTAGCGGGACGCGACGCGGCCCCGGCGGGGGGATTGCCGGGGCCGACTTGGCTCTTTCGATTTTCCGGCCGACAAGGGGGGTTGTTCGGCCGGTCGCGGCCTGCGACGCCTTCGGGGGGACCGGGCGTCGGGCCTGCGAGGTGGTGCCGTCAGGCCGCCTTGGCGGTCGCGGTGACGGCGTTGCGCTTGGCGGCTGCGAGCGTCGGGGTATGACGTTCGATGCGCAGTTCGGTCAGGCGCTGTTCCCAGGCGAGTTGCTTGGCAAGCCAGCTGAGTGCGTTCATCCTGCGCACCTCCTTTGTGATCCTCTGGGAACGCTGATGCGGTCCGTATGTGTTGACTTTGACAGTAAATACTCTCAAGGTGTTGACTGTCAAGTCATTCACCCCCATAGTCGACACTCATAGAGTGTGACATCGGGCACCCGGGCCACCCAGCCATCGGTGTCCGTCTCGCGCCCACGCGCCGAGGGAGACGATCGTGACCGAACAACCCAGCGCGCCGACCGTGGCCATGCGCATCGACGAACTGGCCCAGCGGTGTCGCGTCACCGTCGACACGATCCGGTACTACGCCCGCGAGAAGCTGCTCCCGAGCCCGGTCGCTGCCGGACGCCACAAGATCTACGGCTCCGAGCACATCGAGCGCCTGGAGCGAATCCGCGACTTGCAAGAACAGCGTTTCTCCTTGGCGGCGATCCGCGCCATCGTGTGCAGCGACCGACCAGGCATCGACGGCATCTTCGGTGGGCCCGAGCAACAGTTCTCGATGGCCGATCTCGTCGAGCGATCACACGTCCCAGCCGACTTGGTCGCGTCGCTCGGCGAGGTGGGCCTGCTCCCCGACCCCGCCGAGTTCGGCCGGGAGACCTACGACGACGCCGACCTGGCCATGTTGCGATCGGTCCGGGAACTGCTCGACATCGGGATGACACCGGCCATCCTCGAAGAACTCGCTCGCATCTACGTTCGGAACTTCGCAACGTTGCAGAGCGAAGTGCACGCAATGCTCGCCGGATGGACCCGCTCCGACTGGGACCCGGCCGAGATGAAAGCCGTCCAGGTGAAGCTCACCGCATCGAGTGAACGCCTGATCCCGGCGGTCGACCGCCTCTTGAACTACGTCCACCAACGCACGGTGCAACGTCTCACGCTCGAAGCGATTCGCACCGCCGCCGAAACCAATACCGGCGTCGGCGGCATCAAACGCTGACGCTCGACCCCGCGAGAACCGTCGAACTCAACCCAGGTTCCAGATGCGCGCTGCGTTGCCGCCGGCGATGAGCGCCCGTTCCTCCTCGGTGCAGTTCCCCATCGTGTCTTCGATGACCTTGCGCGAATACGGCCAGTCGTTGCCGTGGTGCGGGTAGTCGCTCGACCACATGATGTTCGCGACACCGGCACGGTGACGCAACTCGATCCCGCTGCGATCGGTGATGAAGCTCGCCGCGTTGTTGCGATACCAATAGAAGCTCGGCGGTTGCGCGATCGGAAGCTGGCCCCATGACCGGTTTCGCCAATAGCGATCGTCGATGCACTCGAGAAAGTGCGGGATCCAACCGACGCCCGTTTCGATCCAGCAGACCTGCAGTTGCGGGAACCGCTCGAAGACTCCTTGGAACAACATTGCGGTCATCGCCCCGGTCGCCGTGGCGAACACGTGGCTCATTCCGCCAATCGCCTTCGCTCGAGTGGCTTCACTGCGCATGTCGTAGAGCTGACTGCCGTGCGCAGCCGCCGCGCGGCGCGACGCCATGCGTTGGTTCCGGCTGATGATGTTGATGTGGATCGACACCGGCAGACCGGCCTCGGCCGCGGCAGCCCAGAACGGATCGTCATCGGGCGACAGCGACTCACCGCCGCTCGGCCAGTTCGAAATCAACACGCCCTTGGCGCCTCGGGCAGCGGCCGCGTGCAATCCGGCGATCGCAGCGTCGATCCCGATGCTCGGGATCTGCGCGATCCCGACCAGGCGGGTCGGGTCGGGTGCACAGAACTCGTCGAACAAGAAGTTGTTGTAGGCCTCGACCCCCGCGAGCACGAACTCGGGGTCCTCGTCACCGAGAAAGTGGCTCAGGGTGCGTTGCGGCGGAAAAAGGATCTCCGCGTGGACACCGTCGATGTCCATGTCCTTCAGGCGTTCGCTGCCGTTGTAACAACCTGCGCGCGCCTCGTCGTAGGTGACGCCAAACCACCGGAAGTCGTCCCATCCCATCCCGGGAGTCGCCGTAAGACCGATCGGGTCGGGATCGCCGCCGACTGCCGTGAGCCACGCGTCGCCGCCTTCGGGATCCTTGACGAGTTTGGGCGCCTTCTCCTGCCACGTTGCCGCGAGGTGGTTCGTCCAGATGTCCGGCGGTTCGAGGATGTGACAGTCGGCGTCGACGATGCGGTGGTTCGCCATGCTGGGACTCCTGGGCACTCGAGCGGCAGTCGTTCGTAGACTGACACGCGTGTCAGCTCCGGCTCAACCGACCTCTCCGCCGGAGACGCTGGCCCAGGAAACCCCAGCGTTGCTCGACGGGGTGCAGGTGCTCGTACTCGGCGCCGAAGCCGCAGCCCGCGCCGGCCGGGCGCTCGCCGATCTCGGCGCCACCGTGACGCGGATGCGCACCCACCACGACCCCCTGGATCGGGCGGCTCGCGTCGCCTTCGAAGCCGGCATCGAAGTGATCACCGACCCGGACACCGCCGAACTCACGGCCCGCGCCGCGTCGGCTGATGTCGTCGTCGACGAGCCGGGCGCGCGCGGCGCGGTCGAGTTCGACCCCAACGGCGCGCCGCTGACCCATTGGGTTCGGATCACTCCGTTCGGACTCGACGGACCCCGCGCCACCTGGCGGGCGAGCGATCTCGGCGTCATGGCCGCGACCGGCAATCTGTTCGCCACCGGCGACCCCGACCGTGCACCCTTGCGCCCCTCGCAGCCGGCCGCGTACGCGCACGTTGCCGGCGAGGCGGCGTTCGGCGCGATCTCGACGTTGCGCGCCCACGACCGTCAGATCATCGACGTGTCGATGCAGGAGTGCGTGCTTGTCGCCAACATGGGCGCGGCCGGCCGAGCGTTCCGCGAGCCCGCGCGAGGACGTCGCTCCGGCGCGAAGATCGGCCGCACGCGCGAGATCTACCCGACACTCGACGGATTCGTGAGCTTTGGCATTCGCGGCGGCAACGCGCGCGCCGCGAGCATGCGACTCATTGCCGAGTTGGTGCGCGACGCAGGGATCCACGAACCGGCGCTGGCCCAGGACTGGGACGTCTGGTCGCAGAACACGGCCGACGATACGGAACTCGCGGCGATGGAGGCTGCGATCGGCGCGTATTTCGCGTCGATGACGTCGAGGGCCTTGTATGCCATCGCATGCGAGACGAACCTGATGCTCGCGCCCGTCAACTCACCCCGTGAGATCTTCGCGTCAGAACAGCTCGACGCTCGCGAATGGTTCGTCGCCCACGATGCGATCGATCGTTTCCCGCGATCGTTCGTCTCCGTCACCGGCGCCCGCGCCGCCGGGCCCAATCCACCCAGAGCATGGAGTGCCACGCCACGGCCACCGCGCATACCCGCCGCGGCCGGCGATGTGACCAACGAAGGATTGTGGGGCGGTGTTCGCATCCTCGAGTTCGGCAGCGGCGCCGCGGGGCCGATCGCAACGCGCTACTTCGTCGAACACGGCGCCACGGTGTTGCGCGTCGAGTCACCGAGCCGACCCGACTTCCTCCGCGCCATGGCTGTGTCGCCGTCGAACCCGCATGGACTCGAAGGCGCGCCGATGTACGACGCGTTGAACTGCGGCAAACGCCATGTCACCCTCAACCTCAAACACCCCGACGCGATCGCAATCGTGCGACGCCTCGTCGCCGAGTGGGCTGACGCAGTCGCCGAGAACTACGCACCGCGAGCCATGACCGGCTTCGGGCTCGGTTTCGACGACCTGCGCACGATCAAGCCCGACCTCGTCATGGTGTCGGCGTGTCTCAACGGTCAGACCGGACCGCACCGCAACTACCCAGGGTTCGGCGGGCAGGGCAGCGCGTTGTCCGGGTGGAACTGGGTGACTGGCTGGCCCGATCGTGAACCCGTGGGACCGTTCGGAACGATTACCGATTCGCTCGCGCCGCGTTATGTCGCCGCCGCGCTCGCCGCGGGCATCGCGTTTCGAAGTCGCACCGGTCGCGGGTGCTACCTGGATGTGTCGCAAGTCGAGGCCGGCCTCTACGCGCTCACGCCATGGCTGCTCGGGTTCGCGCTCGACGGTGATCTCGGCGAACGCTCGGGCAACACCCATCCCGACGCGATCGTGCACGGCGTGTATCCGAGCGCCGACGACGAACGCAACGACCGGTGGGTCGCGATCGCCGCCTGGAACGCTGCCGAACTCGACGCATTGGCGACGACGATCGGCGCGAACCCAACCGACGAATCGATCGCGGCATGGACTTCGCAACGTCACGCGCTCGACGCGGCCACTCGGTTGCAGCGCGTCGGCGTCGAGGCCGTGCCGGTCGCCGACTTCCTCGACGTACTCGCCGACCCGCAACTCGCGCACCGCGACCACTTCATTGCGCGGAAGCATCCTGTCCTCGGCGAAGGCCGCTACGAGCGCAATGGACTCCGAGCATCGGGGGCACCGAGCGGATACGACCGCGCCGGCCCGACCCTCGGCCAGGACAATCGATGGGTGTTCGAAGATCTGCTCGGGCTGTCCGCCGCCGAGATCGAATCGCTCGCTCGCTCGGGCGCGCTGTCCTGACCCGACCGAACTCAGCGCGGTTGCATCGCGCCGAGCATTTGAGCGAACCATTGATCGTGGGGCGTGGTCCGCCAACCGGCCAACAATCCGTCGCTCACCGGATCGCATCCGTACCGCATTGGACCGTCTGCATCTTCGATCGCATCGACAACCCTGGCCGCCGCAACGTCGGCTGGTGTATATGCGTCGCGGATGGCGGACCGTTGTTCGTACATCGCTTGCGCGTGGTCGCGGTAGTCGTCGTAGGCGATCGCTTCGGCGGGATGGTCTCCGCCGAGCAGCATGTCGGTGATGATGGGTCCTGGCATCACCTCGACGACGCGGATCCCGAAGCCGCTGACCTCGGCTTGCAGCGACTCACACATGGCGCTGACTGCGGCCTTCGACGCGCGATACATCCCAAGGAACGGCACCGGCGCGAGGATCGATGACGACGTCACGTTGCAGATCACGCCGCCGCCGTTCCGGCGCAACACTGGCACCGCCGCCGCACACACGCGGGCCAGGCCGAACACGTTTGCTTCGAAGAGATACCGCCAATGCGCGTCGATGTCGCCGTGCTCGATCGGCAGGTTGTCGGTTTCGACTCCCGCGTTGTTCACCACGACGTGCAGATCATCGGGAAGGTCGGGTGCGGCGGCGGTCACGTCGAGTGCCCGTACCGCGATCGCCGGATCGAGACCTGCACCGTCGCTCGTCCGTCGCATCGACGCGATCGTCGGATAGCCACGATGGACGAGCTCGGTTGCGATCGCACGTCCCAATCCGCGCGACGCGCCCGTCACCAGCGCCGACCCTCCGCGCAGTTCGTTGGTATCCATGACCCCAGCATGTCGCATCGCCGAGGTGCGGTGCCATCGAACGGCGGTCGGGCCTTTTCGGGACTCGGCCTGCGGATGGAGCGAGCGGCGCCGGCTTCGCTAGCGTCGATCTGACGGCGCGTCAGATCGCACGACGCCGCGATCTCGGAGTCGACTCGCTTGGATCTGCGCCTCTCCCCCGAACATGAGGCCTTCCGCGCCGAAGCGCGGTCGTTCCTCGACGATCGCCTCGGTGGCCGTTTCGCAAAGGTTCGCGGGCGCGGCGGGCCCGGCGACGAGCACGTCCTCTTCGACGAGCGCTGGGCGTGGGAACAAGAGCTCGGCCGCCACAACTGGATCGGGCTCGGGTGGCCGACCGAATACGGCGGCCGCGGCGCGAGCCTGTTCGAACAGGTGATCTTCTACGAGGAGTACGCCCGCTCCGGCGGACCCGGCCGCGTCGGCATCGTCAACGAGGGCTTGATCGGCCCGACGCTCGTGCACTTCGGTGACGAGGCTCAGAAACGTCGGTTCTTGCCGAGGATTCTCGACGGGACGGAACTGTGGTGTCAGGGCTACAGCGAGCCGAACGCCGGCAGCGACCTCGCCAACGTGTCGACGAAGGCGGTGCGCGACGGCGACGAGTGGTCGATCCACGGGCAGAAGGTATGGACCTCGCTCGCGCATTGGGCGCAGTGGTGCTTCGTGGTCTGCCGCACCGACCCCGAGAGCAAACGCCACAAGGGGCTGTCGTACGTGCTCGCTCCCATGGATCAGCCCGGAATCGAGATTCGTCCGATCGTGCAGATCACCGGCACGAGCGAGTTCAACGAAGTGTTCTTCGACGGCGCCCGCGCCCGCATCGACCACACCGTCGGCGGCGAAGGCAACGGCTGGAAAGTTGCGATGGGCACGCTCGCCTTCGAACGCGGCGCGAGCACACTCGGGCAACAACTCGGCTTCGAACGGGAGTTGGGGACAATCACCGACCTGGCTCGCCGCAACGGGCTCACCTCCGATCCGGTGTTTCGCCAGCGCCTCGCCGAGGCGTGGATCACACTTCGGGTGATGCGATTCCACGCGTTGCGCACGTTGAGCGTGCTCGAACACGGCGACGTGTCGCGTGAGACGTCGATCCACAAGCTGTTCTGGGCGAACTTTCATCGCGGTCTCGGCGAGCTCGCCGTCGACGTGCAGGGCGCCAACGGCATGATCGCCGACGGCCCGATCGAGACACCCGAGGACGAGCGTTACCCCCTCGATCTGATGCAGCGACTCTTCCTCTATTCGCGCGCCGACACGATCTACGGCGGCAGCAATCAAATCCAACGCAACGTCATCGGCGAGCGGGCACTTGGCTTGCCGCCCGAACCGAAGGTCGTGTGATGCCTGCTCCCGACTACGTACCGGGCCACGGACTCTTGGCCGGTCGTTCCGTGCTGATCACGGCCGCGGCCGGCACGGGCATCGGCTTCGCCACGGCGAGACGCTGCATCGAAGAAGGGGCGCGGGTGGCGATTGCCGACATCCACGAACGTCGTCTCGGCGAAGCTGCCGACGCGCTCACCGAACTGGCGGGTACCCGGCCGCCGGCGTACCTCGCCAACGTCACCGCCGAAGCCGACGTGCAACGTCTCGTCGACGACGCCGCGACGGCGCTCGATGGCATCGACGTGCTGGTCAACAACGCGGGATTGGGCGGCACTGCGAACCTTGTCGAGATGACCGACGAACAGTGGAGCTCGGTGCTCGACGTCACCCTCACAGGCACGATGCGCATGACCCGCGCCGCATTACGGCACATGCAGCCGCGCGGCCGCGGGGTCATCGTCAACAACGCGTCCGTCGTCGGGTGGCGCGCCCAGGAAGGTCAGTGTCACTACGCCGCCGCGAAGGCCGGCGTCATGGCGCTCACCCGTTGCGCAGCGATCGAAGCGGCGGCGTTCGGCGTGCGCATCAACGCAGTCGCTCCGTCGCTCGCGATGCACCCGTTCCTCGCCAAGGTCACGACCGACGAATTGCTCGACGAACTCACCACCCGCGAGGCGTTTGGGCGCGCCGCGGAGCCGTGGGAGATCGCCAACGTCATCGTCTTCCTGGCGAGCGACTACTCGACCTACATGACCGGCGAGGTCGTGAGCGTCAGCAGCCAGCGCGCCTGACCGTTCTGGGCGAGGCGTCAGACACTGGGCGCCGCGCCGCCCCACTGATCGTTCGCTTCGGATGTTCCGGCGACGTGAGTGGAGTTCTGCGTGTAGCTGCGGCGAGTGTTCGCCGCGTTGTACACGTCCCCAATGACGTCGATCCCGCCGACGTTCGATCCTGCGCTCGTGTCGTTGCCCGGGATCGCGACGACCAGGCTGAAGCTGCCGTCGCCGTTGAGATCGGAAAACTGTGGGTTCGCGCCCCAACCGTCGCCGACGCGTTGCGTACCTGCCGGGCTGATGTCGCGCCGATCGAACTGGCGCATGGCGTTCTGCAGGATTGGCCACGACGGGTGGTCCGGAAAGATCGAGATCGAGCCCGACTCGGCAAGCCCGTCAGCGTTTTGGCGCACCGACACCGCGAGCGCCTGATGCTCGGTGGCGCCGACACGTCCGAGCGCAATGCCGTCGAGGCAGAACTCGTCACCGGCATCGACCGCTCCGGGCGCGCCCGGCGTGGCCTCGCTCAGCACGGCACCACCGACACTCGTCGGTCCGCCGGCGGCGCCGCGCAACACCCAGACGGCGCCCGCGCGATCGTGCCCGGCAACTCGGTGCCACGGCGCGCAGACCATGAGTTCTGCGGCGGCCGCTCCTCGGATCTCACCGATCACGAGTCGGTGACCGAAACGCGCTTCGCTGACGGCCGGACCCGTTGTGCTCTCGCGACCAGGCCAGTACATCGCTGCGCTCGTCGTCGTGACCCCGGTCGACGAGCCTCGCAGCACCGTCACGGCACCGCCGTCGACGACACTCGTGTCTTCGTAGGGCGCGCCAATGGCGAGATCGTCGAAACCGTCTCCATTCACGTCGCCGCCCGCGACCGCCGCACCGAACCAGTCGCCGGCCTCGGCAACCCCCGGCGTGCGGCCGACACCCTGTCGGAACATGGAGGTTCCGCTGATTGCGAGGCCCGCAGCGCTGCCCTCGATGACGAACACTGCCCCGCTACTCGTTGCGAGCCCGAAGCTTTCACGCGGCGCACCGATCGCGAGATCGGCGTAGCCGTCGTTGTCGAAGTCGCCGACGCCGAGCGCCTTGCCGAATTGATCTCCCGACTCGATGTCGTCGGGGACGCCGATCGACGCCTGCGTGATCACCATCGCGCCTGCCGTCACGAGGCCCGAGTTCGATCCGTAGAACACGGTCACCGAACCGCCCTGGTTCTCGGTCGACACCTCGAGCGAACCCACGGCAAGGTCGTCGAATCCGTCGTTGTCGAAATCGCCAGCCGCCCACGAGGTTCCGAACCGATCGTTCGCGTGCGAGGCACCCGGCACACCCGACGTGTTCTGCGTGAACAACTGCGAGTTCGCCAGCGTGAGATTGGTGTTGGCGTACAGCACCGTGATCGAACCGGCGTTCGCGACCGCACCATCGTCTTCGAACTCGGCCTGCACAACGATCTCGGAAGTTCCGTCACCGTCGAAGTCGGCAAACGCGTTCGGATTCCCAGCAGCCGCGCGGGGAATGTCGATCGCGAGCATCGGGCCGGCAGCCAGCGCGCCAATCGTGATCGCGCCACCGAGGAGCTTGCGCACTGGGCGCCGTGCAGTCGTCATGATCTGTCCTTTGTCGGTTCGGAATCGCCGTCCGGCATCGAATGCGCCTCACCAGCAAGCCAGGCCCGTCGCGTCGCAACACGCTGCGCTTCCCGTGCGGTCGAGGTCGACGTCGGTTTCAGCGACCCCAGTAGTCGTCGGTCTCGGCGACGCCTGGTATCCCCGGCGAGTTCTGATGGATGCGGCGCTGGTCGTTGGCATTGATCGTCGTCAACGGCCCCTCGTGCATCCAGATGTCGCCGGTGTTTTGGGTCGCGCCGATGTCCTCGCCGGGAACACCGAGCACGAGATCACCGTCTCCGTCACCATCGAAGTCGAGAACTCGCGGCACTGAGCCGAACCCGTCGCTCGGCTCGTCAACTCCGAACACGCCCGGCGTCGATTGGGTGATACGCATCATGCGCTTGCGGAGCAACGGGTCGCTGGCGTTCTGACCGAAGAACACGGCCGATCCACCGTCGAACGGCGACCGCCAGACTCGAATGACGACGTCGCCCCGCCCGTTGCCGTCGATGTCGCCAATGACGGGATCGTCGACGTAGCAGAACAGGTCTCCGCTCGTCACGCCGATGTCGATGCCGGCGCTGGAGGGGGTAATCCGTTCCCCGCCCGTCGCGGTCGGACCGTTCGGTGAGCCGCGCAGCACGTACAGCGCGCCAGAGACGTTTGGGTTCGGCGTTGTCTCGCCCGAGCAGACCAGTAGCTCGTCACGTCCGTCGGCGTGCAGTTCGCCCGCCCCGAGGTGCGCGCCGAAGGTCGCTCCGGCCTCAGCTTGACCGGGGACGCCGTCGAGTCCCGGCCGAATCTCGGTCGACTGCCCGGGAGCGAGCCCCGAGGCCGAACCCTCGACCACGACAAGCCAGCCGCTGTCGGTCACCGCGCCGATGTCCTCGCCCGAGGCGCCGATCGCGAGATCCGCATACACACCGCCGTCGAAGTTGCCCGCAACGATTCCGGCGCCGAACAAGTCGTCGGCTTCGGGCTGGCCGGGAATGCCGCCGAGCCCCTGACGCACGATCCGGTCGAAGACGAGATCGGAGCCCGCGGCGCCGTCGAACACGAAGACGGCACCGCCAGCCACGCCGTTGGCCCGCTCACCCGGTGCCGCGACCGCCAGATCCGAATCGCCATCACCGTCGAAGTCACCTGCGGCGAGGTCGGCGCCGAATCCGTCGCCGGCTTCCACCGTGTCGGGAACGCCCGGCGAGTCTTGGTCGATGAGACGGTTGCCCTGCTTCGTCAACCCGTTCGCGCTCCCCCAGAACACTTGGATGGCGCCACCGTTGACCTTCACCGAGCGTTCGTTCACCCCGACGACGAGGTCGAGATGCCCGTCGCCGTTGAAGTCACCTGCGTCCCACGCTCTCCCGAAGAAGTCGTTCTGGTCGGAAACGCCGTGAACGCCCGCAGCATCTTGGAACACCATGAAGCTGCCGTGTTGACCGGGCGCCTCGTCGCCCCCGTAGAACACGGTGACCGCGCCGACGTTGGGGATCCCGTTGATCGTCTCGCGCTCGGCGGTCACGACGAGGTCTGCGTTGCCGTCCCCGTCGAAATCCGGAAAAGTGTCCGAGTCCGCGGCCTGCGCGATGGTCGAACGCGCCACGTCGAATCCGACAGGAACGACGACGGCCAGCCCGCAGGCGACGAGGCCAAGCAGTGTCTTGGTGTGCATCGTCCAAGTGTCGGGCCCGCCACCCTCGCCGGGGAGAGTACGGCTACTTACGCCGGTACCCCGCCGTTACTCACGCACGTGCCACCGTCCCGTCACGCGCCCCATTTCGTCACCATCGCAACGATCGCGGCCACGACCAACAGCGAGTCCAAGACTGCGAACGCCATGAGCTTCGACCCGATTGCAGCCGCGCCGGGGTTCGCGGCCCGCACCATCTCCGCCTGTTGTTGGGCAAGTTTGGTGAACACGAAGATCCCGAGCATCGCGCCGACGAACAGCACCGAGATCCCGACCGGGACGAAGCCCGCCGACCAGCCATAGCCCGTCTCGAGCACCAGGAGCACACCGGTGACGCCAATGATCATCCCGGCGACGTTGTAGTAGCGCCGCCCGAGTACCTCGGAGGCTTCGATCCAGGCCAGGTGATCGGTGGACGAACGCTTCGCAAACCACGGAGCCAAGAAGAGCTGCGTGCAGTTCGCGCCGAGCCAGGCCGTGACACCGACGATGTGGATGACGAGCAGTGCGTCGCGATACATGCGACGAGTCTTCTGCCCTGCGATCTGCGGCGCAACCCCGTCAGGCGTACAGCGTCGCCTCGTACCACTGCACGTTCGGCGGCACGAGCGGGTGCAACTGGATGTCGATGTGGAGTTCGGCGCCCTCGCCGTGTGCGATCGCGGTTCCTTCGGTCGCGCTCAGCGACTCGACACGCGCGAGTCGCCACGGGCGG
This sequence comes from Actinomycetota bacterium, assembly GCA_005772765.1. Lineage (GTDB taxonomy): Bacteria > Actinomycetota > Acidimicrobiia > IMCC26256 > PALSA-610 > SXJQ01. The sequence goes on from SXIR01000061.1 coordinate 49,663, forward strand.
TGCTCAGCAAAGGCCTCGGTCGCGGCCGCTCGACGATCGAACGCATCGTCGGGTTCGACGTTGTCGGCGAACAGTTCGAGCGCGGTCGCGGCGTCCCATCGGTTGTGGAGGTCGACGAGACGATCGGCTGCGTCGCGTAACGCATCGGTCGGTGCGGCCGGAATCGCTGCAACCGCACCAGAGGCGACCAGCGCGCCGAGCGCGGCTGCGGTGAACTCGGCCATCGGCGCGTACGTACGATTCGACAACGCCATGATGCCGATGCCGGCGCTCGGCACCCAGCGCATGTTCGACCCGAAACCCGGCAGGCCACCGCTGTGACTGACCACCCAGCCCAGCGAATCGTGATGGGTGACGTTGAGCCCGAACCCGTAGCCGCCGGCGATCGTTCTGGTCCGGCCGTCGCGTGCGGTCACCACACGCGGCGGGAACGCGCGATGGACGCGCTGCATCTCGCGTCGACTCGCACGCGACAACGGCGCAGTGTCGGGATCGTCACGTGCTGGCCATGCATCGAGCATGAATCCGACCCAACGAGCCAGGTCGGTCATCGTGGTGAAGATGCCGCCCATCGGCGCGATCGAGCCGTCGCCCAGCAGCGGTTCATCGCCCTCGGCGCGCCGGGCACGGTGGCCGGGTCGTGCGTCGTCGGGCGCAACCCAGGTCGTTCGGTGCAGGCCCAGCGCAGCGAAAAAGCGTTCGGCGATGTGGGCTTGCACGGGTCGACCGGTGGCGCGCAGCACGACCCGACCGAGGAGCCCGAAGCCGAGATTCGAGTACTCCCAGGCCGTATCGGGAGGCGTCGCGAACAAGGCTCCCGCAGCGAGCCATTCGTCGAGATCGTCGTCGCTGGCATCGAGATGGCGGTCGGCCCAGGCGTCGTCGGTCGCGAAACCCGCGCCCATCGTCATGAGGTGACGGATGGTGATCGGCGGCGAGTCGCGCGTCGGCCCGACGATGTGGGCGAGTTCGGGCGCATGCGTTGCGATCGCGTCGTCGAGCGCCAACACACCGTCGTCGCGCAGCCCGAGGACCGCCGCGCACGTGAAGCTCTTGGTCATCGACGCGATGCGGTACACGGAGTCGGTGTCGTGACCCGCGATCAGCTCGCCGCCCCGAACGACGCCCCACGCCAGGCCAGGAAGCTCGTGCATCGCAACGTATTCGGCCGCCAGCCCCGCGACGATCTCGCCCACCCGCTCCGTCATCGCCGCGAGGGTAGTCCCGCCCCGTTCAGTCAGCGCTTTCCGTCGTTCTTCACAGAAAGCGCTCGACGAACGAGGTGGATCGTCAGATGATGTTCGTGGCGTCGAGGAACTGAGCGGCGTAGGCCTCGTCGCCGGAGATCGTGACGCCTTCGTCGCGCCACGAGCGACGCTGAGTGCCCCACCGCACGAACGCGTCGGGCGTCGACGTCACCGTCGCACGCGGCGCGCCGTCGCCACCGATGAGGAACGATCCCCCGCCCTCGCCGACGAGTTCGACCAACACCGGCGCGTCCATGAACGCCAGATCGCACATCTGCGGCCAACCCGCGACCATCCACTCCACGGTCGGAGCGAGCACGTCGGCGGCCGCCGCCGGCGGAACGCGATCGAGCGGACCGAATGGCGCAATCAGGTCGTTCCGCAGGTGGCAGTAGGTATCGAACACGAACGCGTTCGCCAACAGGTGCAGCGGGTGCGTGCCGAGGTTGCCCATCGGAATCTCCATCGCGCCCATGTCGCCGCCTTGCAAGGCCGCAAAGTTGTCGATCGCCTGGCTCGAGTACGTCTCGTACTCGGCGAGCACCTCGGCAACGGGCCAGGTGCGACGCTCGGTCACCCCGACCTCCATGGCGCCTTCCATGTCGTTCGGGTCGTCACCCGCGCGCATGAACGCGGGATCGACCACCCCGTGCAGCACCCCGCCCAGGTGGGCGTAGACGTCGCGGACAGTCCATCCTGCGCAGTCAGACGCGAGATTCCATTCGTCGTCGGCCAAGCTCCTCGCAATCGTCAGCGCGTGGTCGCGCAACGACCGCAGGGCGGGAATCGCAGCTTCGCTCATGACGTCAGCTTGGCCGATCGGCGGACGCCGCGTCCATGTAGGCGGGGTTCTCGCCACCGCCATGCACCACGATGTTCTCACCGCACACGTAGCGGGCAAGTGACGACGCACAGAACACGACGACATCAGCGATCTCGTCGAGCGCCGCCATGTGCCCGAGCGGAATCGTCCGCCCCACTGCCGCGATGCCGGCCTCGTCGCCGTAGAAGAGATGCGCCTGCTCGGTCACGATGTACCCGGCGCTCACGCAGTTGACCCGCACCCTCGGCGCGAACTCGACGCCGAGGGTGGCGGTCAGGTTGATGAGTCCAGCTTTCGCTGCGCCGTACGCTGCGGTGTTGGGCGAAGGACGCAGGCCCGACACCGACGCGATGTTGACGATCGCGCCACCCTCGGGCTGACGTTGCATCACCACGTTGGCTTGCTGGGCGAGCACGAGCGGCGCGATCAGGTTCAAGGTGATGATCGATGTCGAAAAACGGGGCGATGCCGTAGCGGTATCGCTCGGCGGCGCGCCACCGGCGTTGTTCACCAGCACGTCGAGTCGACCGTGCCGTTCGACGCAGGCATCGATCACCCTTTGCGACTGCTCCGGGTCGCGAACATCGGCGGCCACGAAGCTTGCCTGTCGACTCCCGCCGGCCGGCAACTCGTCGGGCTGGTTCCGCCCGCAGATGACGACGTCGGCGCCCGCGTCGAGGAAGCGTTCGGCGATGCCGCGCCCAAGCCCGCGGGCTCCGCCGGTCACCAACACACTGCGACCGGCGAAATACGACCGGAGATCGAACGGATCGCTCATGGGTGATGACTTTACGAGGCACGCGCCCACCCCACCGATGGACCGCGGGAGCCTGCGACTGCCCTGAGATCACGTGGCGCGGGTTGTCGCGCCCGCTGAGCATGCTTGGGCTGAACAAAACGATCTGGCCTCCCGTAATCTGACGCGCCGTCAGATCAGGTCGGTCGGGAGGCCACGTGGGAGTACCGGACAAGCGGGTGTCGCTCGACGAGATCGTCGGTGAGATCCGCGACGGCATGACGGTCGGTATCGGCGGTTGGGGCTCTCGCCGCAAGCCGATGGCGATCGTGCGGGCCCTCCTTCGGTCCGACGTGAAGGACCTCCATCTCGTGAGCTACGGCGGACCCGATGTCGGTCTGTTGTGTCGAGCCGGCAAGGTGCGCCACATCAGCTACGCCTTCGTCTCGCTCGACTCGATTCCGCTCGAACCCCACTTCCGCAACGCGCGCCAGTCGGGCGCGGTGACCGCAACCGAACTCGACGAGGGGATGTTCCTCCTCGGTCTCCAGGCTGCGGCCTGGCGGTTGCCGTACCTGCCGACCCGCGTCGGGCTCGGCTCGGACATCCTCGCCGCCAACCCCGACCTGCGCACGGTCGAGTGTCCGTACTCGGGCGACACGCTCGTTGCGATGCCCGCACTCGAACTCGACGTCGCACTGGTCCACATGCACCGCGGCGATCAGGGCGGCAACGGCCAGTATCTGAACGTCGACCCGTACTTCGACGACCTGATGTGCATGGCGGCCAAACGCCGCTTCATGAGCGTCGAACGCATCATCCCAACCGAGCAGTTCGCCAACGAAGGGCCAGTGCAGTCATTGAAGATCAGCCGCCTCTTCGTCGACGGTGTCGTCGAAACGCCGAACGGGGCGCACTTCACCGAATGCCCACCCGACTACGCGCGAGACGAGGCGTTCCAGCGCGAGTACGCCGCGACCGCCAAGTCCGATGAGGTCTGGGACGAGTTCCGCGCCAAATACCTCGACGTCTCCGAGTCCGACTACCAACTGCGAGTCGCATCATGACTGCAGCCTTCACTCGTGCCGAGCAGTGTTGCGTTGCGGTCGCCGAGACGTTCCGCGGCAACGGTGAGATTCTCGCGAATCCGATCGGAACGATCCCGATGATCGGCGGCCGTCTGGCCAAGGCGACCTTTGCGCCCGAGATCGTGATGACCGACGGCGAAGCATGCTTGATCGAGAACGTGATGCCGGTCGGCGTTGCCGACGCGGAACGCGTCGTCGGTGCCTGGAATCCGTATCGCGCGATGTTCGACATCGTCTGGAACGGACCTCGCCACGTGATGATGGGCGCGACCCAGATCGACCGCTTCGGCAATCAGAACATCGCGATGTTGGGTGCGCTCGACGCTCCGAAGGTGCAGTTGCTCGGCTTCCGCGGCGCGCCGGGGAACACGATCAACAACCGGACGAGCTACTGGGTACCGAGCCAATCGCCGAAGAGCTTCGTTGCTGGCGTCGATGTGGCGAGCGGCATCGGGTACGACAAGGCTGCGGCATTGGGCCAGCGCGCCGCGCGGTTCCATTGCCTCCCGCGCGTGATCAGCAACCTTGGCGTGTTCGACTTCGAAACGCCCGATGGAACGATGCGCCTCCGCTCGTTCCACTCCGGAGTCACGGTCGACGACATCACAGCGGCGACGGGTTTCGAGTTGGTGGTGCCCGACGACGTCGGCGAGACGCGCGCACCAACGGAAGACGAACTGCGGTGGATCCGCGACGTCATCGATCCGAACGGCATGCGCGAGCAAGAGGTACCGAACCCTTGAGCGCGTTGCCCGCTGCGCTGCACACCGCGGCGTGCGATGTCTTCGGCATCGAGTACCCGATCGTGCAGACCGGCATGGGCTGGGTTGCTGGCGCGCGCCTGGCCGCCGCAACGAGCTCGGCGGGCGGGCTCGGCATCATCGCCAGCGCGACGTTGAACTACGACGAACTCGCCCGCGCGATCGCGGGCGTCAAGGATCGCACCGATCGACCGTTCGGCGTCAACCTGCGCGCCGACGCCGACGACATCGACGAGCGACTCGATCTCATGATCCGCGAACAGGTCAAGGTCGCGTCGTTCGCGCTCGCCCCGCAAGAAGCGCTCATCAAGAAGCTGAAGGACGCCGGCGTCTGTGTCGTCCCGAGCGTCGGCGCGCGTCGCCACGCCGAGAAGGTCGCGGCGTGGGGTGTCGACGCAGTGATCTGTCAGGGCGGCGAAGGCGGCGGTCATACCGGCCCGGTCCCGACCACGTTGCTGCTCCCCCAAGTGTGCGACAGCGTCGACATTCCGGTGTTGGGGGCAGGTGGATTCTTCGATGGGCGCGGCCTCGTTGCTGCGCTTGCGTACGGTGCGGCCGGCATTGCGATGGGTACTCGCTTCTTGTTGACGCAAGAAAGCACTGTTCCCGACGCCGTCAAGCGGTACTACCTGACGAAGTCGGTGACCGACACCGTCGTCACGACGAAGGTCGACGGCATGCCGCACCGTGTGCTCCGCACTGAACTCGTCGACCGACTCGAGCACTCCGGCGCTGCGACCAGCCTGCCGCGAGCGATCAAGAACGCCTTCGGGTTTCGGCGCTTCTCGGGATTGTCCTGGAAGGCGATGTTGTCCGAAGGCGTCGCCATGAAACGCCACAACGAGATGACGTGGGCACAGGTACTCATGGCCGCGAACACACCAATGTTGTTGAAGGCCGCGCTCGTCGACGGCCACGTCGACAGCGGCGTCATGGCCAGCGGCCAGGCCGTCGGCGTCATCGACGACCTGCCCACGGTCGCCGACGTCATCCACCGCATCGTTTCCGAAGCAACGTCGACCCTCGCCCGACTGGAAAGCTGCCCATGACCGAACGGATCCCCGCCGTCGACGGCTGGTTCACGATGGACGAAGCCGCACCCGCGCTGATCGGTACCCGAGGCGCGCAATCCGGCAGCTACTTCTGGCCCCCGAACCTCGCGGTGTCCGCCAACCCGAACGCCCCGTTCGAGCCGCGCGAGACCGTCGAGTTGTCCCGCACTGGCACACTCTGGTCGTGGTCGACGAACCACTACCAGCCCCCCGAGCCCTACGTTCCGAACGGACCTGACGGCACCTTCGCCCCGTACACCGTGTGCGCAGTCGAGTTGGAGCGTGAGCACATGGTCATCCTGGGCCCGCTCGCCACCGGCGCCGACGCCGCCGACCTCGAGATCGGCATGGAGATGGAAGTCGTCCTCGGCCCCCTCTTCGTCGAGGACAACATCGAACACACCATCTATCAGTTCTCTCCCCGTGCTTCTAGCCGCGCACGCAAGCTCGACGGTCCTACCAGCATCGCTGCGACGCCCGAGCCAGACGCAAACGGCGCGCTCCGCGCGGCGGCGCAGGAATCGCTGGAACACGAGCAGGGCGGTGCCGCATGACACGCGATCTGGCGATTCTCGGTGTCGGAATGCATCCGTGGGGCAAGTGGGGACGCAACTTCGTCGAATAC
>SXIR01000062.1 GCA_005772765.1 Actinomycetota bacterium
ATCATTCCCTACGACACCGTCGACGACGCCGTCGCCATTGCCAACGACACCGTCTACGGATTGCACGCCGGCGTGTTCGGGCCGGACAACGACTCGGCCGTCGCGGTGGCCAAGCGCATCCAAGCTGGCCAAGTCGACATCAACGGGCAGAAGTTCAACCCGCTGGCGCCCTTCGGTGGCTACAAGCAAAGCGGTAACGGGCGCGAGCTCGGCACCTTCGGTCTCGAGGAGTTCCTCGAGACCAAGGCGCTCAACTACTGACCTGCGCCACCCGGTTCCTCAGCCCTTTCCCGGAGCGTTCGTTGCGGAATCCGCAACCAACGCTCCGGGAAATCGTCGTTTTGGGCTGCTACGTCACAACCGGGCGCAACGGACAAAGCGTGCATTCAAGTCGGAAAGGGTGGGCGCCGATACCTCATCCAGCGAACCACGGATCACGGCACACCCGCCGAAAGGCGGGGTCGCAAAGCCACGGACCCTCGGTCGGACACCCCGGTGTGCGACACGGTCAGCCGGGCTGCCCGGGGCAACCTGCCCGTCCCTTTGGGGATGAGCCGAGCCGGGGGCATCAAGGCTCGCTCGTCCAACCCCGACCGCCTACCAGCGGCCGGATCCATCATTGACGAAGGGACATACCACGTGCAGGTGATTGCCAAACTCCAGGCACGCCGCGACCGCGAAGAGGGGTTCACGCTCATCGAACTCATGGTCGTCGTGCTCATCATCGCAATCCTGATCGCCATCGCCATCCCGACCTTCCTCGGAGCGCGGGAACGAGCCCAAGACCGGGCAGCTCAATCGAGCCTGCGCAACGGTCTGACGGCGGCGAAGACGATCTTCACCGACAACGAGGACTACACCGACGCCACGCCCGCCGCTCTCGGCGCCGTGGAGCCGAGCCTCACGTTCGTCGCCGGCGGCACCGCCTCGACCGGCCCGAACGAAGTCTCGGTCGACAACTCGAGCACGACGGTCATCGTGCTCGCGGGTGAGTCGAAGTCGGGTGAGTGCTTCTGGATCAGTGACGACGTCACCGGTCCCGGAACCGAATACCACCGAGCCTCCGGCGGTACCTGCGACGCCAACTCGGCGCCAGCAGCATTTACCGGCTGGTGATCTGAAACTCCGGCACCCGGAATCCCCCGGGTGCCGGCGAATCGGCCTGGGGGCGGGCCCGGAACGTGCACTCGCATCGAGGCGGACGTTCCGGGCTCGTTCTCGTGTCAGCGAAACGGAGTGTTCATGGTGCAGCGCGGGACGCGGCACCGCACCACCGACCGCCCTACCGAGCACGGCTTCACGATGATCGAACTCATGATGGTCGTCATGGTCATCGCCATCCTCATCCTCGTTGCGATCCCGACCTTCGTCGGCGCCCGCAAACCAGCAGAGGATCGCCACGCCCAAACCATCTTGCGATCGAGCCTCGTGGCCGCAACCACCGGATCAGCAGACTCCGGTGACTATGCATGGGTCACGCCAGGTGCCCTCCAAGCGGAGGAAACCTCCGTCGTGTACCTCGCCGGGGCAACCCACGCGAGGGCCAGGCAGAACGAAGTGTCGGTCGCGACCGGCACCCACCTCGGGAGCACCTACGTGATCCTCTCGAGCGGGTCGGCCGCCGGACGGTGTTTCGCCGTCTACTCCCTCACCTCGGGCACAACCCAGTACCAGACCACACCCGGACCAACCTGCAACGCCACCGGCTTCGCTCCAGGAGCGGGCTGGGGGTCGAGCTGGTAGGCCCACCATTCGGAAGGGCGGTCACGCGGAATGCCGCGTGCACACATCCAAGCAACGACAACGAACCACCTCGCTCGAACCACGAGCGACCTCATCATTGCTTCATCGGATTCACCTTCGGGGACCCGGGCGGACCTGCCCGGGTCCCCGTGCTTCCCCCGCTCGGCTTCCGGTGTGCGGGCGCTGCGCGCGAGCAACCTCGCCTCGCGCCCGGGGGCTTGTTGTTCACCCCGCTCGGCTTCCGGTGTGCGGGCGCTGCGCGCGAGCAACCTCGCCTCGCGCCCGGGGGCTTGTTGTTCACCCCGCTCGGCTTCCGGTGTGCGGGCGCTGGTCTCACAGAGAACGAGAAACCGCCGATACTGGGGGAGTGAGTGCGCTGGGCCCCTCGACCGTTGCTGCGCTGTGCGCGCCGGTGGGGCTCCTCATCGGATCGTTCCTCAACGTCGTCATCTGGCGAGTGCCGCGCGGCGAGTCCGTCATGCGGCCCGCCTCGCATTGCCCGAACTGTCAACAGCCCGTTCGACCCCTCGACAACATCCCGGTGCTGTCATGGATCATGCTGCGCGGCCGCTGCCGCACCTGCTCGACGAGCATCGCCTGGCGTTACCCGGCCGTCGAACTCGGGTGTGCGCTGCTGTTCGCTGCGGTCGGCGCCCGCCTGCACGACTCCTGGGCGCTGTTCGGCTACCTGGTGCTCGCGGCCGCGCTCCTGGCGCTGAGCGTGATCGACATCGATCACTTCCTCCTCCCGAATCGTGTCATCTACCCCAGCGCGGCGATCGTCGTCACGTTGCTCGCGGTCGCGTCGGCCGCGGAAGGGGACTGGGACTCGCTCGGACGCGCCGCGCTCGGCGCCGCGATCGACTTCGCGATCTTCTTCATCATCTGGTTCATCGCGCCGAGTGCCATGGGCTTCGGCGACGTCCGACTGGCCGCGTTGCTCGGCTTCGCGCTCGGCTGGATCTCCTGGCCGGCGCTGTGGATCGGAATCTTCTTGCCGTTCCTGTTCGGCACCGTCGGAGGCATCGCGATGGCCGCGCCGATCGTGCTGCTTCCCATGGCGGCCGGCGCGCTCAGCGGCTGGCTCGGCGGGGTCGGATTCATCGAATCGATCTCGGGTGCAGAACCCGTCGACCCTCGCCAGACCCAGGTGATGTTCGCAGTCGCTGGTGCAGTGTTCCTCGGCGCGCTCGTCTACCTCACGCTGTCGATCCTGCGTCGTGTCGAACGCGGTCGGCACATCCCATTCGGTCCGTATCTCGCCGTCGGCGCAATGGCTGCGGTGTTCGCGTTGGCCTGAACCGACACCCGTCGCGAATCACAGACATGTCGTTCGCCGGGTCTGACCGGGGATCACCACGCAGCGCGGTTGTTGCGCGTGTTGCACCAAGTCTCACGTTGGGGCTCACATTGACGATTGTTGAGAGTGAGACCTAACGTGACGACAGTCAGCGAATGGAAATGCGAGTGGGTGCACGTGGCTGCTGAGCGAACATTGCTCACGGTAAAGGAAGTCGCCGAGACGATGCGCGTCTCGACGATGACCGTGTACCGGTTGATCAAGGCGGGAGAACTGGCGGCGATCCGCGTCGGAAAACACTTCAGGATTCGCGAACGCGACCTGACGGAGTTCCTCGACGCGCAGACCGTTCGCGGAGGGAACTCATGGCCCGCAGCTTGATTGGACTCGATGTCGGCACCAACGCGGTGACCGTCGCGGAAGTGGTGATCGGCGAGCCGCCGCGCCTTGCTGCGTTCGGTCAGGTCGCGCTGCCGCGCGATGCCATGCGCGACGGCGAGGTCGTCGACGGCGCTGCGGTGGCAGAGGCGATCCGCCGGCTCCGAGGCGAAGTCGGCATTCGTCGCGGTGGAGTTCGGGTCGGACTCGCGTCGCCGCGTCTCATCGTGCGGCAAGTCGAGATGCCCGTCATGAGCGACGAAGATCTCGCCGGAGCCCTTCGCTTCCAGGCCGCCGACCTCATTCCGTTCTCGATCGACGAAGCGTTCACCGATTTTGCGATCCTCGATCAGTACCAACCGCCCGACGGCGAACCCGTCATGCGCGTCCTGCTTGCCGCCGCCCAGCGAGGCATGGTCGAACAACTCGTCGAGGCCGTTGAGTCCGGCGGATTCGCTGTCGATGCAGTCGACCTCATCCCGCTCGCACTGCTTCGCTCGCTCGGCGCCCGATCCGGCTTCGCCGGCGCCGAAGGAATCGTCAGCATCGGCGGCGGAACCAGCGTCGTTGCGGTGCACGAAAACGGAGTGCCGCGCTTCGTCCGGGTGCTCGGCAGCGGTGGACGGCAACTCACCGATGCGATCGCGTCCTCGTTGGATCTCATGTCCGACGCAGCCGAGTCGCTGAAACGCCAACTTGCCAACGGAGTCGGCGACCCGACCGTCGACCAAGCGCGCGCCGCGATCGACCGTCCGCTCGGCGTTCTGCTCGATGAGGTCCGCAGCTCGATCGACTACTACCGCAACCAGCCCGGTGCGGCCCCGCTGAGCCAGGTGCTCGTCACGGGCGGGAGCGCGCAACTGGCGGGCTTGATCGATCGGCTCGGCGGCCTCCTCGGCGTCAGCACCTTCGCGGCCGATCCGCGCTCGCACCTCACGATCGGCGACATCGGTTTCGCGCCCGAAGAACTGCCGCGCCTCGACCCGTACTTGCCTGCGGCCGTCGGACTCGCGCTCGCCGATCCGGCCCGCGGGCCCGTGATGAACCTGCTGCCAGGTGGCCGCAAGGCTGGTGTTGGCGCGGCGAACAGTCGAACGAAGCTCATCGTGGCCGGCGTCGCCGGTGCCGCCGTGCTCGCCGCCGCGCTGGCGTACCCCGTCATGCAACGCCGCGACGAGCGCGACAAGGTCGTCAGCGAAACCGAAGACCTCGTCGTCAAGAACGCACAACTACAAACGGACATCGCGGGGTTGCAGGACGTCGCCGCGAAACAGGTCCAACTCGAAGCGTTGCAAGGTCAAGTGCAATCGGTGCTCGCGAACGACGTGTCGTGGTGGACGATGCTGCACGAAATCGCGCAGACGATGCCGAACGACGTGTGGCTCACCAATTTCTCGGGTCAGGTCGATCGCACCGCAGTCGCCCCGCCCGCGCCGACCACCGGACGCGCCGCGCTGACGACGACAACGCTCGCGCAACCCGGCTCCGTCGCTACCCCGACGGGCACGCTCAACGGCACCATCACCGTCGAAGCGGTCGGACTCGACTTCCCGGCGGTTGCCGGTTGGATCGACGGCATCTTCGAACTGATCAAACTCGACGGAGTGTGGGTGTCGACCGCAACGAAATCCCAAGTCGGCGCAAACACCGAGATCGTGCAGTACACCTCGAACGCACGCCTGACCGATGCAGCACGATCGGATCGAGCCGAAGAACGTACGACGGGAGGTGCGCAATGAAAGGCCGCGCCATGCTTGCCGCCGTGCTCGGAGTCATCGTCGTGCTGCTCGGGTGGAACATGTTCTTCTTCGGGCCCGCCGGCGAGGATCTCGATGACGCGAAGACCGACCGAAACGCGGCGCGCTCCGAGAACGCGGACTTGAACGCCGAACTGTCGCGGCTCGAACTCATCGCCGAGAACCAGCCCGACTTCATCGAGGAACAGGCCAAGTTCGGTGCGATGATCCCGCAGCAGACCGATCTTGCAGCATTCTTGCGGTCCGCGAACGACATCGCCGACGAAAGCGGTCTCGACTGGCTGCAGATCACGCCGGCGGAACCGACGCCGGGCGCGAGCGGTGCATCGGAGATCGCGATGACGATGCAACTCGAGGGCGGCTACTACCAGGTGCTCGAGTACCTGAAAGAGCTCGAAGACCTGTCGCGCATCGTCGTGATCGACACGATCCAAGTGAACGCGGGTTCGCTCGACGGAGATGTCGAAGGCACGACCGGGTCGGGCAACATCCCGAGTGTCACCGGCGCGCCGACCTTGTCGGTGAACATCACCGCGCGCATGTTCACGCAAGCGACGGTCGTCGCTCGACCGAGCCCCGAGATCGCGGAAGACCCGACCGCGACCACGACCATCGACGACGCGGCCACCTCGAGCACGGGGGAGTCGAACTGATGGGCGACCAACGTCGTACCAAAGTGCTCATCGGCGTGTTGATCGCTGTCGTGCTCGCAGCCGCGGCACGGTTCACGGTGTTCTCGGACGACAACGACGGAGGGAACGACGCGACGCCGTCGAGCGGCCCCGAGTTGAGCGTGAGCATCGGCGCGACGTCGACCACCCTGGATCCCAACGCGATCCCGCCGAGCCCCGGCGACATCGACATCTACAGCGGGAAGAACCCCTTCGAACCCGCGATCATCATCACGCCGTCGACCAACCCGTCGACGTCGACCACCTCGACCACGGTTCCCGGTGGCTCGACGACAACCACCGTCGCGGGCGCCACGACGACGAGCACAACGACGACGATTCCGGGCAACAACCCGTCGCCGAACCTCTTCACGCTGTTGACGATCACCCGTCAGGGCAATGGCACCTACTTGGCAACCGTGAAGATCGGAACGACGACGTACCCCGACGTGCTCGAAGGCACCAACTTCGGTCCGAACAACACGTACCGTTTCGTCGAGGGCACCAGCGACAACTGCGGAAGCTTCCAACACGGCGACGTGCTGTTCCCGCTCTGCGAGAACTCCAGCACGAACAAGTAGTCGTACCAATCCGGCGACGGAATGCCTCCGGTGGTGTGCCAGCGGCTCAGCTTCGTTTCGTGTCGAGTGCGTCGGTTCGTGCGCGTAGCCTGAGTCGATGCTGCGCTACCTGACCGCGGGCGAGTCGCACGGCCCGGCCCTGGTGGTCACGGTCGAGGGACTGCCGGCCGGACTGCCGATCCTGCTCGATGACGTTGGCAACGAACTCGCCCGTCGGCGCCTCGGCTACGGACGTGGCCCGCGGATGCGTTTCGAAGCCGACGAGATCGAGTTCGTCGGCGGCGTGCGCCATGGGCGCACGCTCGGGTCACCCGTGGCGGTGTTGATCCACAACAGCGAGTGGAAGACCGGCAAGTGGGCCGACGAAATGAAGGCCGCGCCCGGCGCAACGGGGCACCCGCTGACCCAACCCCGACCGGGTCACGCCGACCTCGCGGGGATGCAGAAGTACGGATTCGTCGACGCACGCGATGTGCTCGAGCGCGCTTCGGCACGGGAAACCGCGGCGCGTGTTGCTGCGGGCGCGATCGCCAAGCAGCTCCTCGGCTACCTCGACGTGTCGATCCTGAGCCACGTCGTCCAGATCGGTGCAGCGGGCGTGCGCAATGACCTCCGCCGTCCGACCTTCGCGGATCTCGACTCGATCGACGCGTCCGAAGTTCGTTGCTTCGACTCCGACGCCGAGGCGGCGATGATCCGTGAGATCAAAGAGGCGGCGAAGGCGGGTGACTCGCTGGGCGGGATCGTCGAGGTGCTCGCGTACGGGGCACCCCCCGGACTGGGTAGCCACGTCCACTGGGATCGCCGCCTCGATGCTGCGATCGCCGCAGCCCTCATGAGCATTCAAGCAATGAAAGCGGTCGAGATCGGCGACGGGTGGTCGATCGCGGCCAAACGCGGCAGCGACGCCCACGACGCGATCCACTGGGACGCGGCGACCGACGACTATCGACGCGATTCCGCGCGAGCCGGTGGCGTCGAAGGCGGCATGAGTACGGGCGAAGTGATCGTGGCACGCGCCGCGATGAAGCCGCTCGCGAGCCTCAATCGGCCAGTGCTGACGACCGTCGACGTGGTCACGAAGGAAGAGACGGTTTCGTTCAAGGAACGCACGGATGTGACCGCGGTGCCGGCCGCAGGCGTGGTCGCCGAGACGATGTTGGCGTTGGTTCTCGCCAACGAGACGTTGCGCAAGTTCGGCGGGGATTCGCTCGACGAACTACGTCGAAACCACGCGGGATACGTCGCGTCGTTGCGTTCGTGAACGGAACCACCCCGACGCACCTCGTGCTCGTCGGGTTGATGGGTTCGGGCAAGTCGACCGTCGGTCGGTTGTGCGCAACGCAGCTGGGGCGACCCTTCGTCGACACCGACGAACTCGTCGAGCGCATGTCGGGCCAGACCATTGCGAGCCTGTTCGCGGCGGGGGAGCCCGAGTTCCGTGCGTGGGAAGCCCGAGCCGTCGGTGCGGCCGTCTCGGAGCCCGAACCACACGTCATCGCCTGCGGCGGTGGCGCGGTGCTCGACCCGGCCAACCGAGCACGTCTGCGCGAACACGGGGTCGTGGTGTGGCTCCAGGCCACGCCCGAGTCGCTGGCCGAACGCGTGGGTTCGGGTTCCGGACGCCCACTGCTGGCCGCCGATGGCGGTACCGCTCCGGTCGTCCGGCTGCGCGAACTGTCCGAGTCGCGCCGGAACTCCTACGACGCCGCGGCCACCATCGTGATCGAGACCGACGGCCTCACGCCCGAAGATGTCGCGACTGCGGTGCTCCGAGCCGCGAGAATCACGTGACCAGATGGACCGAGGGAGCGGAATGCCGGTGACCAACGATTTCGTGATCTCACCCAAGGAACTGCGCGACACGGACCTGCGCGAACAGTTCCGGGGCTATGACAAAGATGAAGTCCTGGAATTGTTCGAGCGGGCGGCGTGCACGCTCGAGTGGTTGGCCGCCGTGGCGCGTGGACGGACAGCTTCCGCGCCGGACAATCCGATCAGCCCACGCGAACTCGTCGACGGTGACTTGCGTGAGGTGATGCGCGGCTACCACAAGGACGTCGTCAACGATCTGGCCGACCGCGCGGCCGCGACGATCGAACTGTTGCAGTCGCGGATCGAGGGTGCTGTCGCGGCCGGTCACGACGACCCGGTGGTCGTGTCCGCCCCCGAGCCGACCCAACCCGTTGTCGAGACCACGTCCGCGATCGCCCCAACTCCGGCAACCCAGGCTGACGAGATGGATCTGCTGACGCCAACGAGCGCGGAAGAACCGGTGACCGCCGAGGTTTCGACGATCACCCATGGAGCTCCAGGCGTCGTGGTGCCGTCCGCCGACGCCGTTGTTGGCGACGTCGCAACCGTCGGCGCCGAGATCGAGCCGGGCCGATCGGTTGTCGCCGTCGCGATCGCCGAGCGGCCCTACGAGGTACACATCGGCTCGGGCGTGCACGACCAACTCGGCATCGTGTTGGCCGGACGTCGCCGGGTCGCCGTTGTCTCGCAGGCCGAGGTGCTGCGTCATCACGGCGAGGCGTTCGCGAGCTTGCTCGACGGCATCGGCATCGACAGCGAATGGTTCACGATCGACGACGGTGAACGTGCAAAATCGCTCACGACCATCGCATCGTTGAGCGAGCAACTGGCAACCAACGGCATCTTGCGACGCGATGCCGTCGTGGCCTTCGGCGGTGGCGTCGTCGGTGACGTGGCCGGATTTCTCGCGGCCACCTACCACCGGGGCATCGACATCGTGCAAGTGCCGACAACGTTGCTCGCCATGGTCGACAGTGCGATTGGCGGCAAGACCGGCGTGAACCTTCCCCAAGGCAAGAACTTGGTCGGGGCGTTTCACCAACCGTTGGCTGTGCTGGCCGACCCGTCGACGTTGTTCACGCTGCCAATCCGCGAGTATCACTGTGGTCTCGGCGAGGTCGCGAAATACGCCTTGATGGGCGACGACGTGCTGGCGGAGCTGCTGACGACCCAACGAGGTCCGATTCTGGTCCGGAATCCCGAGGTGCTGGGCGACGTGATCCGGCGCAGCGCGGCAATGAAGGCCGATTTCGTCGCGCGCGACGAGTTCGAACGCACTGGCGTGCGGGCGCACCTGAACTACGGCCACACCCTCGCGCATGCGATCGAAACCGTCGCCGAGCACGCGCTCGCACACGGCGAGGCCGTGGCGGTCGGGCTCGTGTTTGCCGGCGCGCTCGCCGGGGCGCTCGATCGGATCGATGCGAGTGCGGTCGAACGCCACCGGTCGATCGTCGAGAGCCTTGGGCTTCCGGTCCGGGCGCCCGACGGGTTGTCGAGTGCAGGGCTCACGGCCGTGATGCGTCGCGACAAGAAGGCAGCCGGTGGCCTGACCTTCGTGCTCCAGGGCCCGCGCGGTCTCGAACTCGTCGACGACCCGCCCGAGTCGGCGTTGCAGGCCGCGTTCGCCGCGGTCGGCATCGAATAGGCGATGGCGTTTGTCGGCGCCCGACGGCGTACGGACGACGAACAGGCGCGGTGACGGCTCGGCGCGACCGTAGACTCGCAAGCTCATGGCGACGATCCTGCTGCTCTCGGGGCCCAACCTCAATCTGCTCGGCGACCGAGAGCCCCAGATCTACGGCACGACCACGCTCGACGACCTCGTCGACATCGCTCGATCCGCAGCCGCGCCGCGCGGGCACGACGTCGAACACGTGCAGAGCAACAGCGAAGCAGGGCTGATCGACGCAATCCACGGCGCACGGAAACGGTGCGCGGCGATCATCATCAATCCTGGAGCCTTCACCCATTACGCCTACGCGATCGCCGACGCGCTCGCCGCGTTCGACGGTGTCAAACTCGAACTGCACTTGTCGAATACCCACACTCGTGAGTCGTGGCGTCATCGCAGCGTGGTGTCGCCCTACGTCAACGGGATCGTGGCCGGACTCGGCGCCACCGGATATCGGATCGCGGTCGACGCGGTTTGTGAACAGTTGGGAACCTGATGTTCGATTTGACCACGTTGGCGCCGTGTGAGGTCGCGGCACGACTCCCGAAACTCGTCGCGACGCTCGGTGACGTCGACGCGTTGCTCGTCACGCGCTTGGTGAACATTCGATACCTCACCGGGTTCACGGGATCGGCTGGCATGTTGCTCGTACGTGCCGACGGCACCAGTGTGTTCGTCAGCGACGGCCGATACTCGACCCAGGCGCACGAGCAACTGCGAGCGAACGAGGTCGAGGCCGAGATCGAGATCCGCACCGCCGCGAGCGAGCAACTCGATGTGCTCGCGACGGCCCTCACCGGTCTGAGTCGGCTCGGGCTCGAAGAACACGGTGTGACGTGGGCGCAAGCACGCGAGTTCACCGCTCGGTTCGCGCCAGTGGAATGTGTCGCGGGCGGCAGTCGCGTCGAGACATTGCGTCGCGCCAAGGACGACGGTGAAGTGGACCGCATCCGCGCCGCGTGCGCGATCGCCGACGCGGCCTTTGCCGAGATGCTGCCCCGCATGAGGTCGGGCATCACCGAGGTGGAGTTCGCCCTCGACCTCGAGTTCGCGATGCGACGACGGGGTGCGAGCGCGGTGAGCTTCGATCCCATTATTGCCAGCGGACCGAACGCCGCGAAACCGCACGCCCGTCCGAGCGCCCGGGTGATCGCACCCGGCGAGCTCGTGGTCTGCGACTTCGGCTGCATCGTCGACGGGTACTGCTCCGACATGACCCGCACGGTCAGCGTTGGGGAACCCAGCGCCGAAGCCACGCGGTTGTGGGACCTCGTGCACGCGTCCCAAGGCGCAGGTCGCGACACCGTGCGCGCCGGCGTCGAGGTCGCAGCCGTCGATCGAGCGTGTCGCGACATCATCGACGACGCCGGTTACGGCGAAGCGTTCAGTCATGGCACTGGTCACGGTGTCGGGATCGAGATCCACGAGGCGCCTCGGGTTGCCAAGACCGGCAGTGGTACCCTCGTCGTTGGCGACATCGTCACGGTCGAACCCGGCGTCTACCTCCCCGGCGTCGGCGGTGTCCGGCTCGAAGACACGGTGCTGGTCACCGAAACTGGCTACGAACCGCTGACGCTGACTCCCAAAACTCTCGTCATCTGACCTTTCCGCGAACAGGACGCGCGCATCGTGAGCATCTCCAGCAACGACATCAAGAACGGCATGGCCCTCAACCTTCCCGAAGGCCTGATGACCGTCGTCGAGTTCCAGCACGTCAAGCCGGGCAAGGGCGGAGCGTTCGTCCGCACGAAGTTGAAGAACGCCCGCACCGGAGCGGTCGTCGACAAGACCTTCCGAGCCGACGAGAAACTCGGCTTCGCGACGATCGACAAGCGCGAAATGCAGTTCCTGTACCGAGAAAGTGGCGACTACGTCTTCATGGACAACGCCACCTACGACCAGATCCAGGTTCCGGTTGCGAAACTCGGCGACGCCGTCAACTACATGCGCGAGTCCGACACGGTGGTGTTGCCGATGTTCGGCGACGAGATTCTCGGCGTCGATCTACCGGCCGCGGTCGAACTCGAAGTCGTCGAAACCGAACCTGGCGTGCAAGGCGACCGCGTCAGCGGAGCGCGCACACCCGCCAAACTCGAGACCGGACTCATGGTGCAGGTGCCGCTGTTCGTCGAGACCGGAGAGCGCATCAAAGTCGACACCCGCTCCGGCGACTACCTCGCTCGCGCCTGAGTCGCTGCGCGCATGGTTGCTGCCACCCGCCGCGAGTCGCGTGAGCACGCGCTGAGCATCGCCTATGAGGGCGACGTGCGCGGGTTGTCGGGCGATGCGGTGCTGGCCGAGTTGGCCGTTGCACCCGACGAGTACGTCGTCGAACTCCTGCGCGGCGTCGACGAACACCGCGTCGCCATCGACGCCTTGCTCGAACGCTGCAGCGAGCACTGGAGCCTCGAGCGGATGCCCGTCGTCGATCGGACACTGTTGCGCCTCGCCACCTACGAGTTGGTCCATGGCGCTGGGCTTCCGACGGCCGTTGTCATCAACGAAGCCGTCGAATTGGCCAAGCAATATTCGACCAAGGACAGCGGTCGATTCGTGAACGGTCTGCTCTCGCGCGTCGCTGCCGAGGTCGAGCCAGCTCCGGTCGACGACGTTGCGGCACCTTCGCCCGAGGACGACGCCGGATCGTGATCGCGGTGACCGGGCCCGGCACCGTCGTCGAGCCCGACGTCGACGAGGTTCCCGAGACCGACGCACCGTGGATTGTCATCGTCTGGAACGACCCGGTGAATCTGATGGCGTACGTCGTCTACGTGTTCCAGAAGCTGTTCGGGTACTCGCGCGACAAGGCGACTCGCCTGATGATGCAAGTGCACCACGAAGGTCGCGCGGTCGTCGCTGCAGGGTCACGTCCGGAGTGTGAAGGCCACGTTGGTCGCTTGCACGCGCACGGGCTGTGGGCCACGCTGCAGCACGACGAATAGACGAAGAGATGGACAACCCATGGGTGGCGCCGGTGAGCGTGGGACCGTGAAGGGGGTCGCCTGATGGCGGGGCAGTGGTGGTCGCGCGCCCGAGACGGGCAGGTGCGGCTGCGCCTCGCCGGTACGGAAGCCGCAACGATTCTCGGCCTCGTACGCGAGATGCGCGAGGTGCTCGATGGCCCCGCCGACGACCCGATCATGCAACGGTTGTTCCCGCGGGCGTACCTCGATCCGACCGAAGATCAGGCGGAGACGACGTGGCGGGCCCTGGCCGGCCCCGACCTCCTGCGCGACCGCCTCGACCGGCTCGACCGCTTGACCGCAGTGCTCGAACCCGTCGCGCTCGGCGAGCGCACCGAAGCGATCGCCCTCGATGCCGACGCCGAAGCCGACTGGCTCTGTGTCCTCAACGACACCCGACTCACCCTCGGCACCGCTATCGGGATCCGAGACGACGACGAGGACGACCTCGACGACCCCGGCGACCCCGACGAAATGGACGACGACGACCCCCAGCGACCCGCGCGCTACCTCTATCAGGTGCTCACGTACTTCCAGGGCGAACTCGTCGAAGTCCTGCTCGGGTCGATGCCCGAAGCCGGCCTCGACGACTGAGGCCGGTGACAGGCTCAGGTCGGGCCGTGACGACGCCGAGAACATCGTGATGCGCGTCCCGCCTAGCCTCGGCGCGCCGCGAACCGGCCGGGAGCGACCATGAGCCTCAGTGCACTCCGAAGCGACGCCGTCGACCCCGTCGCGATCGCTGCGGCCCTCCGAGGCCAGGTCGAATCCGTGGTGCGCGGCAAGCCCGATTCGATTCGACTCGCCCTCTGTGCCCTTCTTGCTGGCGAACATCTCCTCGTCGAGGACGTCCCGGGAACCGGCAAGACGATGCTGGCTCGCAGCCTGGCCGCGGCACTCGGAGGCAGCTTTCGCCGGGTCCAGTGCACACCCGACTTGCTCCCGAGCGACCTGGTCGGTACGACGGTGTTCGACACGGCCCGCCACGAGTGGTCGTTTCGGCCGGGCCCCGTCTTCGCCAACGTCGTGCTTGTCGACGAGTTGAACCGAGCGTCGCCGCGGACCCAAGCGGCGTTGCTCGAACCGATGGAAGAAGCCTCGGTCAGCATCGACGGGGTCACGCACGCGCTCCCGCGACCGTTCCTCGTGATCGCGACGCAGAATCCGCACGGTTCTGCGGGAACGTTCGCCCTGCCCGAAAGCCAACTCGACCGGTTCGGCGCCGCATTGTCGATGGGCGTACCCGACCGTGCGTCGCAGCGAGCGCTGTTGCGGGGCGAAGGCGGAAGCGGCGCACTCGACGACATCGTCACGGTGTGTACGCCACCGCAACTCGCCGCCACGATGACGACCATCGAATCGATTCATCTCGCCGATGTGGTGCTCGACTACGTCCTCGACCTCGCCGAAGCCACCCGGTGCCATGGCGCCATCGTGTTGGGGGCGTCGCCGCGTGCGATCGATTCGCTCGTTCGGCTCGCTCGGGCCCACGCCGTCGTGGGCGGGCGCGGGTACGTGTCGCCCGACGATGTGCAAGCAGTCTTCGTTGCCTCGCTCTCGCACCGTGTCGTCACGATCGAGGGCATATCCATCACGACCGCGTCGGCTGCGCTTCGCGAGTTGCTCGACTACGTCGTCGTGCCGACAGGCTGAGCCGTGCACACGATCGACGATCGCGTCCACGGCGGTCGAGTCGACGCGAGCCGGCGTCCGGCCCCCGGCGAGTTCACGTTCGCCGCGCTGGCAACCGGTGGGATCGCCGTGCTCGCGATCGGCAACACGCTGGCCAGCGGCGAGCCCGCATTGGCGTTGCTCGCCGCGTTTGCCGTCTCGGTCCTGGTCCTCGGCGTCACCGGCGCGTGCTGGTCGCTGCGCGGCGTCAGTATCACGGTCGATCCGCCCACCGACGGGGTGGCTGGTCACGACGTCGTGATCGGTCTGCGCATCGACGGCCTCATGCCCGCCGAATGCAGCGTGCGCCTGCTCGACCCGCCGACCGACTGGCACGATGCGGGCATCGGCGACGATGGAACGATCGCTTGGCTGGCACCCCGCCGGGGCGTCTGGAGAACAGCCCGCGCCGAGATCCGCACATCGTGGCCGTTCGGCATGTTCGTTCGCCGCAAGGTCTTCACCGTCGAGCTCGCCAACCCGATGTACATCGTTCCGAGCGCGCTCGCGACCGATGTCCCATCCCACACCGACGACGACGAGGGCACCGCTGCGGTGCTCGCAACCCCGCTTGCGGGCGACCTCGTTCGCGGTGTCCGGCCGTACCGAGCCGGCGACGCACCCAAGACTGTGCATTGGCCGAGCACGGCTCGGCTGGGCGCGCTCCACGTGCGTGAGTTCGAACCGACGACCGCTCGCGACGTCACGATCCGAGTCGAACTCAGCGCGGACCCGGCGATCGCCGAGCCAGCCGCGGCCCGGGCGATGGGTGCCGGCAGTGCGGTGTTGCGCTCGGGCCGACGACTTGTACTCGCGACCCACGAAGGTCGCCACGGCGTCGTCGCTCGAGTCGCGACGACGCGCGAACTCGGCCGACGACTCGCCCGCGCGACCCCCGGTGCGCCGCCGCCGGTCGACCTGCCCGGCGTCGTGGAGATCGCCTGATGCCGGCGGCGACGCCTGCGCCTCGCTCCACCGGCGGTGCCGTCGACCTGCGCGGGCCTGATCGTTGGGTCGCGGTGGGGGCCGCGCTCAGCGTCGGGTGCGCGACAGCGGCCGGCGCCCGCCACTTCGGCTTGCCGGTCACGCTCACGTTCGCGGCCGGTGCCGTTGTCGGCCTGCTCGCCGTCGTTGCGTTGCCATCGATCCCAACGCGGCTCGCAACTCCGCTCGTCATCGCCTCAGGCGGTTTCGTGCTGACCCGCTACGCACGGTCGGGCGCGGTGAGTTCCCTCACGATCATTGCGTGGGCATTCGCCACGCTCGCTACCTTCGTCGCGCTCGAACGCTCCGAACGGGCACGTCGTCCGAGGCTGAGCGCAGCGCGGGGCGACCGCGCCATGATGCCCGTCATCGTGGTCGGTGGGGTCGTCGTCAGCGTGCTCGCGCTCGTGCTGTGGCCGGTCATGGCGGTCGGTTCTGCGAGCAATCAACGGGGCGAACCCGCCGACCCGTTCGCCGCGTCGTCATCGGCGAACCTGCGCGACGTCGGGGTGATGGACACGCGGGGTCGACCGAGGCTCGGTGACGAAGTCGTCATGTACGTCACGGCCGACCGGCCCGCGTTCTGGCGTGGCGCGACCTTCGACACGTGGGACGGTACGGCCTGGTTCCGAACCGACGACAGCACCGTGTCGTTGTTGCCCGGTTCGGATGACAAACTGCGCTCGGCGATTCCCGCTGGTCTCGGCGCGGTCACGGACCGAAGCCGTCTCAACGAGCAGACCTACGAACTCGTCGCGCCCAACGTCGAGGTGTTGTTCGCTGCGCCCGAAGCCGTCGAGTTGCAATCCGATCATCTTGCGGCCGTGCGTCACGACGGCACGCTGAGCGCGACGTTCGATCCGCTCGGGCGAGGCGCCCGCTACACGGTCGTGTCGGCCGAACCCAATGCGACCGAGGCGACGTTGCGCCGCGCGCAAGGTGCGCTGCCGCCCGAGATCGCAACGCGCTATGCCCAGCCGGCGACGGCAACCGAGCGGGTGCGCGAACTGGCGCGCCGCATCACCGAAGACGCCCCGACGACCTACGAGAAGGTTCGGGCAATCGAAGCCTGGCTCGATGCCAACGTCGAGTATTCGCTCGACGCGCCCTTACCGAGCCGCAATGTCAGCGATGTCGTCGACTGGTTTGTGTTCGACGGGCGTCGAGGTTGGTGCGAGCAGATTGCGTCGACGCTCGTCGTCATGTTGCGGGAACTCGGGATCCCGGCCCGAGTCGCCACGGGTTTCGTCACGGGCGATTTCGACCCGCTCACCGGGCGTTACGTCGTACGAGCCAAGCACGCACACGCGTGGGCGGAGGTCTGGTTCCCGGGGGTCGGTTGGCAAGGGTTCGACCCGACGGCTTCGGTCCCGCTGGCGGGGGAGAGCACGGCCTCGCCTTCGGTGTTCACCTGGGTGCAGGCCAACATCTGGTTCCTCGGGGTCGCGCTCATCGTCGGCGTGGCCGGTGGGTTCGGCTTTCGTTCGATTCGCGACCGCTTCGAACGGGTCGGGCGACTTCGTCGTCGCTCGTGGGCGACGCGGGTGCTCGACGACCTCGAGCGGGTCGGTGCGGCGACCGAACGGCCCCGGCGACGCGGCGAGACCCCCACGCGTTATGCGGCCGCGCTGGCCGAACGATTGGAGTGCGCTGCGCTTGTCGACGTCGGAGCCGCGATCGACGCCGACGCCTTCGGTCCGGTCGCCGTGACCGACGAGGATCGACGACGGGTCGAGGCCTTGGTGCGCGCGCTGGTGTAGGGTCGTCGCCGTACCACCGTGAAGGGAGTCCCGAGAGGCTCCCACGGAGGGAGGGCAGGAGTATGCACGCGCGTGACGCGAACGACGGGTCGAACAGCGGGTCGAACGACACCGATGGCACGGCACGCGATGCCGCAATGGTGCTGCGAACCGTCGTCTTCGATGCCGACACCCTCCGCCGTTCGGTGACGCGCATCGCCCACGAGATCGTCGAGCACAACCGCGGCGCGACCGATCTCGTCCTGGTCGGTTTGCACACGCGCGGGGTGCCGCTCGCCGAGCGCATCGCGACCGCAATTGCTGCGTTCGAAGGCACCCAGGTCCCGGTGGGGTCGCTCGATGTCGCCTTTCATCGCGACGACATCAACCGCCGCATGGTGACGCCGTTGGGCCCGACCGCCGTCCCTGACGTCGCCGATCGTCACGTCGTGCTCGTCGACGACGTCTTGGCGACCGGACGCACGATCCGTGCCGCGCTCGATGCGATCGTGCATCTCGGGCGGCCCAAGACGGTCCAGCTCGCGGTGTTGGTCGACCGCGGCCATCGCGAGCTGCCGATCCGGGCCGATTACGTCGGGAAGAACCTGCCGACGAAGATCGCCGAGGACGTGCGGGTGAAGCTCGATGATCTCGACGGCGGCGACGACCGGGTCGAGCTCTGGGCACCGGCGACGGCAGGAGCCGAACGATGAGCGAGTCGCGCCTGCGCCACCTTCTCTCGGTCGACGATCTCGGCGGCCGCGGCGGTATCGAACGCATGCTCGACCGGACCGAGGAGTTCCTCGCCGTGACCCATCGCGAGATTCCGAAGATCCCGGCGCTGGTCGGCAAGGTGGTCGTGTCGTTGTTCTATGAGGATTCCACCCGGACCCGCCTCAGCTTCGAGACGGCGGCGAAGCGCCTTTCCGCGGACACGATGACGTTCTCGGTCAGCACGTCGAGCGTCAAGAAAGGCGAGTCCCTCCTCGACACCGTGCAGACGATCGAAGCAATGGGTATCGACGCCATCGTGGTTCGTCATCAAGCGGCCGGAGCGCCGCGCCGGGTCACCGAATGGACGGACGCGGCGGTGATCAACGCCGGCGACGGCCGCCACGAGCACCCGACGCAGGCGCTGCTCGACGCGTTCACGTTGCGTCGGCACCGCCAAGGCAGCCTCGACGGCACGCGTGTCGCAATCATCGGCGACATCGTGCACAGCCGGGTCGCTCGCAGCAACGTGAAGATGTTTGCCGCGCTCGGCGCTCGGGTCACGCTCGTCGGACCGCCGACGCTCATGCCCGAATCCCTGGTGGGGTGGCCCGCCGAAGTGCATCACGATCTCGACGAAGTGCTCGCCGAGTCCGATGTCGTGTACCTGCTGCGCATCCAACAAGAACGCATCGCCGGGGGTCGCTTTCCCAGCCTGCGCGAATACACCGCGCGGTGGGGATTGAACGCGGCGCGAGCCGCGCGCTTGAAGCCCGACGTCGTGGTGATGCACCCGGGTCCGATGAACCGCGGCGTGGAGATCGCCTCCGAAGTCGCCGACGGGCCGTACTCCGTCATCCTCGAGCAGGTGGCCAATGGCGTCGCCGTGCGCATGGCGGTCCTGTATCTTCTCGCCGGCGGAGCGGAACATGAAGAGGCTGCTTAAAGGCGGACGGGTCGTCGACCCGGCCAACGGCATCGACGGCATGCTCGACGTGCTGATCGACGG